>DASYUA010000106.1:0-3435 GCA_036001665.1 Tepidisphaeraceae bacterium
AAGACACGAAGGCACGAAGGCACGAAGGCCAACTTGTTTCACTGCGCAACTCGGGAATCATTTCTCGCTGGCTTTAGAGAGGGGCTGGAGATCGGCCAATTCCACTGCGAGATATGTCTGAACTTTCTCAGTGGCCCGCAAGGGGATTGTGATCCATTGAGCATGATCGGCCTTATGCCCGCAAATGTCGGCGTGCCTTCTAACTGAGAGGTACCGGTGTTCACGATCGACTTTGACGAATGAGCCGCATTGCTGGAGTGCGTTGTTCAGGCCCCCGGGCGGAAGGCCATGAACTTTGAAGCGTTCACCGGTGGTTAAGGTGATTACGTCACCAGATTGCTCGACTACGCGTTCAGGACAGGCGGTGAATTCGGTATCCACCACGGCACGATAGTTGAAGCCGACCAGCTTCCGGCCACCAATAGGTAATGTCAGAGCCACCGCCATTGTGGCGAGCGCAATGAAACCGATTATCGCGCGGCGTTTCCAACCTCGTCGCATACGACAATTATATTCGCAGATGGCGGGGGAAGTAGTCCTGGTGCATGGCTTTCTTAGCCAGAGCAAGAGTTTCTTCGGCTAGCTCGTTCGCTTTGGTGGTGCCGAGTTTGAGGGCGTCGAGGACGTCGGCGGGATTTTGTTCGAATTGTTTGCGGCGGGTTCGGATGGGGTCGATCAGGGTGTTGAGGACTTCGATGAGTTTTTTCTTGATGAGGACGTCGCCGACTTTTCCGGTTCGGTAGGCTTCTTGTTGCTCCTTCACCCAGGATTGGTCGGGGTTGAAGGTTTCGTGGAAGGCCCAGAGGGGGTTTTTTTGGGGGGAGGTTTCGCCGGGGTCGGTGACGCGGATGCGCTTGGGGTCGGTGTACATGGACATGACTTTTTTCTGGACGGTGTCGGGGTCGTCGGAGAGGAAGATGGCGTTGTTGAGGGATTTGGACATCTTGAGGAGGTTGCCGTCGGGGCCGGGGGGGCCGAGGCCGACGAGGCGGTGAACGCGGCCGAGTTTGGGCTGGATGATGGGGAAGAGGGCGCCTTTATTGAGATAATCCTTGTCTTCGGTCTGGGGATCGACGTTGCAATAGAGTTGGTTGAATTTGCGGGCGACTTCGCGGGTCAATTCCAGGTGGGGGAGTTGGTCTTCACCGACGGGGACGAAGACGGGGCGGAAGGCGAGGATGTCGGCGGTTTGGCCGACGGCGTAGAGGGGGAAGCCGAAGGGGTAATTTTCGCCGAGGTCCTTGTCGCGGATTTCATCCTTGAGGGTGGGGTTGCGCATGACGCGGTTGAAGGGGATGAGCATGGAGAAGAAGAAGGTGAGCTCGTCGATGGCGGGGATTTCGGACTGGATGAACATCTTGCTCTTGCTGGGGTCGATGCCGCAGGCGAGGTAGTCGGTGGCGATGTCGAGGACGGATTGGCGGATTTCGTCGGGTTTGCTGGCGCGGGTGGTGAAGGCGTGTTTGTTGGCGATGATGAAATAGCAGTCGTACTGGTCCTGCATGGCCAGGCGATTTTCGACGGAGCCGACGTAATGGCCTAAATGAAGGCGGCCGGTGGGTGTATCACCAGTGAGGATGCGTGGCTTTGGCGTTGGCGAGGACATGGGGGGATTCTATACGGAATTGGGTGGATCGGTATCATGGAGCGAATCGCGGAGGAAACGAGAATGAAATATGGGCTGATGATGGTGCTGTTTGTGGCGGCGACCGCTTGCGGTGCGCCGAAGTTTGAGTTGGTGGATGGGGATCGGGTGGTGTTCATTGGGAACACGTTTGTGGAGAGGGACATTCAGTACAACTATCTGGAGACGTTGCTGACGGTGGCGTGGCCGGAGAGGAATGTGAGATTTCGGAACATGGGGTGGAGCGGGGATACGGTGTTTGTGCCTTCGCGCGCTGGCTCGGCGCCCAACAAGGGATTTGACCTTTTGGTCGAATACGTGAAGGACCTGAAGCCGACGGTTTTGTTTGTGGCTTATGGGATGAATGAGTCATTTGAGGGAGAAGCAGGACTGTCCCGCTTTGTGGATGGGTATGGCAAGCTGCTGGATGCGCTGGCGCCGACGAAGGCGCGGCTGATTCTCATCTCGCCGATTGCGCATGAGGATTTGGGAAGGCCGCTGCCTGATCCGGAGGCGCATAACAGGCAATTGAAGATGTACACGGAGGCGATTGGGGGGATTGCAGAGAAGCGCGGGGCGGCGTTTGTGAATCTTTTTGGTCCGTTGTCGGGGGCGAAAGAGAATTTCAGGGGGCCCATCACGGAGAATGGGATTCATCTGAACAGCTCGGGGTATTTTCTGGCGACGATGGAGATTTTGAAGCAGTTGGGGGTGAAGGTCGATCCGTGGCGATTGCCAATCAATGCCAGGGGAGAGTTCAACGATGGGAAGACGGAGGATTTGCGGCGGGGGATTGGGCAGAAGAACGTGTTTTTCTTCGATAGGTATAGGCCGCAGAACGACATGTACATTTTCCATGGCAGGAAGCACGAGCAGGGGAGGAATGCGGTGGAGATTCCGCAGTTTGATAAGTTCATTGAGGGGAAAGAGACGGAGATTGCGAAGTTGCGTGCGATGAAATGACGTTTGCACTACAAAGACACGGGCAAACGAGTACGTCTGCCCATGCCACCCCGTTAGCCAGTGAGGGAATGATGAGATTGATCAAAGTTGCATTGATCCTGATGACTGCTACCTCCGGCGTGATGGCGCAGGAGAAGGTTCCTGATCCGGAGGTGGAACGGGCGGCGTTTAAGGTGGCGGATGGGTTTGAGGTGACGCTGTTTGCGGCCGATCCGCTGATTGCCAAGCCGATTGGGATGAATTTTGATTCGGGGGGGCGGTTGTGGGTGACATCGTCAACGCTGTATCCGCAGATTCGGCCGGGGGAGGTGGCGGACGACAAGATCATCGTGCTGGAGGACAAGGATGGAGATGGGAAGGCGGAGGCGGGGAAGGTTTTTGCGGAGGGGCTTTATGTTCCGGAGGGGGTGGCGTTTGGGGATGGGGGAGTTTATGTGGGGGCTTCGACGGAGCTGCTGCACTTTAAGGATACGGATGGGGATGGGAAGGCGGATGTGAGGCGGGTGGTGTTGTCGGGGTTTGGGACGGAGGATACGCATCACACGATTCACACGCTGAGGTGGGGGCCGGATGGACAGCTTTATTTCAATCAGTCGATTTACATTCACAGTCATATAGAGACGCCGTGGGGGCCGAGGAGATTGTCGGGGAGCGGGACGTGGAGATTTCGGCCGCGGACGATGGAATTGGAGGTGCTGACGCGCGGGCTGGTGAATCCGTGGGGGCACACGTGGGATCGGTTTGGGCAGGAGTTTGCGACGGATGGGGCGGGAAGCGATGGGGTGTCGATTTATATTCCGGGGGCGGCTTATGGAAGCTGGGGGACGGATGCGAAGCGGTGGATTGGG
>DASYUA010000107.1:0-107485 GCA_036001665.1 Tepidisphaeraceae bacterium
GCGGGAGTCTCCGCGCTGCCAGCGAAGGGCACGGCAAGGGGGCGGTATTTACGCTGGAAGTTCCTGTCCAGCAGAATGAGCCGGTCACATGTCAGAGATAAGCCGGGTCAATCGCCGAATCCTCATCGTTGACGACAACGATGCCATTCACGCTGATTATCGCAAGGCGATTTCAGTCGATTCATCGTCCGCCAAGCTGGCGGCGGTTGAAGCGGAATTGTTTGGGGGCGCGCCGGCGCCGGCGCCGGCGCCGCCATTTGAGATCGATTCGGCCAGCCAGGGACGGGAGGCGCTGGAGAAGGTTGAAACATCGCTGAGTGCAGGGCGGCCTTATGCGATGGCCTTCATCGACATGCGGATGCCGCCGGGGTGGGATGGGGTGAAGACGATTCAATGCCTGTGGGAGAAGGACCCGGAGCTGCAAGTGGTGATCTGCACGGCTTACTCCGACCATACGTGGGAGGACATCACAGCGCAGCTTGGCGCAACCGACCGGCTGCTGATGCTCAAGAAGCCGTTTGACGCGGTTGAGGTGGCGCAACTGGCCGCGGCGCTGACCGAGAAGTGGTCCCTGAAGCGCGATGCCTCGCTGAAGATGGATCAGCTCGAGCAGATGGTCGAACAGCGCACCAGCGAGCTGCGTCACCTAGCCCTTCACGACAAGCTGACAGGGTTGAACAATCGTGCCTGGCTTTACGAGCAGTTGAGAGGGTGCCTGGAGCGCAGCCGCGTGGAGAGCGGCTATCGTTTCGCGGTGCTGTTCCTGGACTTTGACAACTTCAAGGTGATCAACGACAGCCTTGGCCACGAGGCGGGTGATTTGCTGCTGATGGCGATTGCGGCGCGGCTGACGGATTTGCGCCATCAGATTGGCGCGACGACCGGGATGACCTGTGCTGCTACACGGCTGGGGGGAGATGAGTTTGTGCTGCTGCTGGAGAACATCAAGGAGCCGGCAGACGCGACGAAAGTGGCGGAGCAATGTCTGAACGTGCTGGCGGCGCCTTATGAACTGAATGGACGGAAAGTACACAGCACCGCGAGCATCGGGATCACGACCTCGGGGTTCGCATACGCCGGCGCGGAGGCGGTGGTGCGCGACGCGGATGCCGCCATGTATCGGGCCAAGGCGGCCGGCAAGGCGCAGTACATGATGTTCGATCCGGACATGCACCAGGCGGCCATGCAGCGGTTGGTGATCGAAAATGAGCTGAGGCGAGCGATTGACCTGGGACAGTTTCAACTGCATTACCAACCGATTATTGATTTGGAAAACAGGGAGCTGATGGGCTTCGAGGCGCTGTTGCGGTGGAACCACCCGGAGCGGGGCAGGATTCCGCCGGCGACGTTCATTCCCATAGCTGAGGAGACGGGCCTGATCCTGCCCATAGGGATGTGGGTGATGCGGGAGGCGTTTGGGCAATTGCGAGCGTGGCAGACGAGTTATCCGCACCTTGGCCAGCTCTCGATGAGCGTCAACGTTTCCAGAAGGCAATTTGCCTGGCCGTCGCTGGCCGAGGATGTAGCGCAACTGATTTGGGAATGCGGCGTTTCGCCCTCCTGCATCGCGCTGGAGATCACCGAGAACGCGACCATGAAGGACTTTGAGCGCGGCGCCGCGATCATGAAACAGATCCGCGACATTGGCGTTGAATTGCACATGGATGATTTCGGCACGGGATACTCCTCCCTGAGTTGTCTGCACCGCCTGCCCCTGAACGTGTTGAAGATCGATCGAACCTTTGTGACCGATCTGAGCGAGCGGCGTGATTACGCGGCGGTGGTGAATGCCATTGTGAATCTGGCCCACAACCTGGGCATGAAACTGGTGGCCGAAGGTGTGGAGACGGCGGAGCAGGTGACGATGCTACAGGCGCTGGATTGCGACTATGCGCAGGGTTATTTCCTGGGGCGGCCGGTTCCGGCGGGCGAGGCCGAGGCGATGATCAAAGGGAAGCTTGCCCCGTTGCGCGCGGCCTGAGTGCTGGTGGGGCGAGTTGGTAGGGGGCATGGTGAGGGGCTTCATCGCGATGGTGGCGAGGATGTTTGGGGCATGTCGGAGGCGAAGTCTTCGAGGTAGACCTGGTGGGCGGCGGAGAGGGTGTGGGCGATGGAGTTGGCTTGTTTTTCATTGATGCCGTCGTAGCGGACTTCGGCGTTTGGGGCGCGGAGGGTGGCGGCGAGACTGAAACGAGCGAGTAGAAGAAGGATCGAGCAAAAAAACGTGTTGGCATAATAAACTGAGACGGTTTGGCTGCGCTAAAGTTTCTGTTGCCTAGCGATTCACCTTTGGGGTGAATGATGATATACTCCACCTGTGCGATTTCGATTCGCGGACCCGAAACTCGAGGTGTTGTATACCACGGGCCGCGGCGGCAAACGATTCAGCCGGGAGGTCGTGGACGCCTTTGTGCGAGCGTTGGTTCGAATCGACGCCGCCACCGATGAGCGCGATCTGTATGCGCAAAAAGGAATGCACTTTGAGAAGCTCAAGGGCGACCGCAAGGGTCAGCGATCGATACGATTGAATCAGCAGTGGCGTCTGATTCTGTCTGTGGAACATGATGCTGACGGCACGCTCATATGGATCATCGAAATCGCTGACTACCATTAGGAGGTCTTAATGCGATCGATCGCAAATCCCCGACCATTCCGCCTGGTTCCTCCCGGAGAGATCCTTCGCGAAGAGATCGAGGCTCGCGGATGGACGCAGAAGGAACTGGCCCAACGCATTGACCGGCCGTTTCAGGCGGTGAACGAGATCATTCGCGGACGCAAGCAGATCACCGCTGCCACAGCTCTGGCTCTGGCACGCGCTTTGGGCACCTCGCCTGAATTTTGGATGAACCTGGAGATGAATTACCGTCTGGACCTGGCGCGGCGCGATATGCGCAGGCGCAAGCGATCCAAGCGGGCGGCGGCGTGAGGCAAAAGGCCGCTATTTCACGCCGAGTTCGGCGAGGACATCGAGGACGCTCGGGCGTTTTTCCTGCCAGAGCCAGGAGGGTTTGATGTACCAGCCGGGGACGATGGTGGAGTTGATGCGGTCGTCCTTATCGTCGAGGCGGGAGTATTTAGCGTCGGGGCCGAGAGAGTAGGCTTCGATGGCCTGGCCGGCGGGGTCGACGATCCAGTATTCACGGACGCCGGCGGCCTGGTAGTCATTGTATTTTTCGCGCCAGTCACGGGCGCCGCTGTCGGGGGAGATGATTTCCATGAGGAGGTCGGGGGGCCTTCGGTGCGGGTGTGTTTTAGAATTTCACGGCGGGCGTGTGAGACGAAGTAGATGTCGGGGACGCGCAACTGATTTCGGGGTTTGGTGAGACGTACATAAAAGTCAGAGCCAGCGATGCCAAGATTTTTGCTCTCGACGTAAACTTTTAAAAGGGTGAGGAGCCACCAGTTGATGTCGTTGTGCTGGAAATTTGCCGGCGCCATCACGATGACTTTTCCTTCGACCCATTCGGCCCTGATATCCTTTGCCCACTGGAGGAAATCCTCTTCGGACATGCGCAGGCCGCGCGGGAGAGGGGCGCCTGGCGCCCAGAAGATCTTTGGATGGGTTGTGGCGATGCTCATGGACGGTCACCGGCGAAAACTAGTGGAATTATAGCTGGTTTTCAGCAGCTTAGGATGGAGATTTCTTTGAAACGGTCCTTTAAATCATCGTAGAGGTTGCGGTAGATGGTGTAGAGGGGTTCGTAGCGGGAGTTGGCGCGTTTATTGGGGGAGATTTTTTCGGTTTGTTTAATAGAGTGTCTGCACGCTTCTTCGACAGATTTCCAGACGCCGGTTCCGACGCCGGCGAGGAGGGCGACGCCGTAGGCGGGGCCTTCGGAGGCGTTGGTGGTGACGAGGGGGGTGTTGTAGATGTCGGCCTGGAGTTGGCGCCAGAATTGGCTGCGTGCGCCGCCGCCGGAGGCGCGGACTTCTTTGATGGGGATGTTCATCTCGCGCATGATTTCTAGGGCGTCGCGCATGCCGAAGGTGACGCCTTCGAGGAGGGAGCGGATCATGTCGCGGCGGAGGGTGCGGGCGGTGAGGCCGATCCAGCCGCCGCGGGCGCAGGGGTCGGGGTGGGGGCAGCGCTCGCCGGTGAGATAGGGGAGGAAAAAGAGGCCGCCGGAGCCGACTTCGGATTTTTCGGCTTCTTTGATTAACAGCTCGTAGGGATCGACGCGGCGGCGCTTGGCGGCGTGGACTTCGTCGTGGCCGAGCTGGTTGCGGAACCATTGGAAGGAGCCGCCGGCGGAGAGCATGCAGCCGAAGATGCACCATTTGCCGGGGACGGCGTGACACATGGTGTGGACGCGGCCTTTGGGGTCGAGGGTGGGCTCTTCGCTGTGGGCGAAGACGACGCCGGAAGTGCCGAGGGTGGCGGAGACGATGCCGGAGGCGACGATGCCGTTGCCGACAGCGCCGGCGGGTTGATCGCCGCCGCCGCCGACGACGGGGATGCCGGCGATGAGGCCGAGTTCTTTGGCGACTGTCGCGCTGATTTTTCCGGTCACTTCATAGGATTCGTGCATGCTGGGGAGGAAGGCTTTGTCGATCTGGAGGAGTTCGAGGAGGCGGTCTGACCAGACGCGGTTTTTCACATCGAGCAAAAGTGTGCCGGAAGCATCGGAGACTTCGGTGGCATACTGGCCGGTCATGCGATAGCGGATGTAGTCCTTGGGGAGGAGGATGTGGCGGGTTTTTTCGTAAATTTTCGGTTCATTTTCGCGGACCCAGAGGATTTTGGGGGCGGTGAAGCCGGTGAGGGCGGGGTTGGCGACGAGGTCGATGAGGGCTTCGCGGCCGCCGGCCTTGGCGGTGATTTCGTCGCATTGTTTGGCGGTGCGCTGGTCGTTCCAGAGGAGGGCGGGGCGGAGGGGTTTGGTGGAGGCTTCGGGGAGGAAGACGGAGCCATGCATCTGGCCGGAGAGGCCGACGCCGCCGATGTCGGTGGGGCGGAGTTTGGCTTTTTTGAGCACGGACTGAGTGGCTTTGCAGGTGGTGCGCCACCAATCGTCGGGATTTTGTTCGGACCAGCCGGGTTTGGGGGAGGAGATCGGGTGTTCGGCGGTGGCGGTGGCCAGAACTGTGCCGTTTTCGTCGCAGATGAGGGTTTTGGCGCCGCTGGTGCCGATGTCGATGCCGAGGAGATGGGGCATGGTGGTTCCTTAAAAATTGCGTGGGGAAGTATAGTGGAATTTAATCATTGAATCATTGAGTCATTGAGGACTCTTGTCAGGGGAAAACTTGCCTGCATCGGATCCACGGAGTGATGAGGAGTTGGTGGAGGCACTCAATGGGGGGGATGGTTCTGCGTTTGATGCGATCTACTTTCGGTATCGCGATTGGGTGGCGCGGCTGGCGAGGCGGTTTTGTGGGGAGGAGAATGATGCGTTGGATGTGGTGCAGGAGACGTTTTTGTATTTGCACAGGAAGTTTCCGGGGTTTGTGCTGAGGGCGCGGCTGACGACGTTTCTTTATTCGGTGGTGAAGCATCTGGCGTTGGCGATTCGGCGGAAGCGGGGGCGGATGAGCGGGGACATGGGGGCGCTGGAAATGATGCCTGCGCCGGCGGCGGATAGGCGGGGGGAAGGGGTGGAGGATTTGCGGGTGGTGGTGGCGGCGGTGAGCGAGGTGCATCGCGAGGTGTTGCTGATGCGGTATGTGGATGGGATGAGTCTGGAGGAGATTGCCAGGGCGCTATCGATTCCCCTGGGGACGGTTAAGTCGCGTCTTCACAATGCTTTAAAGATGCTGGCGGAGGACCCGCGGACGAGGAGATTTTTTGAGTGAACTTGTGGTGCGGTTGGGAGGCTTTAGAGATGCAGGAATCCATGGACAACAGGCGTGACGACAACATCGAGCGGTGGGTGGAAGAGGGGGGGCCGCCTCAACTTCGAGCGAGGCTGTCAGCGCTTTATGGAAACGGGCCGGCGATTTCGCGAGGGGTGGATGAGCGGATTCTGGGGGCGGCCCGGGAGGAGATGGCTCGCCGGGTGCGGATGCGATGGGTGATGCGGTATGCGATTGGATCGGTGGCGGCGGCCGCGGCGGTGGTGCTGATCGTGATGCGCACGACGCATCAGGATCAGCCGCCTGCGAAGAATGGGGCGGCGGTGGTGGCGGCGGAAGATCTGAATCGGGATGGGAAGATCGACATTCTCGATGCGTATCTGATGGCGCGGAGCCTGGCGGCGAAAGAGGCGATGGCGGGGGAGTGGGATTTCAACCACGATGGGATGGTTGATGGCAGGGATGTGGATGTGATCGCGCTGGCGGCGGTGAAACTCAAAGGGGAGGAGATTCGATGAGTGCCACGAGCTGCATCATCGCAGCGGTTTTCGTGGGGGTTTTGATGGCCGCGGTCGATCAGGGGCCGACGCCGGCGCGGACCCTCTCGCCAGCGCCCGCGCGATTTGGGACGGTCGACCTTTATGTCGATTCAGCGCGAGAGCCGTTGGCGGCGTGGCAGATGGAATTCAAGGCGACGGGGGGACAGGTGGAAATTGTGGGGATTGAGCGGGGTGATAGTGCCGATTTTCAGGATCCGCCTTATTACGATCCGGCCGCGTTGAAGAGCAATCGGGTGGTGGTGGGGGCGTTTAACATCAGCGACCGGCTGCCGGCGGGAAAAGTGAGGGTTGCGCGGCTGCATTTGCACATCTCGGGGGCGCAGAAACCTGTTTATGCGGTGAACCTGGTGGTGGCGGGGAACAAGGATGGCAAGCCGATTTCGGCCCAGGCCAGCTTGAGTGAAGGAGAAGCGAAATGAAACGCCGGTATATCCATCTCTGTGCAGCGTTTTTGGGACTGTTTTCTCTGATCATCGCCGTGATCGTGGGATGCTCCAGTGCGTATCGAGAGAGCAGTGCGCGTTTCCAAGCCGACGCGACGACACTTTACAGTCCCATGCCCGGAGTCAGCACCAAGAACCCCACAGCGCTCGATCCAACCATGAGACGAGTCATCGAGTCGCAGCCGGGGGAGGAGCTGTGGATCATCGGGCGCGCTGATAAACAGCAGGCATTGGCGGGGGACGAGATGATTCCGGGGGGCGGGGTGCTGGCGGCGAAGGTTGAGAATGAGACGAAGCTGGCGCCGGTGCCGCTGAAGCACACGAATGTCGCGGTGTCGATCGCGGGGTATATCGCGACGGTTGATGTCACGCAGCAATATGAGAACCCGTACAGCGGGAAGATCGAGGCGGTTTATGTGTTTCCGCTGCCGGACAATGCGGCGGTGAGCGAATTTGTGATGACCATCGGGGAGCGGAGGATTCGAGGGATCATCCGCGAGCGCGAGGAGGCGGAGCGGATTTATAAGGAGGCGCGAAGCCAGGGATATGTGGCGACGCTGCTGACGCAGGAGCGGCCGAATATTTTCACGCAGAAGGTCGCCAACATCGAGCCGGGGAAGAAGATTGACGTGAATTTGCGATACTTCCACACGCTGGGTTACAACGATGGGGCGTTTGAATTTGTGTTTCCGATGGTGATCGGGCCGAGATTTAATCCGGCGGGATCGGGTGAAGGGGTGGGTGCGGTGTCGCGGGATGGGCGGGGGAGCAGTGGGCAGAAAACGGAGATTCAGTATCTGCGGCCGAATGAGCGGAGCGGGCATGATATATCGCTGAGCGTGGCGATGGATGCGGGAGTGCCGATTGAGAAGGTGGAATGCGCATCCCATGCCATCGAGCGCACGCCGGGCGGTGAGGGGCGGATGCAGGTGAAGCTGGCGGCGGGGGAGAGGATTCCCAACAAGGATTTTGTGTTGCGGTATCAGGTGGCGGGGAAGACGCCCAAGTCTGCTTTCTTTGCGTCGCGCGATGCTCGTGGGGGATATTTCACGCTGATGATTTTGCCGCCCAGGGAGCTGGCGGATGCGCCGCGGCAGCCGCTGGAGATGGTTTTTACGCTGGATACGTCGGGGAGCATGGATGGGCGGCCGATTGAGCAGTCGAAGGCGGCGATGCGGTATGCGCTGACGCACATGAACAGCGCGGACAGTTTTCAGATCATCAATTTCAGCGATCATCCGACGAAATTCGCGCGGGAGCCGGTGGCGGCGACGCCGCGGAACGTTCAGGCGGCGCTGGAGCACCTGGCGCGGATGCAGGCCGAAGGGGGGACGATGCTGGTGGATGGGCTGCGGGCGAGCCTGCTTTTTCCGCCGGATTCGAATCGATTGCGATTGGTGGCGTTTTTGACGGATGGGTTCATTGGCAATGAAGATGAAGCGTTGCGCGAGCTGCACAATTGTTTGGGGCCAGCGCGGGTTTTCAGCTTTGGCGTGGGGTCGTCGCCGAACCGGTTTTTGATGAACGAGATGGCGAGGATGGGGCGGGGGGCGGCGGCGTATGTGGGGCTGAATGAGAATCCGGAGCAGGTGATGGCTCAGTTTTTCGAGCGGGTCAGTCATCCGGCGATGACGGATGTGCGGGTGGATTGGGGGACGCTGGATGTGCGCGAGGTGTATCCGAGCCGCGTGCCGGATTTGTTTGTGGGGCGGCCGGTGATTCTTACGGGGAGATTTAACGGGAGTGCGGATTCGACGATTACGATTCGCGGGAAGGCGGCGGGGGAGGAGAAGGTGGTGAGCGTGCCGGTGCGGATTGATGCAGCGCCGACCAGCCCCGCGCTGCCGGTGCTATGGGCGCGGACGAAAATCGCCGATTTGATGGGACGGGCGGTCTGGGAGGAGAACCGCGAGCTGCCGCAGCAGGTGAAGACGCTGGCGATGGAGTATGGGGTGGTTTCGCCTTATACGGCGTTTTTGGCGGTGGATGCTTCGGAGAGGACGGCGGGGAATGTGGGGACGACAGTTAACGTACCTGTGCCGGCGCCGGAGGGGGTGCGGTATGAGACGACGGTGGGGGAGGGCACGCCTCAAAAGGCGGTTGAGAGAGCGGATCGGCAATAAGTTTGTGTAGCGTCCGCTTTAGCGGACGACGTTAGAGCGTCCGCTGAAGCAGACCCTACGCAGAATTGGTTGTGATTACTACTTTTATTATAGAGGAGTTGCCATGAGAATTGGTAATCTGGGAATCGCGGGGTTGATGGTGATGGTGGGCGGATGCGCGTCGGGGATGTCGGTGCGGGAGACGCCGACGCAGAGTTATCCGGCGTTCATTTTATCGCTTTATGACAATCCCAGGCCGCAGGGGAAGGCAGCAGCGCTGGTAGCGCCGATGCGGGTGGCGATTGCCCAGGTGGGTGAGTTGGCGCCGCCGCAGGCGATGCTGGGGCATTTGCGGCAGAAAACGGACATGTTTGCGCGCGTGGAGGGGATTCCGGCCATATTTGAGGATATGAGTTATACCCATCAGGGTGGATTGAGCATTACCGAGCGGCAGATTACGCGGGAACGGGTGGCGCGGTTGCAGCGCATGGCCGAGGATTTGGGGCTGGATTATTTGTTTATCTATGGCGGGTCGATTGAGAATTATACGCGGGAGAATGCGCTCCAGGTGCTCGATTTGACGATTGTGGGGGCTTTTGTGGTGCCGAGCCGGCAGGTGCGGGCGGTGGGGAAGGCGGCCGGGGCGCTGATCGATGCGCACACGGGATCGGTTTTGTTTGTGGCGTCGGCCGATACGGAGCAGACCAAGATGGCGACGAATTCCAATGAAAATGGGGAGAAAATGAAGGTGATGGAGAATGCGCGCGAGTCGCTGAATATTCGGCTGGCGGATCAGTTGATTGCGCGGACGGGGGAGGTGGCGTTGCAGAGGGCGGTGGCGCCGCTGGGGAATTAGCCGCCGACGCGGCTCATTTGCTCGTTGCCGTGGGCGGAGTGGACTTCGGGTTTGAGGCGGACGCAATCGACCATGGCCTGGCCGAGGGCGAGGCGGCGAGAATTGGCCTCGCTCTGGGCTCTTAGAATGGAGCGGATGTCCACTTCGCCGCCTTCGAAGAGGCAGGAGCGGAGGACGCCGTTGGCGGTGAGGCGGAGGCGATTGCAGGTGGCGCAGAATGGGGCGGACATGGCGCTGATGAAGCCGATTCTGCCGCGCGGATTTCCGTGGGCGAGGCGATAGACATTTGCGGGGCCGACGCCGGGTTCGCTGTCGCGATCGACGGCGTCAAGCGGGCCCAACTCGCGTTCGATACGCTGGCGGACTTCGCCTTCGGGGATCAAGGCGTCGCCGCGATCCTGAGCGCCGCAGCCGCCGGCGGGTCCGATTTCGGAGTCATCCACTTTGCGGCCCTGGAGCGAGTTTTTCAGTTCTGAGGGGACGAGGACGGCATCGCCGAGGGGCATGTATTCGATGAATCGCACCGTGAGATTGCGGCGGAGGCTCAATCGCGCGAAATCGGCCACTTCATCGTCGTTGGTTCCGCGCATGGTCACGCAGTTGATCTTCAGGGCCTGGAAGCCGACGTCCTCGGCGCGGTCGAGGCCGCGCAGGACGACGTTTAGGTCTCCGGTGCGGGTGATGCGCTTGAATCGATCGGGGTGAAGGCTATCGACACTGACCGTCACCCGATCCAGGCCAGCTTCTTTCAGGGGACCGGCCAGATCTTCGAGCAACATGCCATTGGTGGTCAGAGACAGGTCTTCAATTCCGGCGATTCTTCGCAGACGCCAGACCAGGTCGACGATTCCATGGCGGACGGTGGGTTCGCCGCCGGTGAGTTTGAATCGGCGGATGCCATGCACCTCGATGGCCGCCCGGACGGTCTCCTCGATCTCCTCGAAGGAAAGAATGTCGTCCTTGGGGAGCCAGCGGACACCATCCTCGGGCATGCAGTAGATACAGCGGAAGTTGCAGCGGTCGGTGACGCTGATGCGGAGGACGCGGACAGCGCCGATGGACCGGGGGCCGGTTTCGAAGCGGGCGGCGGTGGTTGGTTCGATGACCGGAAGGCGCATAAGCCGGCGTTATTGTATCCGCCCGGGCGCGGTTGGGAGCGGGATTTGCTGAAATCCGGGCCTTCCGGCGGCGACAGATAGTTGGATGATCGTCTATAAACACCGTCGGGTTTTCTACTTCGCCTGAGGCGGCAGTGTCTTGTAGCTTATCGGCGATCATGGTAATGATTGGCCGCGCCGCGATGGGATTTTGGACCCAAAACCGCCCGCGGCCTCGAATTCAACCGCTTTGCAATCCAGTTGGAGAGAAAGGATCTCTATGAAGGTGCTACGACGTGTAACCGTGGCCATTGCCGTGCTGACTTTGTTTCTGTGCTCGGCCGTGCGCGCACAGGGGCTCAAGCAGCTTCCGGCCAATGCGCTGGTGGTCATCAAGATGAACAATCCGGAGGGGATCAGCAAAAAGTTGGCCGATTGGTCGCAGAAGCTGGGGCTGGCCAACTTTGATCCCGCGTTCGGCGATCCGCTGGGCGCGCTCAAGAAGCAGCTCAACATCAAGGAAGGGCTGGATGGCAAGGGCGAGGTCGTGGTTGGCATTTATGAATCACCCCAGCCCGGCGATGAGCCGCTGGTGGTGGCGCTTTTGCCGGTGACGGATTACAAAACGTTCCTGGGCAATCTCGCCAACCTGAAGACCGAGGGCGATGTGAGCAGCTTTACCCTGCCCGATGAGCAGGAGCCGTTCTATTCGGCCAACTGGGGCAAATATGCCGCGATTACGCCGACCAAGGACCTGTTGACCAAGAAGCCGGAAGGTATTGAGGTCTCCGGATCGGCCGCCAAGCAGCTCGATGGCAATGACGTTGCCATTTACGCCAACATGAAGCTGATCGCCGCCAGGGCGATGCCGAAATTCAAGGAAGGGCGCGGCCAGGCGATGGCCGGTCTGGATGCGGAGCTGAAGCGCAACCCGCAGATGAACCAGAAGTTTGTCCCGGTGATCAAGGTGGTGGTGAACCAGTTCCTCAATGGGGTGGAGCAGTTCCTCACCGATTCGCAATCGGCCACGTTCGGGCTGAACATCGCCAAGGAAGGGATCACCACGAGCATTCAGGCCGAATTCACGGCCGACAGCTATTGCGGCAAGACGGTCAGCAGCTTGAAGAATACCAATGCCAGCCTGACCACCGGGCTGCCCAGCCGGAAGTATTTTGCCTTTGGCGGGGCGGTGATGGATCCGAAGGTGACGGCGAAGATCCTGGATGACGTGCTGGGGCCGATCAGCAAGGAGCTGGCCGCGGCCGGAGACGACACCAAGGGTCTGGTCACAGCGCTGGAAAATTTGAAAGCCGGCATGGTCACCATGGATCGCTTCAGCTTCGGTTACGTGCAGCCGACGGCGGTTGGCCAGCAGAGCGTGATCCAGGCGGTGGCGGTTTATGAAGGCGATGCCAAGAAGCTGGCGGAGGCGGAGCGGGCGTATCTTCAGGCCTCGGCCGACATGTTCAAGCTGATGCCGCAGGCGCCGGGCATGAACATGGCCATGGAGGTCAAGCCGGCGGCCAAGACGGTGGATGGCGTGGCGCTGGACCAGTTCAGCATGAAGTTCAACTTCGACAAGAACACGCCGGAAGCGGCCCAGGCGCAGCAGATGATCAACATGTTCTATGGTCCCGGCGGCCTGAATGGCTTCATGGGCGCGATCGATGATAAGAACTATGTGCTGGTCATGGGCGGCGATGATGAGTTGCTGAGCACGGCGATTGGGTCGGCCAAGAAGAAGGAAGATACTCTCTCCCAGGGCGATATGGTGAAGGCGATCTCAGCGCAGCTTCCCAAGGACCGGGTGATCGTTTACTACGTCGCCCTGGACAACATCGCGACCACCGTGCTCGACTTCATGGGGCAGATGGGCTTCAAGATTCCGTTGCGTCTGCCGGAGATGAGCCCGATTGGGATTTCGATGTCCACCGAAGGCGCGGTGCTTCGGATCGACACGGCCATTTCGTCTGACATGATCGAGAAGCTGGTTTCGGCCGGCATGCAGGCGGCGATGATGATGCAGAACCCCGGCGGCAAGCGCGGCGGGCTGTAAGCGGTTTGCAAAGTAGATTCGAGGGCGCAGATGGATATCATCTGCGCCCTCTTTTTTTCGCATGGAGTAATCAGTGGCAAGCACCGAACCCAATAAAGTCATTTACTCGATGATCGGCGTCAGCAAGTCGTATGACAAGAAAGTCATCCTCAAGGAGATCTACCTTTCCTATTTTTATGGCGCCAAGATCGGGGTGCTGGGGCTCAACGGCTCGGGCAAGTCTTCGCTGCTGCGAATCCTGGCCGGGATGGATAAGGATTTTCAGGGACAGATTTCGCTCTCTCCGGGCTATACGACGGGTTATCTCGAGCAGGAGCCGCGGCTGGATGAGACCAAGACGGTCCGCCAGATTGTCGAGCAGGGGGTGGCGGCGACGATGGAGCTGCTCAATCAGTTCAATGCCATCAGCGATAAGATGGCCGAGCCGATGGATGATGAGCAGATGAACAAGCTGCTGGGAAAGCAGGGGGAATTACAGGAAAAAATCGATCATGTCGGTGCGTGGGACATCGATTCGCAGTTGGAAATGGCCATGGATGCGTTGCGTTGCCCGCCGGCGGAGGCATCGGTGAAGATTCTATCGGGCGGCGAGAAACGCCGGGTGGCGCTGTGCCGGTTGCTGCTTCAGAAGCCGGATGTGCTGATCCTGGACGAGCCGACCAATCACCTGGATGCGGAGAGCGTGGCGTGGCTCGAGCAGCATTTGCAGCGGTATGAGGGAACGGTCATTGCCGTCACCCACGACCGGTATTTTCTGGATAACGTTGCGGGCTGGATTCTGGAGCTGGACCGGGGCGCGGGGATTCCCTGGAAGGGCAATTACTCTTCGTGGCTGGAGCAGAAGAAAGCGCGACTGTCTAATGAAGAGAAACAGGAATCGGCACGACAGAAAACTCTTGCCCGCGAGCTGGAATGGATCCGCCAGTCGCCGCGCGCCCGCATGGCCAAGAGCAAGGCCCGCATTGCGGCGTACGAAACTCTGCTGAATGAGGATGCGAAGAAGAAAGAATCCGAGATCGAGATATACATTCCTCCCGGCCCGCGGCTTGGGCAACTGGTCATCGAGGCCAAGGACCTGACCAAGGGTTATGGCGACCGCCTGCTCATGCAGAAGGTCAATTTCTCGCTTCCTCCCGGCGGAATCGTCGGCATCATCGGGCCGAACGGCGCTGGAAAGACGACCCTTTTCCGCATGGTCATCGGCGAGGAAAAGCCCGACGGCGGCGTTCTGAAAATTGGCGAATCGGTGAAACTCACCTACGTCGAGCAGTCGCGCGAGTCGCTCAACAACGACCAGATGGTCTGGCAGACGATTGCCGAGGGGCAGGACACGTTCAAGGTCGGGAATACGCAGGTCAATGTCCGGGCCTTCATCTCGCGCTTTGGCTTCACCGGCTCGGATCAGCAGAAGCGCGTCGGGACCATGTCCGGCGGCGAGCGCAACCGCCTGCACCTGGCCCGGATGCTCAGGCAGGGCGCGAACGTCATCCTTCTTGACGAGCCGACCAACGATCTGGATGTCCATACCATCCGCGCGGTTGAAGAAGCGCTGGAAAACTTCGCTGGCTGCGCTGTGATCATCACCCACGACCGCTGGTTCCTCGATCGGGTGGCCACACACATTCTCGCCTTCGAGGGTGAAAGCGAGGTCGTCTGGTTTGAAGGCAACTACAGCAGCTACGAAGTGGAGCGCAAAAAACGCCTGGGCATCGAGGCCGACCGGCCGCACCGCATCAAATATCGCAGGCTGACCAAGGCGTGATACGTCTTGACTTAGTCCAGGACTAAGCTAATGTGGAGAACATGGTACGCCGCTCCCGTCCGGCCGTCATCAACGTGCACCAGGCTAAAACATCCCTCTCCAAACTTCTGGCAAGGGTCGAGCGGGGGGAAGAAATCATCATCGCCCGATCAGGCAAACCTGTGGCGAGACTGGTGCCGGCTCAACCACCGCGCGGTCCGCGGACGCCCGGTTCGGCCAAGCACTTGATTCGGTCGATGAGCGACGATTTCAACCAGACCCCTGAGGAAATCCTGCGAGACTTCGGCGTATGAGAGCACTGCTTGACACCCACGCGTTCCTCTGGTTCGTGCGGGGCGACCAACGCCTCTCCGCGCGAGCCCAAGACGTGATTGAGGATGCCGACTCCGAACTGATCCTGAGTACCGCAAGCGCTTGGGAGATCATCATCAAAGCGGGGATCGGTCGGTTGAAGCTGGAGATAGACGCGGATCTGTTTCTCCGGGAACAGTTGGCAACGAATCAGATCGAGCCATTGCCCATCCAACTGGAGCATACGCTGGCGATTGCAAGCTTGCCTTCCCACCATCGCGACCCATTCGACCGGATCATCATCGCGCAGGGGATCACCGAGCGACTGCCCATCATCACCGGCGACAGCGAATTCAGTAAGTATCGTGTCCCACTCATCTGGTGACTCGCCGAAAAAGGTGGTTCCCTCTAAAATTTCAACTCGCTCGCCCTCATCATTTTGCATTCGCCGGTCCGATAAACCTTCTGGCGACTGGTTCGCCGTGGGAGGTCTTGCGCCATCGCGATGCTGGAACTGGAAACGGGGACCCAAGCAACCGTCGATGCGCCGGCGTCGGCGAGGCTCCAGGCGATGCGCAACTGGCAGCGCAACCTGGAGGCGCTGGCCGGTACGCAGGCCGACTTGGCCGGTTCGCTTTCGCCGATGAACGCGGGCATTGAATGGGTTTTCGCGCGCGATGGCGCGCTGACGGCGCTGGAGGATCAAAAATGGTGGGGAGGCTGTTCGGTGCCGTTGAAGGCGGCCGAGGAGCTGTTGCGAACGCTGGAAATTACCGCCTCGACAGCCTGTTTCCTGGTCCCTTCCCATTGGGGGCAGATCGAGACGGCGCTACGCCGGCTCAAGCCGGAGCAGGCGGTGGTGGCGCTGGTTGGGCGTTTCGATGATTTGCGGCTCATGCTGCAATGCCGGGATTTCGCAAACGATATCTCGGCCCATCGCCTGTGGTTTTGTGCTGGTGACGCCTGGGCGGCGCAGATGGCGGGGCTTTTTCGCTCCAACCACGGCCTGGCGATTCCGCAACAATTCATCCGCACCGCTCTGTTCTCGGATGAGACATCCACCACTCTCATCGCCACCGCGCAGAAAATCTTCAGCGAGGAATTCAATCGCCGCAGTCTCGCGATATCCGAACTCCGCAAAACCCGCTCGCGTCAGCGCGGAAACAAGCGCAAACGCATCACGCTGGCGGCTCCGATGCGTTTTCGGCTCTGGGATGATGCCGGGAGCATCCTCAGAAAGATCATGGCCGACGATTCGAGCTTTGAATGGACCGTCATCAACTTTGATGATCCGATTCACGCATCGCCATCGGCCCTGGCGCATGCGGCGGCCGAGTCGGATGTCGTAGTCGCCGCCAACCTCACTCGGGCCCATTGCGCGCAGCTTCTCGGTCCCGAAATTCCACTGATTTCGTGGCTCACCAAGCACGCAATTCCCTCATTTGAAACGGCCGCGCCTCACGACACCCTTCTCCTTTCCGACGATTACTCATTGGAGCTCGCCAAGAAATCAGGCTGGCCGGCAAATCGTCTTGAACTTGCTTCCTGGCCCTCGATCGCGCGCTCCTCTGCATCGAATTCCATCTCCATCATCGCTGACACTCGCCCCATTGATCCCTCTCCGCCGTTTGAACTCTCCAGCCATCAACTCCTCTGGGACCTGATCCGCGCTGAGCTGCAAAACAATCCAGCGATCATCTCATATGATCTCATGGCCTACCTGCACGCGCGCATGAAGCGCCTGGGCGTCGCCGAACAGGGTCTTGAGCAGCGACGCTTCGTCGATGACTTGATCATCCCCGCGTGGCAGCAATCCGTCGCCAATCACCTTCTGAACTCCAAACTTCCTCTCCACTTTTTTGGCCGGGGCTGGGCCGATATTCCGACATTCGCACCCCGCGCCGCCGGAGCCATCCACCAGCGCGAGCAATTGACGCACGCCATCAGCAACAGCGCCGCCCTGATTCACATTTGGCCGAGCGGCCTTGCGCATCCCATCGACACCGCCGGGCCGCCGGTTATCCGTCTGGCCTCCCGCGGCCTGGCCGGGCTGATCGCGGATGCCCGCCTTGCCCTTGCCGGCCGGCTCAAGCCAGCGCCTCCGGCGGCCGATTCCCTCGATAAGGTTTCGATTGCGCGCACATTGCGCGCCATTCTGGCCTCCTAGAATTTGCCATGGGTATGCCCCGGCCCTGCTGATATGATGTTCCGCCAAGGCCCAATGTTGCTTCGTCGCGTCAGTTTCGCCTTCGTCCTCTTGGTCGCGTTTCAATTCGCCCATGCGCAGAACCAGCCGGGCCTGCTTCAAAAGCGACAGAAAGAACTGCGCGATCAATCCGAGCAGACCACCCGCGGCATCCAGGAACTTCCCGGCACCTATAAGCTCCGCGATGTCCTCCAGGTCCGCGCTGTCAACGGCGTCTGGGCCCTCTCCAGCAGCCTGCCCGCCACGCAGCGCAATCAGCCCGTGCGACTCAAGGTCGATGGGTTGGAAGGTGTGAACGTGCTCACCATCAGCGGCGTCGGCAAGAACAAAAGGCCCGATGAGTTCACGTTCACCAACACCAATTTCTCCGATCCTCGCGCGATGCAGGTGGCCATTCACCTGACGCTGAAGTATGGCATGCTCAACATGGGCCGCTACGCCCAGCTCCTGGATGGTTATCACAACGTCACGCTCAACCAGGGGAACATTTTCGAGGATGATTTTGGCCGGCAGGCCGGCGGCCGAACGGCCGTGCAATTTTCGGTGCAGATCGGCGACAGCCAGGGCACGAGCCAGACCAACATTCAATACATCGCCCCCGACTTCGCCTCGCTGCGCCGCCAGCATCCGAAAGAAATCGATCAATATCTGCGGCCCGTGCTTCGCCAGCTTCAAATGGAGTCGGTTCTGGCGGCCGACCCGATGATCGCCTGGCAGGTCTTCGCCGATGATCTCAAGCCCGACCAGCAGACGCTCAAGGATTTGCAGGCCATTCTCCCCGCGCTCGATTCTGATTCATTCCAGGATCGCGATGGCGCACTTCAAACGCTTCAGCAAAAGGGCCTGCCCGTCGCCGTGGCCATTTCTCATCTCGATCGCAGCAAGCTCTCCGATCAGCAGAACATGATGCTCGACACGGCCATGGCCGCATTCCAGCCGCAGCGCAACTCCGACCTGAGCAGGCTGCGCAGCGACTTGGATTTCCTGCTGGATTGTCTTTACACCGAAGATCTGGCGATTCGCGCCGCAGCGCACGAGGCGCTGCAAAAGAAGCTCGGCCGGGTTGTGAAGTTTGATCTGGAAGCTGATTTTGCAACACGCAGCGCGGCCATCGACGCGATGCGCAGCGGCGATGCGCGATAACGGGCAGGTCGGGCACTCGGGTGGGTCGGGCACTCCCGCCCGACAATCATTTTACCCCTTAAAACGCCGGCAAATTCACCCGCTCGCCGCCCTTGAGCGCTGATTGATGCGCGCAAATCCCGACCATTGTCCAATTGGCGCTGGTCGGCGCATCCGGAAACGCAGGCTGTTTTCCCAGCACTGCCTGGAGGAAATTATGCGCCAGGTGCGGATGCGATCCGCCATGCCCGCCGCCCTGCACGAATGACAGGTGCGTGGCATCGTGAATCGCGCCGGTGAACTTGCGAATCGGGTCCGGCAATCTCCCCGCGTAATCCGGCACCTTCACGCGCCGGGGAATATCACCCTCGGGCATTCCCTTGAGATGAATCACCGGATTCTCGCCCTCGACCTGCTGCCACTCAAAACTGGCCCGGCTCCCGGTCACATCAAAGCTCTCGCGGTATTGGCGAGCCACATCGAACAAGCTGCGTGTTACTTCGGCCGCCACGTCGTGGTCCTTGATCTTGAAAGTGGCCGATTCCACCGCGAACGGGCTGTTGTAAATCTTGATCAGCTCCTCGCGAATCCGCCCCGACCCGTAGCAGGTCACATATTCCGCCAGCGCCTGCCGCTTGTTCGCCGGGTCGCTCAAAATCGCCAGGCACGGGCTGACGCAGTGGGTTGCATACCACATCGGCGGCAAACCCGGCCAATAGCCAGGCCAGCCATCCATGTCCTGCTGATGGCTGCCGCGGAGGAACTGGATTTTGCCGAGCACGCCGCGGTCGTACAGCTCCCTGGCGAAGAGATATTCGCGGCTGTAAACCACGGTTTCCATCATCATGTAAACCTTGCCGCTCTTGCGCTGGGCATCCACGATGGCCTTGCATTCTTCCGCGCTGGTGGCCATGGGCACGGTGGAAGCGACGTGTTTCCCGGCCTGAAGGGCCTTGAGGGACATCGGGGCATGGTCGGCGATGGGGCTGTTGATGTGGACAGCGTCGACGTTGGGGTCGCGGATCAGCTCATCGAAGCTGGTGTAGCGCTTGGCGACGCCGAACTGGTCTCCCACGCGCTTGAGGCTCTCCGGATTGCGCTGGCAGATGGCATACATCTCGGCGTCCGGATGCTGCTGGAAGATCTCGATGAATTCAGCGCCGAAACCGAGGCCGACGATAGCGACACGGACCTTGCCCATGGTGGCTCCCTTCGTGGAAACTATCTTGAGTTGACCCCAAATTTGTAACCGATGCCGATGCCTGATGGTAGGGGCGGGGTAGGGGCGGCTTCAGCCGCCGTTCCCTGTGGTAAAATTACCGCTCGATGCCTTCCTTCCGTCGCGCCCACGCTCCGGGCGGCACTTTCTTCGTCACCCTCGTTACCGAGAACCGTGCTCGCATCCTCTGCGACGATTCCTCCCGAAAACTCCTTCATAACGCCATCGTCGATTCCGCCTCTCGACGTCCTTTTACCCTTGATGCCATCGTCCTTCTCCCCGATCACTTCCATATGCTCATGACCCTGCCCCACAACGACGCCAATTTCTCCACTCGCCTTTCAGGCATTAAATCCTACTTTACTCACCAATTCCTCGCCTCCGGTGGCGATGAACAATCCCGCGATATCTCCCGAATCCGCAAGCGCCGCCGCGGCGTCTGGCAGCGCTGGTTTTGGGAGCATCGCATTCGGGACGAGGATGATTTAAACCGCCATCTGGATTACATTCATTACAATCCGGTAAAACATGGCCTGGCGTCTTGTCCTCATGCGTGGCCGCATTCGACATTTGCGCGTTTCGTTGACAATGACTTCTATGCGCGGGACTGGCAGTGCTGGTGCAATGGTCAATCCTGTCCGCAGCTCAAGTTTGACGGTCTTGATTTGGCGCGAATGGAATGACCACGGCTGACTTCTAAAGTGTTGGTCTCTGGAACGGCGGCTAAAGCCGCCCCTACAGGAAATATCAATGATGCTCCGCCGCTCAATGCTTTTGATTTTTCTCCTGGCTGGCTGGTCCTTCGCCAAGGAATCAACCGACAAACCCTACGCCGGCTCGACTCAGGCGCCGCTGGCGCCGGCCGAGGCGAAGAAGAAATTCAAGGTGCCCGAAGGCTTCGAGGTCCGGCTTTTCGCGGCCGAGCCGGATGTGGCCAATCCGGTGGCCATGACTTTTGATGAAAAAGGCCGGCTGTGGGTGGTTGAGCTTTATGAATATCCCAATGGGGCCAAGCCGGGCACGAAGGGGCGCGATCGCGTCAAGGTTTATCAGGATACGAACAACGACGGCCTGGCCGACAAGGTCTCGGTCTTCTGCGATGGCCTTTCCCTCGCCACGGCGGTGCTCGTCGGCAACGGCGGGGTCTATGTTGGGCAGGCCCCCGAGCTCTACTTCTATCCGATCATTGAAGACGGCGCTGACGGCCCAAAAGCCGGACCGCGCAAGACCATCCTCACTGGTTTTGGCCTGCACGATCGTCACGAACTGCTCAACAGCTTTGCCTGGGGTCCGGATGGCTGGCTTTACATGACCCAGGGTGTTTTCACGCAGTCGCTGGTGAAGGATCCTGAAAATCCCAACGATCCAGGCGTGAAAATGAACGCCACCGTCGCCCGGTACAACACGCAAACGAAGAAGTTCGAGCTGTTCGCGGATGGAATCTCCAATCAATGGGGGGTTGATTGGGATGCGGCCGGCAATGCGTTTGTCAGCGCCTGCGTGGTCGAGCACATCTGGCACATTGCCCCCGGCGGCGTCTATATCCGCCAGGGCGGCCAGCCGACGATTCCATATACGTACGAGCTGCTCAAACCGATCAATAAGGACAAACACCGCCACCACATGGCCGCCTATGGGGGGATCAATGTCTATCAGGGCAACCTGTTCCCGGAGGAATATCGCGGCACGGTCTTCATGGGCAATATCCATGGCAATTGTATAGATCACGACAAACTCGCCGCAGATGGAGCGGGCTTCTCCGCCAGCGATATGCGCAAGAAGACCGACGATGGCGAATGGCTCGAAGCCAATGACGATTGGTTTCGCCCGGTCAGCCAGCAGGTGGGGCCGGATGGGGCGCTGTGGATCATGGACTGGTACGACCGCTATCCCTGCTACCAGAATTCGCAGGCCCCCGACCTCGATCGCTCGCGCGGCCGGATTTGGCGGGTTGTCTATACCGGAAACGACAAGGGCAAAAACATTCCCATCAATCCGACGGGTGACCTGGCCGCCCTGAATGATGCGCAGCTTGTCGAACTCCTCTCGCATCCGAATGTCTGGCAGCGCCGGCAGGCCCAGCGGCTTCTGAGCGAGCGCAAAAGCAAGGCCGCCGACCAACTCTCCGCTCTCCTTCAAGACGGCAAATCGTTCGAATCGCGGCTGGCGGCCCTCTGGACCCTGCATACCTGCGGCAACCTCGACGAAAAAACCCTCGACACCCTTTCCGCCGATCAAAACACAACCATCCGCGCCTGGTCGGCGCGTCTCACTGGCGAGCGCGGCGAATCGAAGCAGAATCAGATCGACCGCCTCAACAAACTCGCCGCCGACGCCGATCCGATCGTGCGATCGTTCGTTGCCTATGCGGCCCGGCGGCTGGCCAATCCGGCCGCCATTCCCATCGTCGCCACGCTTCTTAAGCAACCCGACACCGAGAAAGATCCCGTTCTCCCCTTCCTGATCTGGATGGCCGCTGAATCCAACATCGCCAATGATCCCAGGCTGGTTCTCGAGACGATCCAGACTGCTAACGTCATCCCTCCCGCCGCGCTTCAGTTCGCACGCAAATCGTTCCGCCGAATTGCCGACACACGTGATGCCGAAAAGATGAATCAGGCCATCGCGATCCTGACGTCCCTCGAATCCAAGCCGTCTCTCGCTTCCGCCGCCATCGACGGCCTCCTCGAAGTCAAGCAACCCACCCTCCCCGCCACCGATCCCGAACCCACACTCACCAAACTCCAGCAACACAAGGACAAAGACCTGGCCGACCGCGCCACGCGCCTCGCGGCCGCCTGGGGCAATGCCAAGGCGGCCACCGCGCTGCTGAAAAAGCTCAACGATCCCCAGGCCACTGAAGCCGACCGGATTCGCGCTGCCCGCGCTGCCCGCGACTTCAAAACCGACGAATCGCGCTCCGCGCTTCTGGCCGCTTTTGATGCCAAACCCTCCGACGCCCTCAAGCTGGAAATCATCCGCTCCCTGGGCGAGCTGGGCAGTGACGAAGCGGCCGCGCGCATCATGAACGACTGGAAAAATCTCTCCCCGGACACGCGCAGAGCCGTCGCTGAAATCATGGCCACGCGCGTGCCCTGGGCGACCAAACTGCTTCAGGGATATGAGGTGAAAACCGTCGCTCCCACCGACATCCCGCTCACCGCCGTCCGCGCCATCTCCCGCCAGAAGGACAAAAACCTCCTCGCGCTGCTGGCCAAGACCGTTGGCCCCTTCCGCGAAACCCCCGCTGAAAAGGCCAAATTGATCGCTGCCAAAAAACAGGCTGTTTTGAATGGTGCCGTCGATGTCGATGCCGGCCATGCCCTGGCCGCCAAAACCTGCCTCGTCTGCCACACTTTTTATAACGAAGGCGCACTCGTCGGCCCCGACCTCACCGGCGTCGGCCGTTCCAGCCTGGATGCGCTGCTGACGAATGTGATCGATCCCAACCAGATCATCGGCAAAGGGTACGAAAACACGATTGTCGAGACCAAAGATGACCGCTTGGTCACCGGCCGATTGATTGAAGACACCGACGATCACGTGAAGCTTCTGGCGCAAGGCCCCAAGGAAGAAATCATTGCCCGCAAAGACATCAAGAAGATTCGCACGGAGGAAATCTCCGTCATGCCCGAGGGCCTGGAAAACATGCCCGAGGCCGACTTCCGCAATTTGATGTGGTACATTCTCAATCCGCCGCAGGACCAGAAGCTCAAGAAGGTCGCTTTCGAATTATCCGATCGAAGTCTCGCCGTGAAGGCCAAGGCGCCAGGCGCTGAGAAGCTCGCTGAAATACTCAGCTACGACCTCGACCCGGCCCATCGCCCTTCGATCAATGCCGTTCGCGACCCCACCGGCAATATTGTTCTTACTGGCGGGGGCGTGCCCTTTGGAGTGTCCCCCACCCTCGGCTCCTTAATCGATTCTCCCGCCCAGGCAACAGGCCGTTTCATCAAACTCCTCGACCTCCAGGAGTCCGCCGATCGCATCTCCTGGCGCGCCACTTTGGAATGGAAACTGGACGATGGCACTTTCGTCGATGAGGTCGAATCGATAACTGTACATTCCCCTCAATCCGCCGACCTCTACCTCATCGACATCGACCGCACTCTCGCTCGCCGCGCTCCCGCCAAACCTTTGCTCTTCAAAACCGGCGACCCGACTGGGCTGGTAATCCACTTCAAGGCCGGCCCCGAGAACCTTACCGTCCTTAACGGCGCAGCCGATTGGACCGCCAATTTCCAGGACCAAACCTGGGGCATCGCCATCCTCGAGCACCCCACCAGCACTGCCTACCCCTCCCAATGGCTGTCAGATGACAAGCTTCTGCTGGCCGCCCCATATCTCAAGAAACAAGGCCAACTCGAACCGGCCAAGCCTGCCAGCTTTCTCTATCGCCTCGCCGTCCATAAAGACAAATGGACCAAAGAGCGAATCGAGCAGGAACAATCGCAATTCAATCTCGAGCGCCCGTAGGGTCGGCTTTAGCGGACGTAAACTGATGTGCGTCCGCTGAAGCGGACCCTACAATCGCGAACATGTCGCTGCGTTTCGAAATCTCAGCCACTGACAAAAGCACCCGCGCCCGCGTCGCACGCGTCACCACTGCTCATGGTTCCTTCGACACCCCCGCCTTCATGCCTGTCGGCACCCAGGGGACCATCAAAGGCGTCCTCCCCGACCACGTCGCGGCCACTGGTGCTCAAATCATTCTCGCCAATACTTATCACCTCATGCTCCGCCCCGGCGAGCAAGCCGTGGCCGATCTGGGCGATCTTCACAAATTCATGGCCTGGCCCGGGCCGATTCTCACCGACTCCGGCGGCTTCCAGGTCTTCTCGTTGGCTGATCTAAATAGAATTGACGACACCGGCGTCACGTTCAAATCCCATATCGACGGCAGCACGCACCATCTCACTCCCGCGCGCAGCATTCAGGTTCAGAACAAACTCGGCGCTGACATCATCATGGCCTTTGATGAGTGTCCCCCGGCCGACGCTGAGCGCATCTATCATGAGCAGGCCGTCGCCCGAACCCTCCGTTGGGCGGCCGAGTGCAAGCAAGCCCACCAGCGGCCAAGCGACCAATCCCTCTTCGGAATTGTCCAGGGCGGCACCCACCTGGATCTGCGCCAGGAATGCGCCCAAAAACTCATCGAGCTGAATTTCCCCGGCTACGCCATCGGCGGCCTGGCGGTCGGCGAAGGGTTTAACGCGATGGTGCAAATCCTCCAGCACACCACTCCTCTGCTCCCGACCGACAAACCGCGCTATTTGATGGGCGTCGGCTTCCCGCGCGACATCGCTACTGCCATCTCGGCCGGCGTCGATATGTTCGATTGCGTCCTGCCCACGCGAAACGGGCGGAACGCTTATGCCTTCGCCGCCGCCGGCCCGCTGCGGCTGCGAAACAGCAAGTACACCAGCGATTCCTCACCGATTGAAACCGGTTGCGACTGCTATGCTTGCCGCAATTTCAGCAGGGGCGCCATCCGCCACTTTTTTTTCGCCGCCGAGATGCTTGGACCCGTACTCGTTTCCGTGCATAATATGCGGTTCTACCAGCGCTTCTTGGCGGATATCCGCCGCGCCATCAGCGCTTTGGGGTTTGATGACTTTGTGCGAAGCGACCCGCGGTGCTTGTTGGGGCCATCCGGGGACGAACAATCACAGAGCCCATAGCCGTCTGCTGTCCTGCTGCGCTCGGTGCGCTGGCCGGCGGCGCAATCGGCACTTTTAAGGAGCAGATTTGGCGACCTTCTTTGCGATTCTCGCGCAGACCACACAATCCACGACGCGCGCTGCCCCCAAGCCCGACTGGCTCGACTTTTTCCGCAGCCCGCTCACGGTGGTGATGATCTGTTTTCTGATCTTCTATGTCTTTCTCATCCGCAACAAGAAGTCCCAGGAAAGCCAGCGGAAAAACATGCTCAATGAGCTCAAGAAGGGCGACCGCATCAAGACCATCGGCGGGATTCTCGGCACCGTCGTCGAGGCCCGCGATGATGAAGTCCTGGTCAAGGTCGATGAGAGCTCCAACACCAAGATCCGCTTCGCCCGAAGCGCCATCCACCAGGTGGTTGAACCGCCCAAGACTTGAGACGAACAATATGTATCTGCCCGCAGCCAGTGTAGGGTTCGCTCCGCGAACCAATGTTTCGCCCGCATGACCGACAGGATGTACCGATGCAACACAATCTTTATCGCGGCCGGTTAACGGCCATCATCATAATCCTCTTCATCGGCCTCTTCGGCATCCCGTTCATCGGCGGCGGCATCTTCCCCGTCGCCCGGCTGCTCGATCCCAAAGTTCCGTGGAACCAGAAGCACAACCTCAAGCCTGGCCTGGACATCTCCGGCGGCATCAGCCTCCTTTACGAAATCAAAGCTCCTCCCGGCGGCGCTGATCCCGGCCTCTCCGAGAAAGTCGCCGAAGCCCTCAAGCGCCGGGTCGATCCCGATGGCGTCCGCAACCTGGTCTGGCGGCCGCAGGGTGCGACCCGGCTGGAAATCCAGATGCCCGTCGGCCAAAACGCCGAGGAAGCCAAGCACGCCCGTGAAGAGCTCGCCGTCGCCCAGCAGGAACTGGAAGCGACCAACGTCCGCATCGGCGATGTCCGCGCTGCCCTCCAGATCACCGATCGTGCCGAGCGTGAGAAACGCGTCCTGGCCCTCACTCTCGGCCATCCGGCCCGCAGGCAAATCCTCCAGCGCATGCTCGAGGTCAGCGACCGCCTCCAGGAAGCCATCAAGAAGAACGATGTCATCGCCAAGGTCGATGCCGAGCGCGAGTTGCGCGACCCCACCAATCCCGACCGTGGCCTCGAGGCCGAGCTGGAAGCCACCAACCTCTCCCTCCGCCTTCTCCAGAACCAGATCCTCGACTTCTACCAGGCCCAGATCGACAAGCTTCAAAAGGACCGCAAAGAGAATCTCGCCCGCGCCAAGCTCGAGGAGCGCAACAAGAAGCTCGGCGAGAAGCTCGCCCAGGCGAAGGATTATCCGGCCCGCGCGGCCGCCATTGAGAAGTTCATCGCCGCCTTCGACCGCTTCTCCAAGGTCAAGGGTTCGGTCGATGATGCCGAAGACCTCAAGCGCCTGCTGCGCGGCTCGGGCGTGCTCGAATTCCACATTCTCGTCACCGACTACACCAGCAGCGGCGATGGCCTGATTGCCCGTCAGTTGATCGAACGCCTGCACCGCGAAGGCCCCGTCGTTCGCCCCGGCGACACCATGCGCTGGTACGAAGCCGACAGCGACGACGCCGTCCGCGGCCATCACACCGAGGAATACGCCGGCAAACAGTGGCTTCTGGCCTATACCACCCCCGACAGGTCGATGATTCACAAGGAAGGCGACCGGCCGTGGGGCCTGGAAAGCGCCAAGCCGGACAGCGACCCGCGCACTGGGGAGCAGGTCGTGGCGTTCAAGTTCGATCCACCGGGCGGTGTTCTGTTTGGTGAACTCTCCGGCTCGCACATCGGCCAACCCCTGGCCATCATCCTGGACGAGAAGATCATCTCCGCCCCCAACCTCATATCCCGCATCGAAGGCTCCGGCATCATCACCGGCAACCGCACCGACGCGGAGCTGAAGTACCTGGTGCGCACGCTCAACGCCGGCTCGCTGCCCGCGCGACTCAACGATGAACCGATCAGCGAGCGGGTCATTTCCCCCAGCCTCGGCAAGCAAAACCTGGTTGCCGGGTTCCGCTCCTGCATCATCGGCCTGGTCTGCGTGCTGATCTTCCTCGTCGGCTACTACTACCGCATGGGTGTCGTGGCCTTCATCGCCGTGCTGATGAACACCATCATCATCATCGGCGTGCTGGCACTCTTTGGGGCCACCTTCACCCTTCCCGGCATCGCCGCCATGGTGTTGACGCTCGGCTCGGCCGTCGATGCCAACGTGCTGATTTACGAACGGCTCCGCGAGGAGGAGATCCGCGGCCTCTCGCTGCGCATGGCGTTGCGCAACGCCTACGACCGTGCTTTTTCCGCCATTCTCGACTCCAACATGATCACCATCATCACTTCGCTGGTGCTCTATGGCTTTGGCAGCGAGGAAGTGAAGGGTTTCGGCCTCACCCTGCTCATCGGCATCGGCTGCTCCCTCTTCACCGCCCTGTTCGTCACCCGCGTGATCTTCGACATCATGATCGAGAAGTACAACGTCCAGAAACTGGGCAGTCTGCCGCTGACGTTTCCCAAGTGGCAGAAGATGCTCCATCCCAACATCGACTGGATGGGCAAGGCCTGGATTTTCTTCGTTTTCAGCGCCCTCATCCTGGCCGTGGGCATCTTTGCCTTCATCACCGAAGGCCGGAAGATGTACGACATCGAGTTCGTCTCCGGCACATCGGTCCAGTTCGAACTCAAGGAAGAGGAGGCCCAGCCGGTCATCCTCGCCATGCTGGCCAAGCCCGAATACGAGAAGGTCCTTCCGGCCGTGCAGGTCGTGGCTGTGGGCAATCGGCCCAAGGAGAAGGAATACGAGGTCGTCACCCCCAACGAGAGCGCCAACGAAGTCCGCGACGCTCTCATGAAGGCGCTCCAGGGCCGGCTCAACATCGACCCGCCCTCCAGGTTCGACCATGTGGATGCCCAGGTCGAAGCAGCCATGGCCGCCAATGCCATCCGCGCTGCGGATGAGAGTTCGGCCGCCGCCTATCCGTGGGCCCGCGCCACCATCCAATCCCACACCGGGGGCGTTGTCTTCGTCCTGGAGAACCTCGATCCGCCGCTCACTGCCAAGGAGATCTCCGACCGCATCGAACATGCCCGACTTCAGCCGGATCGAGGTGAGATGCCCTATCGGAAGATGGACATCGAGGTTCCCACCGACCCCAAGCAGCCAGCGCGGATGGCGCTGGTCATCGTTTCCGACGAGAACTTGGCCAAGGAGGCCGACGAGGCCAAATGGCAGGAGCAATTGGTCCGCCCCCTCTGGAAGCTGGTGACCGAGGCCATCAACAAGCCGGCGGCCCTCAAGCGGGTCAGCAACGTCAACGCCCAGGTCGCCCACGGCACGCTCATTGACGCCATCCTGGCCCTGACCATCTCGATCGCCCTGGTCATGGTCTACATCTGGCTCCGGTTCGGCAATTTCAAGTACGGCTCGGCGACTGTCGTGGCCATGATCCATGACGTGGTGATTGTCATCGGCGCCATCGGCCTCTCGCACTACCTGGCCCAGAGCTGGTTTGGCCGCCACATACTGCTGGTGGAGCCGTTCCGGATGAACCTAACTCTTGTAGCCGCCGTGCTTACCGTCATGGGCTACTCGATGGTGGACACCATCGTGGTTTTTGACCGTATCCGCGAGAACCGGGGCAAATACGGCTACATCAGCCGGCAGGTGATCAACGACTCGATCAACCAGACCCTGTCGCGAACCCTGCTCACCGGCGGCATCACCATGGTCATGGTGTTCGTCATGTACGTCTTTGGCGGCCCGGGCATCCATGGCTTCACCTATGCCCTGCTGGTGGGCATTCTGGTGGGGACCTATTCCTCGATTGCCATCGCCGCACCGATCCTGCTGATCGGCGGCAAGGATGTGCGCAAGACCCCGACGCCTCCGCCGGGGGGCGAAGGGAAGCTGGAGAGAAAACAGGCCGGCAAGCAACTTGAAACGGCCGGGGCCTTGAAGAAGGCAACGGGTATGTCATAATTGCTGGCGCACGGGCTGGCTTAACCGGTGGAACCGGTATGCAGGCCTTGCAATGGGAAAGGAGTCCCGCATGCGCAACGACGTGAAGCTGGGTTTGGCGGTTGGGGGCCTTCTGCTTGGTGTGGTTCTCGCCTACGCCCTCTTCTTTTCCAACACCAACAAGGATCGCGACAAGGATTCCCTGGCCGGGAGATACAGCGCGCTGGAGGGGGGCGGCGGCGATACCGGGCAGCGTCCGGTAGCGCCGAGCACTGCCGATCAGGGCGCGAGCGATTCCAATTCCACCACCAGTGCGCCGCCCGCGAACACCAACAGCAATCCTCCACCGGCGGCCGTTGAGCGTCAGCAGGGGCCGGTGGTTGACGCAGCGCCGAACAATCTGCTGGGCAAGAGCTGGCATGCGCTGCTCAATGAAGGCGTGAGCGCCAACAGCACCGGCACGATCGTCACGCCGCGCGAGCCGGCGAGCGGAATCGTCCGCACTCCGGTTGCGCCAGCGCGCGAGACGACAACCACCACCACACTGGCCGAGCCTCCGCCGGCTGTCAGTGGGCCGCGGCGCTACACGATCAAGCATGGCGACACTTACTGGTCGATCGCGAAGGCCGAGTATGGAAACTCGGCGTACTTCGGACACATTCAGCGAGCCAACCCGGGCATCGATCCGGGCCGAATCAAGCCGGGGGACTCGATCATTCTTCCGGACAAGAATGAAGTGATCGCGGCGGCGCCCGCGGCGGGAAAGCAGCCGAGCGCGGCCGATCTGGTGATCGATCCGGCCAAGCAATATCGCGTGCAGGCGGGGGACAATCTCTCGAACATTTCCAAGAAGCTCTATGGGCGCTTTGACAAGTGGGTGCAGATTTACGAGCTGAACAAGGAGTTGATCGGGCAGAATCCGGCCGCGCTCAAGCGAGACATGATTCTGGCTCTGCCGGAGCCGCCGTTGCGGGTGGCGGGCGCGATTCAGTAGGTCGGGCACTCCTGTCCGACATTCGACGGGCACTCCTGCCCGACACTTTTTCGTCTTACGGGGTTGTGGATGGAGGGCGGCGTTTCGGCGCCGCCCTCGCTCTATTTCTGCACGTTGTGAAACAAATCGGCCTTGGCGGCGACAATCGCAATTGAGGCGAGAATTCATACAATCCCCGCAACCCATCAAGGAGCCTTCATGGCCACCAATGCATCGCTGCTCATGCTCATCCTGACCCTGCTCGGCGGCGGGGGCGGCAACCATTTGCTCGACTATGCCTCGACGGATGCCTATTGGAAATCCAAGGGCGTGACCGTAGGCGTGCAGACGATGACCAATGAATTGAAGACCAGCGCCGCGCAGGACATCACGCAGCTCATCAAGGAGCTGGCTTCTCCGGATGGCCAGGTTCGGGCTGGCGCCTCCAAGAAGATCATGCAATTGGGCGATACGGTTTTGCCGCAACTGGAGAAGGCGGCGGAGACTCCGGACCCGGAAGTGGCGGCCAGCATCAAGACGCTGATCGCCGATATCTCGGCCGCGTCGAAGGTGAATTCGATTCGACGGCTGATGGCGATTCGCACCCTGGGCGAGCTGAAGAAACCGGAGGCGGTGGCGATTCTGCGGCCGCTGGTGGATGCGAAGGAGATGTTCGTCGGCGAATATGCAGCGCGGGCGATTGCGCAGATCGAATCCAAACCGTATGCGCTGGTGGGAGTCACGGCGGAGCAGCGCAAGTCTGATTTCTGGCTGCTTCCGGCGGATTGCCGGGTGGTGGCGCAGGTGGGCACGGGGTTTCCCGCCACATCCATCGATGCGCTGATCGAGAAAATGCCCGCGGCGGCGGTGGGCAATCCCAACCGGGACCAGATCAAGACGGATGTCACCAAGGCGATCGTGAATGTGGCCGAGCTGGTGGGGGAGGTGCGGATTGACAGCATTACTTTCGGGCTGGCGGGGGACATTGGTCCCAACGCGGGCTTCGCGGCGGTGGTGGTTCGGGGGCAATACGATTCGGCGGCGGTGCGACAGGCGCTGGCGAAGATGCAGATTCCGGGGAAGGTTGTGGGGGGCGTGGACGTTTTCAGTCCCGAGGAGCACTTTGGGGTGATGTTTGCGGGCAATGATCGCGCGATCGGCATGGCCGGGCCGAATGCGCAGGGCCTGCCGGCGGAAGCTTTCGCCACAGCGCTAAAGACGGGCAAGGGAGGGTTGGCGGATGTGGAGGCGATGAAGAAGCTGATCGCGTCGGTGGACACGAGCCAGGCGCTGTGGGCGGTCATGAAGATGACCGACACTTACAAGCAGGCCCCGGTTTTTTCGGCATTTGAGCAGATCACGATGGTTGGGAAACTGAAGGATCAGATGCTGGATGTGCAGATTTCCGGGCAGGGTGTTAATGCGGGGCAGGTTTCGGCGGCCGTCGATCAGATCAATGCGGGGGTGCAGATGGGGATCAACCAGCTCAAGCCGATGGTGCAGGATGCGCCGTTTTTCAGCGCGATCATCAAAGCGATGGAAACGGTGCAGTGCAGTTCGCAGGGGGAGAAGGCGACGCTGACGGCGAGCATCAAGGGGGATGCGGCAAGTCTGGTTCTGCCGCTGTTTTTTGGGGGAATGGATCGCTCGCGGCCGGCGGTCGCACCGCCGCCAGTGCCGCCGGCGCCGGTGGAGGTGGTGAAGTGAGAGGTGGGGAAATGGGTTCGTTTTGTATTGAGTGATTGAGCCAGGCGGGGGTGGAGGGGGTGAGGAAGAAATAAAAGTGGATGGCGGAATGGATAAGAGGGGAGGGGGGAAGGGATTATGAATTTTGACGGGGTGAAAAAGCGGCGCCAAACCACGCCAAAGCGCCCCGGTAATCACCCCAGGATCACCCCGGAATCGCGCCGGGGTCGCCCCTTCGAAAGGGAAAAGCGCCCCCGGGAGAAGAGTGGAAAGCAGATTTGCGCAGATCAGAGATGAGGAGAGGAAATGGGTTCGTTTTGTAGAGCTTGAACATCGAACATTCAACATTGAACATCGAACGTCGAAAGGGGGAGAGGGGGGGAATTGAAAATGGGTTCGTTTGGTAGAGCGGGCATGCCCAGGAGTGAGCGCAGACCTTGGGCGGGGCGCTCAAGCCACGGAAAGACGGGGAGCTTGGCGAGTTGCGGCGAAGATGGTGGCCGGCGGGGCCGGAGTTGCATTGCATAAAACACCTTCCTCTATATATCCCTGGCTTGTTGCGCGAACGGGCGGATTTTGAGGGGGGTTGGCGCAACGGAATTTTCGGATTTGTAAGAGGAAGTGGGGAATAATTTTTTTGAAAAAGTCATATGTGCAACAATGACGCGCAACATGGAAAGGACGGCGGCTGAAGCCGCTCCTACGGGTTTGATTGGTGAAGAACATCGCAGTACCGCAATTGGAGGTGATCGGTCTGGGCCAGATATCAGGCAGGAGTGGCCGACCTACCAGAAACGTCCAACGTCCAACGTTCAACTTCCAACGTTCAAAGCAGCGTATCACTTCACCAGTCATCCATGGGTCATTGCCGCTTCCGTCGAACTTGACGAGGTTCGATGGGGCATTTACGCTCCGGCGGATGCTGAAGCGGACGCCGTTTTATGAGTTTCATGTGAGCGCGGGCGCGAAGCTCGTCGATTTTGCGGGGTGGGAGATGCCGCTGCTTTATCGCTCGATCGTGGATGAGCACGAGCAGACGCGGAAGTCGGGGTCGATCTTTGATGTGTCGCACATGGGGCGGCTGTCGTTTTCGGGGCGGGATGCACAGGCGTTTTTGAATCGCGTACTGACGCGGAATGTGTCGGAGCAAGTGGTGGGGCAGTCGAAGTATTCGCTGGTGTGCAACGAGGGTGGGGGGATTCTGGATGATGTGATCGTGTCGAGGGATGCGAAGAACTGGATGATGGTTTGCAACGCCAGCAACCGGGCGAAGCTGGTGAAATACTTTGGAGATGTGCGGCGCTCCATGGGGCTGGACTTTGACATGGCTGACAATACGGAGGCGAGCGGGATGGTGGCGTTGCAGGGGCCGAAGGTGATCGACCGGCTGGCGGAGGTGCTGCCGATCGATTTGTGGGCGATCAAGCGATATCACTTTGAGGCGGCGAATGCGGTGTTTTTCAAGGTGACGATTTTTCGGTCGGGATATACGGGGGAGGATGGGGTGGAGGTGGTTTTGCCGGCGAAGATGGCGGGGATGGCGATCAAGATGCTGGCGGGGGCGGCCGACAAGGAGGATGCGACGATCAAGCCGGCGGGGCTGGGGGCGCGGGACACGCTGCGGATGGAGGCGGCGATGCCGCTGTATGGGCACGAGCTGAATGAGACGAGCGATCCGCTTTCGGCCGGGCTGGGTTGGGCGGTGGATCTGACGAAAGATTTTGTGGGGGCGGTGGCGTTGCGGGAGATTCAGCAGGCGGGGTTGAAGCGGAAGCTGGTGGGGCTGGAATTGGAAGGGAAGCGGATTGCGCGGCAGGGGACGGCGGTGAAAATCGATGAGAAGACGGTGGGGGAGGTAACGAGCGGGACGTTGTCGCCGACGCTGGGGAAGTCGATTGCGATGGCGTACGTGGATGTGAATCACGCGGCGGAGGGGACGCAGGTGATGGCCGACTTGAAAGGGATGAACAACCCCGCGAAGATCGTGAAGCTGCCGTTTTATAAGCGGGCGAAATAGATTTTTGCAGCGGGTTTTTTGGCCTGCGCGAATTGCAGGCTGAAAGCCCGCACTACAATGGATTCAAATTATGTCTGCTCCCACCGATCGGAAATATCTGGAGACGCACGAGTGGCACCAGGCGGCGGGGGACACGGTGACGATTGGGATCACGCAGTTTGCGGCCGATGAGCTGACGGACATTACGTTCGTGCAATTGCCGAAGGTGGGGGCGAAGGTGGAGGCGAACAAGAGGTTTGGGGAGATCGAGTCGGTGAAGGCGACGAGTGATTTGTATAGCGGGGTGTCGGGGACGGTGACGGCGGTGAATGGGGCGCTGTCGGATAATCCGGGGCTGGTGAATAAGGACCCGTATGGGGAGGCGTGGATGATCAGGGTGAAGATTTTGGATGCGAAGGAGATGGAGAAGTTGTTGGGGGTGGAGGAGTATTTGAAGAGGGCGGGGAAATAGGCGGGGTGGCGTTGGGGGAAATAGTTAAACACGAAGGACACGAAGGCGCGCCTGGTGGGGGATGCGATTTGGGGGAGGGGGCGCGTGGTTTTTTGTTGAGGAGAGATGGGTTTTGGGTCAGCCGGGGAGGGTGAAGCGGACGGGGGACAGTTGGGATTCGTGTGGGGTGGTGGAGGCGACCTGGAAGCCGGGGAGGAGGCTGCCGCTGGACCATTGGCCGTCAGCGCGGAGGGCGATGAGGGCGCATTGCCGGGTTTTATTTGGTTCGTAGCTGCCGCGGATGCGTTGGAGGACGCGGCGGATGGCCTCGTAGGGAGGGTCGCCGATGCGCATGCGTTCGACGACGAGGAAGGTGGCGCAGGCACCCATCATGAGTTCGCCGGCGCCGGTGGCGACGGCAGCGCCGACGGTGGGATCGACGTAGAGGCCAGCGCCGATGATGGGGGAGTCGCCGACGCGGCCGGGGATTTTGAAGGCCAGGCCGCTGGTGGAGCATGCGCCGGCGAGGGCGCCGGAGGAGTCGATGGCGAGGACGCCGACGGTGTCGTGGGATTGGGATTTTTTGCGGAGGAGTTGTGCGGAGGCGGATTGTGCGGCGGCCGAAGCGGAATTGGGGGAGTGGGAGTGGCTGCGGTGGAAATTGTGATTGGCGGGATCGGATTTCCACTTTTTCCACCAGTTGCGGGCTTCGGGGGTGAGGAGAGTTTGTTTTTTAAAGCCGTTGGCGGCGGCGAATTTTTCAGCGCCCTGGCCGACGAGGAGCTTGTGGGGGGTTTTCTCCATGACTTTTCGCGCGATGGAGACGGGGTGGGCGTAGTTGCGGATGGCGGCGACGCCGGCGGATTGTTTTGGGCTGAGCATGATGCAGCCATCGAGGGTGATCTGGCCGTCGGCGTCGGGAGTGCCGCCGATGCCGACGCTGTCGACGGTGGGATCGGATTCGACGGCGATGCAGGCTTTTTCGACAGCGTCGATGGATTTGCCGCCGCGGGAGAGGAGCGGCCAGGCGGCGGCGTTGGCGATTTGGCCGAAGGACCAGGTGGAGAGAAGGATAGGTCGTAGATTTGATTTGCCCATGAGTTGGGGCATTGTCGGAGCAGAGGCTGTGGTCGGCAAGCCGGCGATTTGAGGTGGCGCAGGACGGCCACTAGAATGCCTCGCTCGATGGATTACGTGCAGATTACAGCAAGGCAGCGGGAGGAGATGCTCAAGGCGGTGGGGGCAGCGCGGATTGATGATCTGCTGAAGCAGGTGCCGAGTGAATTCCGGCTGAGCGAGCCGCTGGATATTCCGGGGCCGATGGATGAGGTGACGCTGCGGGCGCACCTGGCGGAGCTGGCGGGGCAGAATCAATCGACGGAGGAGCAGGTTTGTTTTCTGGGGGCGGGGTCGTATGACCATTTTATTCCGACGGTGGTGGATCACCTGGCGATGAAGGGGGAGTTTTTGACGGCCTATACGCCGTATCAGGCCGAGGCGTCGCAGGGATCGCTTCAGGCGTTTTTTGAATTTCAGACGATGGTGTGCCAGCTCACGGGGATGGAGGTGAGCAACGCGTCGCTGTATGAAGGGGCGACGTCGCTGGCCGAGGCGGCGATGATGGCGCTGAACGTGACGGGGAAGCGGATCGTGCTGGTGAGCCAGGGGGTGCATCCGCATTACCGGCAGGTGCTGAAAACTTATTTGTCGGATTTGCCGGCGGAGTATCGGGAGATTCCGCTGAAGAACGGGGTGACGGACACGCTGTCGGCGGAGGCGGAATTGGAGGCGGACACGGCGGCGATGATCGTGCAGTCGCCGAATTTTCTGGGGCACATTGAGCGGGTGGAGACGCTGGTGAAGTTTGCGCACGCGAATGAATCGCTGGCGATCCAGTCGTTCAATCCGCTGTCGCTGGGGATTTTGAAGCATCCAGGGGAGATGGATGTGGACATAGCGACGGGCGAGGGGCAGCCGCTGGGGATTCCGCTGCAATTTGGCGGGCCTTATCTGGGGTTGTTCACGTGCAAGGCGCAGTACATGCGGAAGATGCCGGGGAGGCTGGTGGGGCAGACGGTGGATATGGAGGGGAAGCGGGCGTTTTGTTTGACACTGCAAACGCGCGAGCAGCACATTCGGCGGGAGAAGGCGACGAGCAACATCTGCACCAACCAGGGGCTGCTGGCGCTGCGAGCGAGCGTGTACATGGCGGCGATGGGGCCGAAGGGGATTCGGCAGGCAGCGCAGCTTTGTTTCAACAAGGCGACGTATCTGGCGAATCGGTTGAAGGAGGTGGGGGTGGGATTGAAGTATCCGAATCAGCCGTTTTTCAATGAGATTCTGGTGCAGTTGAAGCGGCCGGTGGGGGAGGTTTTGCGGGAGGGTGTGAAGCGGGGGATGGCGGCGGGGTATGACGTTGGGAGGGATTATGCGGAGTTGAAGAATTGTTTGCTGGTGGCGGTGACGGAGAAGAGGACGCGGGGGGAGATGGATCGGTTGGTTGAATTGGTCAGGTGAAGAGACTACGAGGCCCGCAGGAGAAGAGCTGGAGCAAGCCATGAAGATCAACTACGACCCTGAGGTGGATATCCTGCGGATCGTCTTTAACGACAACGCGATTGAAGAGAGCGATGAGGACCAACCCGGAATCATTCTGGATTACGACGCGCAGGGTAACGTCGTGGGCCTGGAGATCCTGGATGCGTCAAAGCGGATGGAGAATCCAAGATCGGTTGAATACGCAGTCGGGGCTTGAGGCCAAATGATCAATACGGAAGAAAAACTTCTTTTTGAGATATCGACGCCGGGGGCGCGGGCGGTGGATTTGCCGGAGTCGGATGTGCCGGTGGCGGAATTGGATCCGGCGCTGGCTTCGTTTGTGGAGACAGGGTTGCCGGAGATTGGGCAGCTCGAATTGGTGCGGCATTACACGCACTTGTCGCACCGGACGTTTTCGATTGACGCGAATTTTTATCCGCTCGGGTCGTGCACGATGAAGTACAACCCGAAGGTGAACGAGTGGGCGGCGGCGCTTTCGGGATTTGCGAATTTGCACCCGATGCAGGCGGAGGAGCAGGCGCAGGGGGCGCTGGGGCTGCTTTATCATTTGCGGCTGTTTTTGCAGGAGATTTCGGGGCTGGATGAGGTGTCGTTGCAGCCGGCGGCGGGGGCGCACGGAGAGTGGACGGCGTTGAAGGTGATTCGGGCCTATTACAAGGATCATGGGCAGCCCAAGCGGCGGATCGTGCTGGCGCCGGACACAGCGCACGGGACGAATCCGGCATCGTGCGCGATGTGCGGGGCGGGGGTGATCACCATCAAGTCGCTGGCGAATGGATTGACGGATCTGGAGGATTTGAAGGCGCACCTGAATGATGAGGTGGCGGCGGTGATGGTGACGAATCCGAACACGGTGGGGAAGTTTGATTCACACATCGTGCAGATGGCGCAGATGATTCATGATGTGGGGGCGTTTTTGTATCTCGATGGCGCGAACATGAACGCGATTCTGGGGATCGCGCGGCCGGGGGATTTTGGCGTGGATGTGATGCATTACAACACGCACAAGACGTTTAGCACGCCGCACGGATGTGGCGGGCCGGGGGCGGGGCCGATTGCGGTGAGGAAGGCACTGGCGGCGTATCTGCCGGCGCCGCAGGTGGTGAAGCGCGGGGAGATGTATGGGTGGGAGCACGATCGGCCGAAGACGATTGGGAAGGTGAGGGCACACTGGGGGCAGTTTAATGTGCTGGCGCGGGCGTATACGTACATTCGGGCGTGCGGGAATAGCGGGCTAAGGAATGTGTCGGAGACGGCGATTCTGGCGGCCAATTATATTGCGCAGCGGATCAAGCATGTTTATGCGCTGCCGTTTGGGCCCAAGGGCAACGAGCCGATGGCGTCGAATCCGTGCGCGCACGAGTTCATCACGGTGCCGCGGAACATTCTGGATCGGGGGGTGACGATCATGGATATCGCCAAATACCTGATCGACCGGGGGATTCATCCGCCGACGGTGCACTTCCCGATTCACGACTGCCTGATGATCGAGCCGACGGAGACGGAGTCGAAGGCGACGCTGGATCAGTTCTGCGAGGTGATGCTTCAGATCGCGGAGCTGACGGAGAAGGACATTCGGCCGCTGAAGGAAGCGCCGGTGACGCAGCCGGTGAGGCGGCTGGATGAGGTAAATGCGGCTCGGAAACCCATCCTCTGCTGGTCACCCAGCTCAATTTGATTCTCGGCCATGATCGAGCTTTTCAATTCACGGCGAGAGTCGCCGAAGGTTCCAGCAGATTGGCGGCCGAGGCTCGCGCCCGGCGCAATCGTCAAGCAAAAAGTAAGAGATCCGGTGGTGTTGAATTTTTGCGTGACGTGCTTCCAGGACGTTGGATGAGATATATCATTACGGACGTGATGGAACAGAAGTGCATTACCACCAGCACAAGTCAGGCAAAGTAGCGTTCGTAAAACACAAGCGCAAATGAAGGCAACTCGACCAAATCTAATCGTTTCGCTGGCCACGATGCACCCATCGCGGCACCTGCTGGAGCGCCGCATCGCCGAGATGGGCCTTGGAGTCATATCTGCGTTGAGTCGAGGGGAGATCAACTACGATCAGGCCGAGCACGATCTTTTCAATCTCGACAATTATGTTGAGATTCGCCGCCGCCGATTAAGCTCATCTCTTCTGCAATTTTTTGAACGGGGAATGCAACTGGAGGATGTCTCTGAGATCGGTCCGCAGAATGTCACGTCCAGTTTTGAGAAAATGAATTGGCTGGCGGATCAAATCATCCGCCGCGCCGCACGTGATCTGCCTCGATCGACGAAGTTGGCCCAGAGGCGCTCGGCGTGAATTAGAAGTGTTCACTCTTCCTGGAATTTGTCGTGGCCGTCGGTTTTGATTTTGGTGAGGTTTTTGAGGATGGCGGCGGCGTCGTCGTTTTTGTTGTCGATGACGGCGGATTCGAGCTTGAGCATTTCGCTCATGAGATTGACCATGGCTTTGCGGTAGTCGGCGATGAATTTGGCGCGTTCGCCTTCGGGAGTTTTCTTGGCGCGGAGGGGCTCCATGCCTTTGGCGGCGACGAAATGCTTTTGCATCTCGCCGATGAGCTGGAGGGATGAGGCGTTTTTGGAGGCGTCGGTGATCTGGGTCTTGAGGGTCTTGAGCGCCTTGTTGGCGGCGATCATTTCATCTTCGAGGGGGGAGTCGCCTTTTTCCTTGTCGTCGGCGGCACGGGCGAGGGGGGCGCTGATTGCAAAACTCATCACGACGGCAAATGCCATCAGCCAAAACTTGCGCATGCGAAGTTCAGTCATGATCAAATTCCTGAAAGAGGGTTTCCGACTTGCTCATTGCGCCGGTTCGACGCTTTCCACATCCATCCGATACACACTGGCGACGCGGCCGTTTTCGATCTGCACGCCGACGTGAAGAATTCCCACAGCGCGGACGAGGCCGGCGTAGGTTTCGATGTTTTTGCCGGGCAGGGCCCTGCACTTGACGAAGTGCTGGATCTGCGGGGGGCCGTTGAAGCAGCATTTGGCGATGGAATAGACAAGATCAAACTCGGGCTGGGAGCCGCGGCCGCCGCGGGTGAGATATTGCTCGCCGACGAGCATGACGCGCTTGCCGTCGAGGGCGCGATATTCGGGGGGGATGTCGGCGTCGGTGGCGGAGATCTGGTTGAGTTGGAACATGCTGATGGCCTTGAGGTCAACCTTTTTGTAGCTGCCGAAGCGCTCATCGCGGGCATCCCAGATGCCGTGGGTGAGCCAGGTGTCGGCGAAGAGGTAGACGACATAGCCGATGGGGATGAGGATCACCGCGAAGAAGATGATCATTCGCAGGTTGATGCGCTCGAAGAAGGGTACTTTCGCCGCGGTCATATCAGTTTTAGTCTCCTATTTGGGCATGGGCTTGACGCTGATGCAATCGACTTCGAACACACTGATGATCAGTCCATCTTCCTTCTTTTCGTCCACTTTTAAGGTGCCTTCGACGATGATTTCATCGGGGAAATAGCCGACGGCTTTGCCTTTGGGGGTGTGTACGACCATGGTGTGCTGGACCTGGGGGGGCTGGCCGAAGCAGCAGGCGAAGAGGCTGGGGACGAGGGCGAATTCGGTGATGTTGTCGGCCTGGTCGAGGGGGATCATGAAGCCGTGGGTGCGGATTTTTGCGCCGTGGAGCTGTTTTACATCTTCGGGGATGTTGCCGCCCTTTTCGGCGTCGTATTCGAAGTTGCCGAGGTCCTTGATGGCGATTTCGAGGGCCTGGCCGTCCTTGGGCTTGATGTGGGGTTTGCGCTTTTCGGGGGTGGCGTTGTCCTGGGGTTTTTGGGTGAGGAAGTTTTGCAGGTCCCTGGGGGGATCCTTGAGGAGGTTTTTCTTGCAGACGCGGATTTTCTCCTGGAGGGGGCCGAGCTTGTCGGGCTTGTCGGTCAGCTTCTTTTCGAGGTTCATGAAGAGGGGGAGGGCGGTGGCGTAGTCGCCTTTGTCGAAGGCGGTCTGGGCGCGCAGCTCCATGGCACCGATGTTCTCGGCGGCGGGTTTGGTGGTTTGGGCGATCGCCGAGGCGCTGAGAGTGGCCATGAGGATCGCGATAACTCCGATTCGCACCATATTCAGGCTCCTTCCGCACTTACGGCCGGGTTTGGCATCATGTTCAGCCCCCGTTTAGACATATCAGACCGCCATGAGATGCGTTGCCACGGGCGTTTTGTAGGCTCGCAGGGCGGGGACGAGTCCGGCGAGGACGGCCAGGGCAACGACTACTGCTAAGTATATCCATTCCCGCGAGCCGGTGGCCAGCCAGTGGATTTCCTGGCCGATCAGGTGGTTCATGAAAAGCGAGCCGCCGAAGGCGAGCAGGTGGCCGACAATCAGGCCAAGGATGCCGCCGGCGAGGCCGATCAGGGCGGCTTCGATACATATTAACGCCAGGACGCGGGCGCGGGTTGCGCCCAGGGCGCGGAGGATGGCAATTTCGCGGAGGCGGGCCATGACGGAATTGTAGATGCTGACGAGGATGGAGACGGCGGCGACGATGGTGACTAAGAGCGAGATGACCAGGAGGAGAGTGCTGGAGCCTTTGAAGAAGGTTTCGAAGAAATTGCGCATTTCCATGGCGGGATTGACGGCCATGGCGTCGGTGCGGTTTTTGAACTGGTAGATGAGCATCTGGTTCTGGAAGCCGCCGCGGCGGGTCTCGACGAGAATGGCGGAGACCTTCCATTTTTCTTTTTCAAGATGGAGGTTGATGGCGCCGTCGGGGTTGAGGTCGTAGGCTTCTTCGTGATTGTGATGGGCGGGGTCCTTCTTTTCGGGAGCATCGGCCAGGAGTTCGCCGGTGGATGAGGATTTGGTGGGTTTGGGCGCGGGCGTGGGCCGGGTTGTGCCCGCATTCATGGCATCCATCTGCTTCTGGAACTCCTCGAGTTTTTCCAGGTACTCCTCGTGCTTGGGGATGGCGAAAAAACTGACGATGGGAATAAAGATGATCCGGTCGTTGGCGGTTTTGGTGGGTTTGAGAATGCCTACGACTTCCCACTGTTCATCGTGCTCCTCTTTTTCAACGGCGGAGCTTCCGGCATCGTGCTGGGCCTTGAATTTGGAGCCGAGTTTGAGGCCGGTGCGCAGGGCGACATCGCTGCCGATGACGGCCTCGAATTTCTGTGGATGAAATGGACGGCCCTCGGCGAATTCAAAGCTTCTGTCCTTGCGATATTGGAGGGGACGGTTGAGGAGTTTGCCTTGATAGTCAATCGGGAAGGCGCGATCGATGGTGCCGACGATGCGATGGCCCTGAAATTCATCGCCGACGGCGTAGGGAATCGCGTTGCGTACGAGAGGGTGATTCGGTGCGGAAAGTTGTTCGTAGATTGAATAGGGGATGTTGCCGGGGGAGACGTCGAGGTGATAGACGGTGTTGAGGACGATCTGGAGGGGTGAGGCTTTGGGGCCGACGATGATGTCGTAGCCGAAATCGGATTGGGAGAAGAGGGCTTCGCCTTCGCGCTGGAAGACCATGATGGCGATGGCCAGGCCGACGCCGAGAGTGACGGAGAGGAGGGTGAGCCAACTGGAGAGGCTTCGTTGGCGCATCTGCTTCAAAACCAGTTGGAGAGAATTCATGGGGAATTTGCGATTTGGGATTTGGGATTTGCGATTTGATTGAGGTCGGACAGTTTTAGCACGCGGGGGAATTGGGAGGTGATTTGGGGGTCATGGCTGACGAGCAGAAGCGTGGCGGCGACTTCGCTGCAAAGTTTGCGTATCAGATCGAGGACCTGCTGGGCGTTGACGGCATCGAGAGCGCCGGTGGGTTCATCGGCGAGGACGAGTTTGGGGCGGTTGGCGAGGGCGCGGGCGACGGCGACGCGCTGTTGCTGGCCGAGGGAGAGTTTGGCGGGGCGATAGTCGAGGCGGTGGGCGAGGCCGACTTCGGTGAGCAGATGGGTGGCCCATTGGGGGTCGTGTTTTCGGCCGGTGAAGCTCATGCCGAGGAGCACGTTTTCGAGTGCGGTGAATCCGCCGAGGAGATGATGGGTCTGGAAGATGTAGCCGATATTTCGGCCGCGGAAGACGTCGCGCTGGGCCTCGCCGATGATGGCCAGATCGCAGGAGGCATCGCCGCTGAAGTCATAGAGGATTCGCCCGCTTTCGGGGGTGAGAATGCCGGCGAGGAGATGGAGGAGGGTGGTTTTGCCGGAGCCGCTGGTTCCGACGAGGGCGACCTGCTCGCCATCGGCCAGGGAGAGGGAATCGATATCGATGACGGGGGAGACGCTGCCGTCGGGCGCGAAGTAGGACTTTTTGAGTTGTTCGAGCTTGAGACCCATTACACCATTTAACGGTTAATGCCCGTCGAAGTATTCCCACGCGGCGAGCGGCTGGACGGTCCAATCCTGATAATCCCACAGTCCATCGGCGTGCTCGACCCATTTGGCGTGGCCATCGGCGTACCAGGCGTTGCTGCCGCCGCGATGGTTTTGGAAATCGGGGAGGCGGAGCTGCATGTCGGTGAGGATGGAGGTTCGCGAGGCGTCTTTTCTGCCCGTAAAGAAGGCCCGCGGCTGGGGTGGTGAACCTTCGGCGAAGATTCGGTAACAATAGGATGAAAGCGACCAGTTGCCGGGATCGGGAGGAAGAATCCAGCGGTTGTCGTAGGTGAGTGGATCGAGATTGTCGGGCGGGGAATTGGGGCAGTAGAAAATGTGCGGGTCGCGGATGATTCTGGCGCTGTAGAGCTGGCCGAGGTTGCACCAATCGTCGTAATACATGGCCGGGGGATGCAGGCCGAAGCTCATCCAGGGGGAATAGGCGGCCCAGCCGATGGAGGGGAATGCGCCACGGCCGTCGCTGGCATAGAGGAAGAGGGCGTTGCCGATGTGCTGGAGATTGGAGAGGCAGGCGGTGCGCTGGGCGGAGCGGCGGGCTTTGTTGAGGGCGGGGAGGAGGAGGGCGAGGAGGAGGGCGATGATGGCGATGACGACGAGGAGCTCGGTGATGGTGAAGGCCCGGGATTGAGGGCGATTCGATCTCACAATAATGACCATTGTCACCGCTCTATCGGGTGGCGGCAATCGTAGCGAACCGGTTCGCGGAGCGAACCCTACTACGGCTGCTCGCGGGTTCACGGCAGAGGCAGATCGGCGAATTCAAATGGCACGGTGACTTCTTTTGTTTCGACGGGGACTTCCCAGAGGAGTTTGACGGGTTCGCCGGCGTTTTCGGTGCCGTTCCAGTTTTGGCGCTGGAACTGGATGTCGATGTCCATCTGGTCGGGGCCGCCGCCACTGGAGCCGTTGCCGAGGCGCATGAGGGGTATGCCGCGGGCGTCGACCATGCGGAAGGTCTGTTGCGGATACATCATGTAGTTCCATTCGTTCTGGTTCCAGCCAGCGCGGTAGAGGGTGATCATGGCGACGTACTGGTTGCCCTGCTTGCGGATTTCCTTGAGCATGAAGCGCTTGCCGGCCACGACCTTGGTGACATTTCGCGCGCTTTGGACTTCGCTGATTTCGGCCTGTTCGGAGCGGGTTTGGATGATGAAACGGCCAGCGCCGCGCATTTTGGCGATTTTCTGGCCGGTGTTGAGCTGAGGCATGAGGGAGGCGGACATATTCCAGGGCCAGGTGTTGGTGTTGAAGCCGAGGTCGGGGGGCAGGCCGGGGATGGCGAGTGAATTGCCGTTTTCATCGGCGGCTTCGTCGATGCGGACGGAGTGGGTGCCCTGGAGGACGCGCATCTTGGGCTCTGGGTAGATCATGAACTGGACGGTGCAGTTTCGGCGGATGTTTTTGGCCTGATTGAGATCGACGGAGTGGGAGCGGTTGATGTAGGCGCAGACGACGAGGAAGGGGCCGCTGATGACGTAGGGGGCTTCGCCCCAGAGTTTTGGGCCGGCGTTGCGGTCGCCGATGACCATTTCCATGGCCATGTTGTTTTGGGGGGCGACGCCGAATTTGGTGCAGACTTCCTGGATGGCCTGCCAGAAGGGCTGGCGCTCGATGTCGATGTCGATGGCGGGCCAGGATTTGCTGTCCCAGAGATTGGCGGGGCTGGGGCGAAGCTGGGCGCTGGCCTGGCGGGAAATCTCGGCGAAGATTTCGCGGGGCGATGCGGCTTTCATGTGCAGGGTGATGAGGGATGCGCCGGTGGTGCGATTTTCCTCGATATGGCGAAGGGCGGCCTCGACGCGGGTGCGGACTTCTTCGTCGCGGGTCTCGCGGAGCAGGGCGTTGAGGCGGGGGCGGATATCCAGGCCGTATTGCACGAGGGCATCCTGGGCTTTTTGGCGGGTTTGCCAGGTGTCGGCGGAGAGGTCGCGGATGAGTTGCTCGATCTGGGGATTGAGGGGTGATGGCTGAGTCGTTGGAAGAGTGGTAGGGCGCGTGGTCTGGGCGAGGCAGATGGTGGCCAGGGCGAGGCAGGCGAGGCAGGAAAAGTTAAGTCGAACGCACACGCTGGTCTCCGGGCAAAGGGATGGCGGAAGCGATGGCGGACAAGAAAGTCCGCCCTACCGGGCCCTACTTTTGCGCCTTGTTCCAGTCATCGAGGAAGCGCTTTAATCCAATATCGGTCAGGGGGTGGAAGAGCATCTTCTCAATCACGGCAAATGGGATGGTGGCCACATCAGCGCCGGACATGGCGGCCTGGACGGCGTGATAGGGGCTGCGAATGCTGGCGGCGAGAATCTGGGTCTTGAAGCCGTAGTTGTTGTAGATGGTGCGGATGTCGCGGATGACTTTCATGCCCTCTTCGGCCTGGTCATCAAAGCGGCCGATGAACGGGCTGACGAAGGTTGCGCCGGCCTTGGCGACGATGAGGGCCTGAAGCGGCTGGAAGCAGAGGGTCATGTTGACTTTGACACCCTGCGACGAAAGTTTTTTGCAGGCGATGACGCCTTCGCGGATGGTGGGGAGCTTGATGGTGATGTTGTCGGCGATTTTGATCAGGTCATCGGCCTCGCGGAGCATGTCGTCGGCCTTGACGCTGACGACTTCGGCAGAGACGGGGCCTTTGACGATCTGGCAGATTTCGCGGACGCGGGTTTTGAAATCGACCTTTTCCTTGGCGACGAGGCTGGGGTTGGTGGTGACGCCATCGAGAACGCCCAGCTCGTGGGCCTGGCGGATTTCATCGAGGTTGGCGGTGTCGATAAAGATTTTCATTGGATGATCCTTTCCACAAGTCTATCTCCCATGACGTCCGCTGAAGCGGACCCTATGCGATCCATACTTTAGCAGCAAAATGCGGGCGGGGCAGGGGTGTTGGGGGTTGTGGGGCGGATTCTTTTGAAGCGGCCGGCGGGGATCGGTAGAATCGGGCGGCGGAGGGCCTGGTGGCGGGATCTTCACGGCATGATATTCGTCCATTAATGCAATCGCTGGAGCGGCGGCTGTTGCTGGCGGCGGCGATCACGCCCATTGGGGCGCAGCCGGCAGGGGCGCTGAGCGGCAGGATCATTTTTACCAGTGGGGGGCATGGTTTTACGGCGGATTTTCCGGGGACGGGCGGATGGTCGACGCAGCGGGGGCTGACCAACTCGATGGTGGAGGATTTTGGCAATCAGGAGCAGATGACGGGGTATGTGAACTACCTGTTTAATGCCGGAGCGACGATCGTGCCGATGCGGCCGGTGGGGAATCAGCCCAACGAGGTGGTGCTGGACAATGATTCGCCGGGGGTGACGTTTAGCGGGACGTGGGCGGATGGGAATTCGAGTCCCTATTTTGGGACGGCCGGGGATGTGCGGTATCGCTCGGCATCGACAGCGCTTACCGAGACGGCGGTTGCGAAATATACGCCCAACATTCCGGTGGCGGGCTTCTACCCGGTTTACACATGGGTGCTGGACGGAACGAATCGGGCGACGGATCAGCTCTATCGAATCACGCACAGTGGGGGGGCGAGCGAAGTGAAGGTGAATCATCGCCGGGTTGGCAAGGGGTGGGTGTATCTGGGGACTTATTATTTTGAGCAGGGCAGCGGGGGGTTTGTAGAAATCAGCAATAAATCGAGCGCGACGGGATCGGCCGCCATCGCCGATGCGATTCGCTTTGGCAACGGTATGGGCGATGTGGATCGCGGGGCCGGCGTCTCGGGGCACACGCGCGAGGATGAGGCAGCGCTGTATTGGATCATGCGCTCGGCGGGTGTGGGGACGGCTTCGACGGTTTATGCGCCCAATGGCGATGATGCGACCGACAACGTGGGCGCGCCAGCGCGATGGGCGGCGTACATGAACGCGGAGGGTCAGGGGCCGGCGACGGACCGGATTTACCTGGGATTTCATTCCAATGCCGGCACGGGCACATCGCGTGGAACGCTGGGGCTATACAACAGTCCCGCGAACGCCACCGTGCATCAGCAGGCCTGGGCGGAACTGGTGGGGCGGGAGGTGAATGATGATCTGGTGCTGAGCGGCTCGCCGCCGCTGGAATTCTCGTGGTTTAACCGCTCGGTGGTGACGCTGGACCGCTCCGATATTGATTTTGGCGAGATCAATTCCAATTCGATCAACAATGAGATGGATGCGACGATCGTCGAAGTGGCATTTCACGACAACGTCAGTGATGCGGCGTTGCTGCGAGATCCCAAGGTGCGCAATTGGGTTGGCCGGGCGGCGTATCAGGCGACGGTGAAATATTTCGCGACCTATCCATCGGTGACCCCGGTGAATTTGTTGCCCGATGCGCCGACGCGGGTGCGGACGTCGGTGTCGCCCAATGGAACGGCGACGGTGTCGTGGACTGCGCCGGTTGCCAACACGGTGGTGGGCGGCGCGGCGAGCGGGTATCGCCTGTATGCGTCGAAGAACGGGTACGCATTTGATGGTGGGATCTCGATCTCCGGCGGCACAACCACGTCCTACACGATCCCGGCCGGGCAGTTCGACAACGGTGTTTACTATTTCCGCGTGGCGGCAGTGAATGCGGGGGGCGAGTCGCCGCCGTCGGAGGTGGCCGCGGCGCGCAAGGGGGCGGTGGTCCGGCCGAAGGTTTTGATCGTCAACGGTTTTGATCGACTCGATCGGACGCAGGACATCCGCCAGAGCACGTCGCTCAGTCCGGGTGGGGCGGTGGTGGCGGTGGATCGGGTGCGGCCGCGGCTGGCCAACTCGTTTGATTACGTGGTGCAGTTGGCTGGCGCGATCATGGGGGCGGGGGGCGATGTGGAGATCAATTCGAGGACGAACGAGGACGTTGCCACGGGCCTGGTGGATTTGTCCAGCTACGCCGCGGTCTTCTGGATCGCGGGCGAGGAATCAACGGTCAACCACAGTTTTGATGCCGCGGAACAGGCGAAGGTGAAGGCCTACCTGGAGGGCGGCGGCAAGCTATTTGTCAGCGGCTCGGAGATTGGGTGGGACCTGGATGCGCAGAACAACGGGGCGACGTTCTACAACCAGACACTCAAGGCCGATTATGTCGCGGATGATGCGGGCACTTATTCGGCGAGCGGATCGGCCGGGTCGATTTTCGGGGGGATCTCGGTGAATTTTGACAATGGAAGCCAGGTTTATGATGTGGATTTTCCGGATGTGATCGGCCCGCTGGGCGGGGCCAGTGTGGCCATGACCTATTCCACCGGCGGTGGGGCGGCGATTCAGTACAGCGGTGGCGGCCAGCGACTGGTGATGCTGGGATTTCCATTTGAGACGATCACCAGCAGCGATGCGCGAAGCTCGGTCATGGGGGCTGTCCTGAGATTCTTCAATCTTCTGCCGGCGGTTCCGCCAGCGCCCAACCTGGTCGCCGCAAGAGATAGCGGCACGAGCAACAACGACAAGATCACCAGTTTTGACAACAGCAGTCCAGCGAAGGCGCTGGAATTCACGGTTTCCGGAACGATGTCCGGCGTGACGGTGCGGCTGTATGTCGATGGGGTGCTCTTCGCGAGTGCGCCGGGCGCTGTTGGGACCACAACCATCACGACCGACGGAGTCACTGATCTGGGGGATGGCGCGCACAACTTTACGGCAACGCAATTCCTGGCCGGGCAATTCGCGGACGGTGATGAGTCGATGCCCTCACCAGCGGTGGTGGTGACCATCGACACAATTGCGCCGACCGTGGACATCGTGGATGTCGCGCCCGATCCGCATTTGACGGCGGTGGCAGCGCTGACGATCAGCTTCAGCGAACGCATCAACAATTTTCCATTTGCCAAAATCATCCTCACGCGCAATGGAGTCCCGCGCTTCATCAGCTCGGCGACGGGTGATGGCCAGAATTGGACGCTGACCAACCTTGAGAGCATTACCCAGAGCTCCGGCCGATATCGGCTGGAATTGAAGGCCGTCGGATCAGGGGTAACCGATATTGCCGGCAACGCGCTGGCAGAGGATGGCCTTGAGGAATGGTTAGCGACCACACCGTATCTGGAGGGGACGGCCGCTGCCGACACGTATTGGGTCAGGTATAACCCGGCAGCGGATGCGGTGGAGGTGTTTGAGAACACGGCACCGGATCTGTGTAATGTCGGGCAAGAGTGCCCGACCTACTTCATGCCGAGGGCGAGCGTGCCATTCCTCAATTTTGGCACGCTGGGCGGGGATGATGTGGTGAACATCGATGTGGAAGGTACGCAGTTGCCGGTTCAGTTGGACTTGGGCAGTGGCGCGGACACGCTGAACATCAATGGGGGCACGGTCGATCTCCAGTCGGTGCCGGGGATCATCGCGATACTCGAGAATCTGACGATCGAGGCAGATGCACAGCTCAATATGGGCACTGAGAGCCTGATTTTGCAGCCGGCGGCGGTGGAGCGAGATGGGGCCCCCAATCCCGATTTATCGGGATTGGGGACCCTTTTCCAGTCGCTTATTGCCCTCCTCCATTCCGGCCGTAACCATGGTGATTGGAATGGTTTAGGGATCAACAGCAGCGCTGCCGCCCAGCACCGCACTATCGCCGGGGTGGCTCTACTCCTTAACGACAAGGGGGATGGAACGACGATTCTTAGCAGCTTTGGGGGCCAGGCGCTGAATGCCAACAGCATTATCCTGAGCTACCAGCTCATCGGCGATCTGGATTTCGATGGGGATCTGGACGCCGACGACTACGCCCGGATGGATGGGGGCTTTGCCAGCCACGCGGTCAATTATCAGAATGGTGATCTTGATTACAGTGGGGGGCCAGCCAATGCGGATGATTATTTCCTTCTGGATCGGGCGTTTGTTGAGCAGTTCGTGTCGGGCAAGAGTGGGGCGACCGGCCTGGCCAGTACCCGACGCAGAATACCGCGTTTGGGGACCCTTGACCGACCTACTGGGCCGCCTGAGGGAGCCAGTAGAACCCGGAAAGTGAGTCGGATCACAGTGAAGGGGCATGCCCGCAAGGGGCCTCCACAGTGGCGACATAGATGGAAGTTGGCCCGCCCCTTTCGGTTCCTGACGTAAGGGAAGCTCCAGCCAAGAATTGAGCCCTTCAGGATGATTTCAAAGGTCCCAACACTGACAAATGCCTGATTACCGGACCTTGCATTATTTTTCAGAACGGGCGTATCCACCGCCGGGTGCGAGATTTCGGATATTTTTCTGTTCTGTTAAGAAAACCCAAGGTAACATCAGTCGGAGGGACCCCCAAATGCGGCATACCGCGTTTGGGGACCCTATCAGTTCTGCGCGGAGAGCACCTACACGCGAACTTGCGCACATTTTAAGTCTCTGGACCTTCGGCGTTGGCGCAATCCAGATGGACGGGCAACCTGGGAGTAAGTTTCCATGGAGCTTTGGCAGCACCGTCGTTTTTTGTCGTCGTCTTCGTCCCTCGATTTTTCCGCTGATGGCGGAGAACGCAGCCATAATGAACGATCAGATAAACGCCGCACGGGTCGGGGTTTAGCTTTAACCCCGGCGGCTTGTCCGCGCTCATGGCTGGAGCCATTGGAGCAGCGTCTGCTCTATACGCAGACGGCGAACGCTCCGATGATCACGGAGTTTCTGGCCAGCAACGGCGTCGGACTGGTTGATAACAAGGGCCATAACTCAGACTGGATCGAAATCTACAACCCCCAGGTCAGCAACTTTGACCTGAGCGGTTATTACCTGACCGACAATGCCGGCGACCTGACTGGCTGGCAGTTCCCGGCCGGGACGATCATGACCGGCGGAAGCTACATAGTCGTGTTTGCCTCCGGCGACGACGATGCGGTCGTTGGCCAGCCGTTTCACACGGATTTTCAGATCACCGACGCCGCGGGCTATCTGGGGTTGGTGGCCCCGGACGGGGTCACGGTTCTCTCGGACTATGACTATCCGGAACAGGTGACCGACACTTCGTACGGGATTGCGACCAATTCCACGTTGACGACCTTCATCAACAGCAACGGCGCGCTGGTGAAGACGTTTGTGCCGACCAGCAGCATCGGTGGGGGCTGGAAAGGGACATTCTTTGACGATTCGAGCTGGGCCCAGGGCACGACCGGCGTCGGCTATGAAGCCGATCCGCCGCCGCCGCCGTTTGCTGGCATGACGGTGCGGATGGTGGACATCAATGGCGGGACCGATGGCTCGATCGACAACATCACCGAAGCGCAGGGGATCCTCAATGGCACGTCGAATCCGGCCGCGCACACGAAGGTTTTCGATGGGAGCAAGGAATACACGAACGTCAACTTCGGGGGTGGGCAGTCGTTCATAGGCGACAGCATTCTGCCCAACGGCGAGACCAACCAGGATGCGCTGGGACGGACCAACTATGCGCTGCGGGTGACGGCACAGGTGGTGATTCCGGTAGGACAGTGGACGATCGACATTGGAAGCGATGAGGGTTTTCGCCTGCGGATTCCGGGGATCAAGTTCAGCCTGGCGAGCAAAACCGGGCAGGAGTTCACGAGCATCACCCTGCCGCAGAGCCAGACGGACATCAACGAGACGCTGGTTTATGGTGGAGCCCGGGTTTTCGGGCACACGTCCGGCGCGTTTACGGTGGTGGGGGAGCCGCTGGTGACGACGATTCAGCTCGATTATTTCGAGCGGTCGGCGGCCGATGCGCTGGAGATGTCGTCGGCGATTGGGCAGAAAGCCTTCAACACGACCGATTTCGCGCTGTTGCGCGATGGCTGGAACGGGTGGCAGTTCTCAACACCGGTCACCACGCCGCCCAACAATTATGCCCCGCTGATCAAGACGGACCTGAAGGAGAGCATGTACAACGGCAACACCACCGCATACATGCGGCTGCCGTTTGACGTGCTCGATCCCACGCAGTTTGACACGCTGAAACTGCGGATGAAATACGACGATGGGTTTGTGGCATATCTGAACGGCGTCAAGATCGCGGATCGCAACGCTCCGGACAGCCCGGTGTGGGATTCGGCCGCGACAGGGGAACATCCCGACGCGGCGGCGATGGTGTTCGAGGATTTCGATCTTCCGATTCCAGAGGGCGTGCTTCAGGAAGGCACCAACGTGCTGGCGATCCAGGGGCTCAATGATGCTTCGGACAGTCCTGATTTTCTGATCATTCCATCGCTGTCGGGCGTGCAGAACATCATTCTTCAGGGCGATCGGTACATGAATCCGACGCCGGGCGCGCTGAATACCACTTCGACAATCAATGGGGTGGTGGCCGACACGAAATTCAGCCACGACCATGGGTTTTATGACACTGCGTTCAACCTGACGATTACAACGGACACTGTTGGCGCGCAGATTCGCTATACGATGAATGGCTCGGCGCCAACGTTCAACACCGGCACGGTCTACAGCGGTCCGATCGCCATCAACAAGACGACGACGCTGCGTGTGGCGGCTTTCAAGTCGGGGCTGACTTCATCGGACGTTGACACGCAGACTTTCATCTTTCTCAACGACGTGATTCTTCAGTCGCCGACGGGGCAGGCGCCGGTTACCGGTGGCACCACGTGGCCTTCGGGGTCCGTGAACGGGCAGATACTCGATTACGGAATGGACCCGGACATCGTCAATAACGCGACGTGGGGGCCGCTGATCAAGGACGCTCTCAAAGCGCTTCCGACGATCAACATCGCGGTTGACCTCAATGATATGTTCGGGGCGGCGACCGGAATTTTCACGCACCCCAGGAGTGATGGGGCGGCCTGGGAACGACCGGCTTCGCTGGAGTTGATCAATCCGGATGGCAGCGAGGGGTTCCAGATCAACGCGGGCATTCGCATTCGCGGTGGATTCAGCCGTGATCCCGCAAATCCCAAGCACGGGTTCCGGTTTTTCTTCCGGGAGAACTATGGCGCTCCGAAGCTGAAGTACAAGCTGTTCGGGGATGATCCCACGGCGACCGATGAGTTCGACAAGATCGACTTCCGCACTTTCCAAAACTATTCGTGGAGTTATCAGGGCGATGCCAACGGGACTTTCGTGCGTGACATCATGGGCCGGGATCTTCAGCTTGCGGCCGGGGATGTCAGCAGCCACGGCAAGGACTACAACCTTTATATCAACGGGCAGTATTGGGGCATTTACCAGACCGATGAACGTCCGGAGGCCAACTTTGCGGAGAGCTATTACGGCGAGGTGCCCGACGGGTACGACACGGTGAAGGTGGAAACCAATGCCAGCTATACGATCGAGGCGACGGATGGCGATCTGAACGCATGGCGGCAGTTGTGGGAGACATCCCGGATTCCCAGCACGGCGCAGGTGGATATTTTCACGCCGATCAACGTCGAGATCGGCGATGTTTTTACGCTGACGGTCACGGGCAAGAAAGGCGCCACCGCGTCGGTTTCGTATACCGCTCAGGCGGCGACGGTCGCCGATGTGACGGCGGGGCTGGTGGCCGCGTGGAATGCTTCGACCAGCCCGCTGATCGCCACCGTTGCAGCGCAGAGCATCAGCGGCACGGTGAAGTTGACCGGCAAGCTCATTGGCATGCCGATTACGGTTTCTTCCAGCTCCACGAACGGAGGTGCGGATGGGGCGCAGGCGCTTCAGCGGCAAACGATCGTGACGCCCGCGTTCATTGAAACGGGGGACACCTTCATCATCACCGCCAGGACGGCCGATGGTTCGAGAAACATCTCTGTTGCGTACACGGCGACCGCCCCGTCAATCGCCAATGTCACGGCGGGGCTGGCAGCGGCCTGGAACGCGGCGGGCGCAGCGGTGGGAGCCGATCCGCTGATCGCCGCGCTCACGGCGGTCGACAACAGCACGAACATCATTCTGATCGCCAAAGACAGCAACGTGCCTTTCTATCTGACCAGCAGCGCGGCCAACGGCACGGGGGTGAATTCGCAGTTGCTCACACAGACGGCGGCGTTCATCGGGGCGCCACCGGTCAACTCGTATCAAAAAGTGCAGGGAAATAATCCGGATGGAACGAGGAATCCCAACTACCCCAATCTGGTTGATGTGGACAACCTGATCGACTACATCCTGCTGACGTACTGGGGTGGGAACCTGGATGCGCCGATCTCCAACTTCCTGGGCAACGCCAGTCCCAACAATTTCTTCTGCACCCGCCCACGCGATGGATCGCGCGGATTCAGCTGCGTCGAGCACGATTCCGAGCACACCCTGCTGCCGTGGTATACGACGAATACCGATGCGTTTGGCAACCGTCTGGGTCCCTCGCCGGGCAATGGCTGGAGTGCCGGGAACACCTTCGACAAGAGCAATCCGCAGTACATCTTCCAGCAGCTCTGGAACAACCAGGAGTTCCAGCTCCGGGTGGCCGACAAGGTGCGCAGCATGTTCTTCGACGGCGGCATCCTGACGCCGGCCGCCGTGACTGCGCTCATCAATAAGCGGAAGGCGGAACTTGATCTGGCGGTTGTGGCCGAGTCAGCGCGTTGGGGTGATGCAAAGGTTGGCACTCCCTATACCAAGAACACCTGGCTCACGGCGTTCAACAACATGATGAACAACTTCGTCAACGCCAGCCCGGTGACGAGGACCCAGCTGGTCTTCAACCAGCTTGTCAACTGGAACCTGTACACCAAGCTGCCCAACGGCACGGTCTTCAATGCGCCGGTTTACAGCAAATATGGCGGCGACATCGACAACGGCTTCACGCTGACGATGACCAATCCCAACGCGGTGGGCGGCACGATCTTCTATACGACCGATGGAAGCGATCCGAGAATGTACGGCGCGGAAGTTTCGCCGATCGCTTCAACTTACAGCGCCCCGCTTCCGCTCAATACTTCGACGACGGTCAACGCCCGCATCCGTTATCAGACCGGCAACACGGTGGTCTGGAGCGCGCTGAGCAGCTACAAGTTCAAGTACAACCTGGCCGCCCTGCACGTGAGCGAGCTGAATTACAACCCGGAGCCGCCGCCGCAGGGCAGCCCGTATACGGCGGATGATTTTGAGTTCATCGAGCTGCAAAATACGGGCAACAAGCCGCTGCCGCTTGGCGGCGTTCACTTCGATGAGGGAATTACCTTCACCTTTCCGACGATGACGCTGGCGGCGGGGGCGCGCACGCTGGTGGTGAAGAATCAGGCGGCGTTTGAGAGCCGGTATGGCCTGGGGCTTCCGATCGCGGGCGAATACACCGGCGTGTTGGGCGGGACGTTCAGCAACCTCAGCGAAGACGTGAATATTCTGGGTCCGCTCAACGAGCAACTGCTCCATTTCAACTATAACCACGACTGGTATCCGATCACCGACGGGGCGGGATATACGCTGGTGGTGCGCGATCCCAATGCCGGGCAGTTGCCCACGGTGCCTGATCCGACCAATCCGCTGAGCCACAGCATCAACTGGCGGCCGAGCAATCTGAGTGGTGGTGGGCCGGGGATTGCCGATCCGGGAATCAACCCGGAATCCGTGGTCATCAACGAGGCGATGAGCAATTCGACAGCGCCGAGCGGCGACTGGATCGAGCTGAAGAATCTCACCAACACGGCGATGGACATCAGCGGTTGGTACCTCTCTGATTCCGCGGCCGACCTGAAGAAATATCAGATCCCGGCCAACACGATCCTTCAGCCCAATGCGTACATGGTCTTCTATGCCCAGAGCAGCTTCGGCAACGCGGGGAATCCTGGCGTGACGACGGCATTTACTTTGGATGAGGTAGTCGCGGCCGACATCTATCTGACCAACAACGATGGCGCGGGCAACGTGGCCGGCTACCGGGAGCACGCGGATTTTGGCGCTTCGGTTCCGGATGTTTCATTTGGCCGCTACATCAAGAGCACTCTGGCGACTGACAGGACCGATTTCACGCAGTTGGTTTCCGCGACGCCAGGCGCGAACAACAGCGCGCCTACGGTGGGTCCGATCGTCATCAGCGAAATCAACTACAACCCGACTGCCGGCGGCTCGGAATTCCTCGAGATTGAGAACATCACCGACTTCCCGGTGCAGCTTTGGGACCCGGCGAATCCAAACAACACCTGGAAATTCCTGAGCGGAATATCGCTCACATTTCCGACCAACACCACGGTTCCCGGTTTTGGATCGATCGTGCTGATTCCGCAGACGATCAGCATCGCGCTGTTCCGCAGCTCTTACAATGTTCCGCCGGAGGTGCAGGTGTTCCAGTATGGCGGGGCGCTGGACAATGGCGGCGAGGACATAAAGCTCGCACGGCCGCTTCCGCCGGTGACGACCCCGACCGGGCCGGTGGTGCCGTATGTGCTTGCCGACAAGCTGAAATATGGCGATTCGCTGCCCTGGCCGACGACTCCGGACGGCGGCGGGCCGAGTCTCCAGCGGGCGCAGCCGGTGAACTATGGCAACGATCCCTCCAACTGGAAAGCCGGTCCATTCAACGGCAATCCCGGCGTGGTGCAGGCGCCGCAGCGGCCGCCGGTGGTGGACGTTGGCGCGGATGCGACGGTGGTTCAGGGTGTGGCGTTTCTTCGCACCGGCTCATTTAGCGATGTGAACAACGAGCAGACCTGGACCGGCACGGTCAATTGGGGCGATGGCACGCCGGTACAGAACTTGACGTTGAACGCGAACAAGACCTTCAATCTCAACCACACATACCTGTCGGTTGGGACTTTTACGGTCACGGTCACGGTCACCGACAGTTATCCCGAATCGTCCAGCGACACGCTGAGCGTTAACGTTACTCCGAGCAATCCTCCGGTGGTGAGCGCGGGGGCGGACGCGAACCTGGTGCAGGGGGACACGTTCAGCCAGGGCGGCTCATTTACCGACGTGGACGCGGGCCAGAGCTGGAGCGCGACCGTCAACTGGGGCGATACCCCGACGAATTTTCCGCTGACTCTCAACCTCGACAAAACCTTCAACCTCAACCATGTTTATCCGAACGTAGGAAACTACACGGTAACGGTGACGGTGAAGGACAACGCGAATGTCATCGGCACGGATATGTTGCAGGTGACCACGGTGGCCAACACGGTCCCGGGTGTCAGCTCAGGCCCGGATCAGACCCTCGCTCAGGGCGGGACGTTTAGCGCGAGCGGTTCGTTCACCGACCCCAACACCCAGCAGAGCTGGACGGGGACGATCAACTGGGGTGATGGCACGGCCACCGCGCCGCTGACGCTGAACGCAAACAAAACGTTCAATCTCAGCCACGTCTACGCCAACCCCGGCACATTCACGGCGACCATCACTGTCACTGACAACGTCGGGGGGGGCGGCGTTGATACGGTGATCGTTTCGGTCACACCCAGCGCGCGGCTGGGCGGGAGCGGGGATGACACATACATCATCCGCATCGATCCAACCAACCCGGCCATGATGCAGTTCTTCGAGAACCGGACCATCGCCCAGGGACCCAGCTATGCCGTGGCGTACAGCGCGATGAGCAACTACACGTTCAATGGCGTGGGCGGCAATGATTCGTTCGTGATCGACACGACCTTCGGCAATCCAATTCCCGTCGGCGGCGTAAATTTCAACGGCGGCGCCCAGACCTTCGACGGCGCTGATCTGATTCAGGTCATCGGCGGCGATGCAAATGATTCGGTGATTATCCGTTCCACGCAGGTCCAGGTAGGCTCGAGCAATATCACCTACGGCAGCGCGGAGATGATTCGCTTCGATGGCAATGGCGGCGATGACACGCTGACCATCAACAACAGCCTGAACTTCGTGCCCATATACAACGCCGGGTCCGGGAATAACACGCTGGTGCTCAACGCCGGCGAAATGGACTATTTCGAGGATTTGGCGGTTAGCTCCTCAAATCTGAGCGTCATCGCCAACAACAGCGCCATTTTCGGCTTTGTGGCCAATCAGCACCTGGCATCGCTCACCCTCAACGACACCTCCACCGCAGTTCTGGCCGAGTCGTTTGGGATCACCTTGTTCACGGGCGGCCTGACGGTCGGCCCGCAGGCCATTCTCGATGTCAATGACAACGACCTGGTGCTGCAAGCCACGGCCGCAAACCGGGTGGCGATGCTTGCGATGGTCAATGACCTGCTTCACAGTGGCCGCAATGGTGGAACGTGGAACGGTCCGGGCATTGACAGCAGCATCGCGGCCAACAATGCAACTCACAATACGGGAGTTGCAGCGATCATCAACGACCAGGGCAATGGAACGGTGGTGCGTCAGACGATGGGCGGCGAGACGCTGAACAACAACCAGATCCTGCTCAAATACACGTACAACGGCGATGCCAATGAGGATGGCACGCTCAACGCGGACGACTATGCGTTGATCGACGCCGGTTTTGCGAGCCATTCCACCGGTTATTACAACGGCGATTTCAACTTCAGCGGCGGGGCGCCGAATGCGGATGATTATTTCCTGATCGACAAGGCGTTTGCGGGTCAGGGGGCTCCGCTGGCAGCGCCTGTGGCGCCGGCCGCGGCGGAGACGATTGCGCCGCAGGCGGTGAGCACGACGGCCAGCGGCTCGAAGGCGGCGGTGAAGGCGCCCGGCGGGCAAAGTACGAAGAAGAAAAAGCATCAGCGGCATCACAAGAGGAGCGTGATCGATGCGCTGGAGATTGAACCGCGGATGATTTTGCAGCGACGGCGGGATTGATCATCAGGGTCCCCAAACGCCGTATACGCGTTTGAGTGCCCCATCATGACGAAATTTGAGGCGGGCGGCGTGTCGAGCTCTTCGAGAAGGGCTCGACACGCGTCGTAATAGGGATGGCGGACGAGTTGGTCCGCGCCACCGAGAGTGAAGATGCGATGGATGCGGGCGAAATATGATCGATGGCGGAGGGGACCCTCGATCCCACCGAAACGCGGGGTTTTTGGCCCCCCTGGCCTTCAGGCGCTCGAGCAGCGCCTGCTCATGAGCGCTGTTGATCCGGTGATCAACGAGTTCATGGCCAGCAACACCACGGGGATCCTCGATGAGAACAATCTCAAGTCGGACTGGATTGAAATTTACAATCCCTCGTCGCTCCCGGTGGACATGGCCGGCTGGCACCTGAGCGACGACAAGAATCTGCCGCACGAGTTCACGTTTCCCTCGACGGTGATCAATCCCGGCGGCTATCTGCTGGTGTTCGCATCGGGCGAGGATCGCTCCGTGGCCGGCTCGGAGCTGCACGCCGACTTCAAGCTCGATGCCAATGGGGAATATCTGGCGTTGCTGCGGCCGGATGACACGCCGACGACGGTCTTTGATCCGTTCCCGCAGCAGCTTGCCAACGTCTCCTATGGCTTTGCCTCCAGCGGCACGGCCACCACCACTCCGCTGGCCACGGGCGCCAGCGCCACGTATTTGATCCCCACCAGCGATGCGCTGAACACCGCCTGGACAGACATCGATTTTGACAGCTCTTCCTGGAGCCCCGCCACGACGGGGATTGGATTCTCACCGGCCGGAAATACGCCGCTTCCGCGCGAAACCGAGCCGAACAACACGACGGCCGGCTCCAACTCCGCCGTTTTCAATTTCGCCCCGACTACCGCCAATCTGTATCAGCTCGAGCTGACCGGCGTGGCCACAGTCAACGCCGGAGTCATCAACGACGACTGGTTCAAGATCGGCAAATTGCAACCGGGCGACATCCTCACCATCGCCGGCGCGGGCTCGCCGTCTTCCCGCATTGGTGGATCGACCAATCTGAGCGTCGAGCTCTGGCGCGCCGGCGCGGCCGCCGCCGTCATCACCGACAGCGACAATGGCCCCGGCATGGATGCCCTGATCAATCGCTTCGGCATTGCCATCGCCGACACCTATTACATCAGGATCAGGGCCCAGGCCACAACGGTTGTCACCGGCAACTACGGGCTTGGTGCGTGGCTGGAAAACAGCGGGGCCAATCCGCTGGCCACCTCCACTTCAACCACCGAAACCGAGCCCAACGACACCCTGGCCGCGGCCAACGATGCCTCGGCAAGGTGGCGGCCGGTGCAGTATCTCTCTCGCACCGCGGGGGTGATCACGGCCGGCGATGTGGATGTCTATCAATATTCCCTGACCGCCGGCGATATTCTCACAGCCAACATCGATTCCACTTCCACGCTTGACGCCCGCGTTTCGCTGGTGCGCTCCGATGGCATGGTTATCGCCTCCGAAGATGGCACCAGCGTCGGCCCCGGCGCGGACTCCTCGATTTACGCCTTTGTCATCCCCACCACGGGAACTTATTACATCCAGGTCAATTCCAGTGGGGCAACCACCGGCGCGTACAACGCCGACATTTATCTTTCCGCCGGCACAGCTCCTCCCGCGCCGACCAGTCTTGCATCGCTGGTCTCGACCGACATCGCAGCGCCGATGTTGAACATCAATTCCTCCGCCTACATCCGCATTCCGTTCAGCGTGGCCGATCCTTCGACCATCGGCACGTTGCTCCTGCGCATCAAATACAACGACGGATTCATCGCGTATCTCAACGGCGTCAAAGTGGCCCAGCGGAATGCGCCGCTGGTTCCCGCGTTCGATTCCGCCGCCAGCGGCCCGCGCTCGGCCGCCGATTCATCCATCTTCGAGAGCATCGACATCGCCGCGTTCACCTCGGCCCTGGTTGATACCGGCAGCAATATCCTGGCCATTCAGGGGCTCAATTCGAGCGCGGCCGATTCCACTTTCCTGATTCTTCCCGAGCTGCTGAGCATCGATTTTATGCCCGGCCCGATTCAATACATGGCTACCTCGACGCCGGGGAAGGCGAACGTGGCCGGGGCGGTTGGCGCGGTGGAGGATACGGCCTTCAGCGTCGATCGTGGGTTTTATGACCAGCCGTTTTCGCTGACGATCACCAGCGACACGACGGATGCGCAGATTCGCTACACCCTGGATGGCTCGCCGCCGACGGCCACGACCGGCTTTGTATATAGCGGTCCGTTCACCGTCGGCCCGCAGCTATACGGCACACCGGGGGGTCCGGCCAAGCCGGGGGTGATCACCGTGCGCGCCGCGGCCTTCAAGACGGGGTGGATTTCCACCAACGTCGATACGCAAACGTATATTTTTCTTGATCAGGTGATTACCCAGGACGATGCAGGACTACCAACGACATGGGGAACGTCGGGGGGTACGCTCAAGAATCCCCCCGGGCCGGATTATGCGTTTGATCAGAACGTCATCAACGCCAACATCGCGACCATCAAGAACGATCTGAAGTCTCTGCCCACGGTGTCGCTTTCCATGCCGCTCAACGACTGGTTCGGGGCGGGCGGCGTTGGCATTTATCCCTCCGGCATCGGCGTTTCCAAGGCAATGTCGATGGAATATATCGACGCCGCCACTGGGGAGAATTTCCAGGTCAATGGCGGCGTGCAAATCGTCGGCGGCGGCGAGGGTGGGACCAGTGCCCAGCGCTGGAAGACCTACAAGCTGTCGATGCGCATCAAGTTCAAGCAGACCTTCGGCGACTCGAGCCTCGATTTTCCGCTTTATGGACCGGACGCCGCCCAGACGTTCGACACCCTCATCCTCGATGCCCAGATCAACAACACCTGGCTGCATCCCACGCTGCAACAGCAGCAGGATGCGATGTTCATCCAGGACCAGTACATCGCCGACCTTCAGAATGCCCTCAGCGGCGGGCCGGCCCACGGGCCGCAGGGACAATTCGTCAACCTTTATCTCAACGGGCTGTACTGGGGCATCTACGACATGCACGAGCGCCCAGACGAGCACTTCGCCACCGAATATTACGGCGGCGAGAACGACGATTGGGACGTCATCAGCCATTTCCGCACCAATGTCTCCAATGGCCTGACCACGGCCACGCCCAATTTCGACATGATGCTCAATCGCGTGAAGGCCGACATGACCAATCCGGCCAACTACGCGCTGGTCGAGCAGGTGCTCGATATCGACGACTTCATCGATTACATGCTGGCCAATTTTTATGGCGGCAACCTCGACTGGTCGCACAAGAACTGGTTCGCAACCTACAACCGGGTTGATCCCAACATGCCGGGCGGCAAATGGCGCTTCCATAGCTGGGATGCCGAGCATGTTTTTCACAATGCCTTCGGCGGAACCCTGGCCCCCAATCAGGATGTCACGGGCGATAACGATCCGGACAGTCCAACCGCGATTCATCAGTTTTTGTCGATCAACCCGGAATATCGGATTCGGTTTGCGGATCACATGCAAAAGCACTTTTTCAACAATGGAGCGCTCACGCCGCAGAATGCGGCGGCGATGTATCAGGCGCGGATGGACGAGGTTTTCGCCGCCATGAACGCCGAATCGGCCCGCTGGGGCGACAATCGGAGGACGCCGGGCAATTCCTACACCCGCGCGAACTGGCTGGCGTATCAGAATCGCATCCTGAATGAATACTTCCCGGTTCGCACCGGAAATGTGCTCACCCAATTGAAAAACCGGGGCCTTTTTCCGCTCGTGGGCGCTCCGATCTTCAGCTCCAACGGCGGGACGTTCGCGGGGGCGGTTTTGCTGACCATGACCCGGCCGGGCGCGACGGGGACGATTTATTACACGACCGACGGCTCCGATCCGCGTCTGGCGGGGGGCGGGCTCAACCCGAATGCCATCGCATATGGCGGCGCGGTCAATCTGATCCAGAGTACGGACATTCGCGCGCGGGTGCTGGACGGGGCCACCTGGAGCGCCCTTCAGCAGGCCACCTTTATCATTGGCCCGCCTCCTGTGGTGCGGATCAGCGAGTTCATGTATCACCCGCGCGACCCGCAGCCGCTCTCGCCATATGTCGCCGATGACTTCCAGTACATCGAGCTGCAAAACACCAGCGGCAGTGCGATCAATCTCTCCGGAATCCGCTTCACCAAAGGGATCACTTTCACGTTCGCGCCCGGTTCCACGCTGGCGGCGGGGGCGCGAACGCTCATCGTGCGGAATCAGGCCGCGTTTGAGTCGCGATATGGACTGGGTTTGCCGATTTCGGGTGTTTTCACCGGCACTCTGAGCGATTCGGGCGAGACGATTCGTCTGGAAACCGGCCTGGGGCAGGAGATCGAGGAGTTCAAGTACAAGGATGGCTGGTATCCGCAGACCGATGGCGAGGGTTTTTCGCTCGTGGCCATCGATCCATCCGCCAGCGATCTGGTTCTCTCCGATAAAGATGGCTGGCGACCCAGTGAGCCGCTTGACGGCGGGCCGGGGGTGGGCGATGTGGGGATCAATCCCGGCTCAATTGTCATCAATGAGATCCTCAGCCGCGGCAGCACGCTTTCAACTGACTGGATCGAGTTCCACAACACCACAAATGCTCCCATCGACATCAGTGGCTGGGCCCTGAGCGACGCCTCGGTCGATCTCACGAAGTACATCCTCCAGGCCGGCAGCATCGTTCCCGCCAACGGCTATCTGGTGCTCGATGAGCAAACCACTTTTGGCGTGCTGGGAAATCCTGGCGTGAATGTGCAGTTTGACTTCAGCAAATCGGGGGACCAGGCGTATCTCTCGCAACGCGTGGGCGGAAATCTGGCCGGTTATCGGGAATCGGTCGATTTTGGCGCGAGTGATGTGGATGTGCCGTTTGGCCGCTATATCAAGAGCACGGGCGCGAAGGATTTTGTGCCGATGAGCGCGCCTTCCAAGGGCGCGGCCAACAATTATCCAAAAGTCGGCCCGATCATCGTTAACGAGGTGATGTATCACCCGGCTCTGGGCGGGATCGAATATGTCGAGCTGAAAAACGTCAGCGAGGCGGATGTTTCGCTCTATGATGCCGCTCTGGCCAGCGGATGGCGCTTTACCGGGGGAATTTCGTGGAATTTTGTGAATGGCAATGTGATTCCGGCCGGCGGGTATGCGCTGATCGTCGCCAGCACGCCGGGCGTGTTTCGCACCACGTACAACGTGCCGGGCGACGTGCCCGTTTTTGGCCCATTTACGGGGCAGCTTGATAACAGCGGCGAAAAAGTCGAGCTGAGCAAGCCGGGCGGGCCCGATTCCAACACGGGCCTGGCCACCTGGATCATGGTGGATCGCGTCACTTATAACAATGTGGCACCGTGGCCAGTCACCGCCAATGGCGGCGGGCCATCGCTCTCGCGATATCTGCTCAGCGGCTACAGCAACGACCTGGCGAACTGGATCGCCAGCAATCCAGCGCCGACGCCGGGCGCGCCCAATGCGATTATCATGAGCGGCCAGGGAGGTGTGGATAATTACTACCTGCGCCTAGGTCCGAACAACACTGCTCAGCTTTATCGCAACGATCCGACGTTTTCCGGCCCGCCGGAATTCTCGTTCCCGCGGGATGGGCTCGACCAACTGATCATCGATGCCGGCGGCGGCAACGATTCGCTGACCATCGATCTGCCCGGGGGAAGCGGGCTTCCCGCGTCCGGGATCATTTTTAATGGCGATATCGGCAATGATACGGTCAACATTCTTTCGCCGACTTCCGCCGCCAATCCGCTGCGCCTCAATGTGGGCACGGGCATCAATACGTTGAATTTCCAGAATGGTCAGAGCATCAGCGCACTGAACATTTCCGCAGGCGGGCAACTCAATCTTGCCAGCGGCGGCAAAGCGTTGAAGGTCAACAACGTCTCGATCGAGGCTGGCGCGACATTAAACCTTGCAGATAATGATCTGATCGTTGAGGCCGACGCCGCGACGTGGCAGAGTGTTTTCAACTCCATCACGAATCTGGTGGCTTCCGGCCGAAATGGGGGAGCATCGCGATGGGCAGGCCAGGGGATCAATAGCGCGATTGCGGCTGCGAATGCACTTCGCAATACCGGTCTGGCGACGATTGTTAATCGCATGGCGGATGGCACGCCTCTGATGGCCAGCTTTGACGGTCAGGTGGTTGATGAGAACTCGATTCTCATCAAATACACATACAACGGCGATGGCAATCTCGATGGGCAGCTCAATGCCGACGATTACGCGCTGATCGACGCCGGCTTTGCCAGCCACGCCGCCGGCTATGACAATGGCGACTTCAATTACAGCGGCGGAAGTCCGAATTCGGATGACTATTTCGTCATCGACCAGGCTTTCTCTAATCAAGGCAGCGCGCTGGCCCCCGCGTTCGATCCTCAGCCAGCGCTTTCAACCGCGGCCGCCAAAACGACCTCCAGGAAGCGCACCGGGCACGCTCGTCATCATCGGCATCACCGCCGGCTTCCGCGGCTTTTTCCAAACCAGCGTTTCTATCGTCAGGTATAGTGTGAGTGACGAATCGGGCACGAGGGCAGACATGGGCAGTTCGATTTCAGTACGCGTTTGCGGTGTGCTATGCCAGGCGCTCGAACCGCGCACCCTTCTGGCCGCCAGTCCGCTTGGAGCCGCTGCCGACCGTCTCGGGTCCGCGCTGAGCGCCGTCTCCGCCGAATATGCCTCCTTCAAAACGTCCCAAAGATCCGGCCCATTTCGCTCCTCAAACCGCCTCCTGCACATCGCCGGCAAACGCATTGCCATTGAAGCGGCCGCGGTAGATCCCGCCGCTTTGAAAACAGTCCTGGCCGCGCTGAATTTCCGCCGGGCATCGATCGCCGGGCATCTGGTCAGCGGGTGGATGCCCCTGGGCCGGCTCAATGAACTTGCCAGTATCTCCGGCCTGCGATTCGCCCGCCCGGCGCTCTTCACGACCCATGTCGGCAACACCACCACGCAGGGCGACGCCGCCATGCGCGCTGATGTCGCCCGCAGCACCTACAACTTCACCGGCGCTGGTGTCAAGGTGGGCATCCTCTCCGACAGCTTCGACACCGGGAGCGGCAGCTACGCCACCGACATTTCCACCGGCGACCTTCCGGCCGGCGTTCAGATTCTTCAGGATTCGCCCGGCGGCACCGACGAAGGCCGAGGGATGGCGCAGATCGTCCACGACGTTGCCCCCGGTGCATCCATCGCCTTTGCCACGGCCAACGGAGGGCAGAGCGGTTTCGCCAATAACATTCGCGCCCTGGCCAACGCCGGGGCCAAAGTCATCGTCGATGATGTGCAATATTTTGCCGAGCCGATGTTCCAGGATGGCCCGATTTCGCAAGCGATCGATGACGTTGTTGCCGCTGGCGCGGTTTATTTCTCCGCCGCCGGCAATGAAGGCCATGATGCGTGGTCAGACGATTACACGCCGGCCACCACCTACAACAAAAACGCGTTCGGCAGCAATCCCGGCGCGCCGCGATTTGGTGGCGGCACCTCGCACGATTTTGATCCCGGCCCGGGTGTCGATGACAAGCAGACGTTTTCCCTGGACGCCGGCCAGCGGCTTACGATTACTCTCCAATGGGACCAGCCCTTCTTTTCGATCAGCGGCGGCGGCGGCTCGCGCGCGGACATGGATGTTTTCGTCCTCGATGCCGCCAGCAACCGCATCGTTGCCGGCGGCACCGACAACAACGTCGGGGGCGATGCCGTTGAAGTCGTCCAGTTCATCAATCCCTTCGGCAGCAGCCACGAATACAATTTGCTGATTGTCCGCGCTGGCGGCGTGAGCCCCACGCTCCTCAAGTACGTCTTTTTCGGCCCCGCGGCCTTCGGCGAATTCGCGCAGCCGCAGGCGGGCACGATTTACGGCCATTCCAACGCGGCCGGCGCTGTGGCCGTGGCGGCCGCGCCGTTTTATCAGACGCCTGCTTTCGGTTTTGATCCGCCAATCGTCGAATACTATTCCAGCGCCGGGCCAAGCCCGATTCTCTTCAGTGAAGCTGGGGGCGTGATTACTCCCATCACGCGCCAGCAGCCGAAAGTCACCGCTCCCGACGGCGGCAACACGACGTTCTTCGGCCAGGATTCGGGGCAGGATGCCGACAGCTTTCCCAACTTTTTCGGCACCTCGGCCGCCGCACCGCACGCCGCGGCCGTCGCGGCGCTGCTTCTCCAGGCAAATTCCAATCTCTCACCGGCACAAGTGGCCGCGGCGATGGAAAACACGGCGCTGGACATGGATGAACCGGCGACCGGCGGCTTTGATGCGGGCCTCGATTTCCGCACCGGTTATGGATTGATTCAGGCCGACGCGGCCATTCGATCGGTGCTGCCGGCCGGATCGATCTCCGGAAGGTTCTTCATCGATCGCAATGGCGATGGCGTGTTCGATGCCGGCGAGAATGGCCTTGAAGCGCAGAGCGCATTTCTGGATTCCAACAACAACTGGTCGGTCGATCTGGCAACCGCTACGCGCGCTTCCAACGCCGCTCAAGCCTTCAGCGCCACCGGGCTCATCTCCGCGCCCTTGAAAATTCTGGGCCTCGCTGGCCTGATCGATGGCGTCAATCTCTCGCTTAATTTAACTCATCCCAATATCAGCGAGCTTCACGCCACGCTCATCAGCCCCGCCGGCTCGCGCATCGCCGTCATTCTCCCGCCCGATGGCAATCTTCTCGATCAACCCATCGGGGGCATTCGTGGTGAAAATCCCAACGGCGTCTGGCGGCTGGAAATCGTCGACGACAACGCCGGGGCCCAGGGCAGCCTTACAAGCTGGTCAATGACCTTGGTCACCGGCGACATCACCGCCACCAGTGATTCGGCTGGTCAATACAGCTTCCCCCATCTCGAGCCCGGCATTTATTCGCTACGCGCCCCGCTCCCCGGTGATTTCATCCGCACCACTCCCGCCAGCGGCATCGACTCCGTCTCGCTGTCTTCGGGCGCGAGTCTCTCCTCCCGTAACTTCGGATTTTTCCCGACCCGTTTTGTCGGCAGCAGCGGCGACGATCTCTTCACCATCGATCTCGATCCCTCCCACTCGCGCCTGCAAATCGGGGATTACAGCATCGACAAATCACTGATCACATCCCTGGCCTTTGATGGCGGCGATGGCAACGACCAGCTCAACGTGGACATCGACGCCAACGATACACTCCACATCGCCTTCGACGCCGGCTTCGATTCGCTGGTCATCAACGGCGGCCAAATCGGCCTCGATGACATTGCAAATCTCTCCATCGACGTCGCCAGCGCTGATGCGATGTTGGTTGTTTCCACCACCGCCGCCAATCGCGATGCTTTGATGGATCAAATCAACCTACTTCTCCATTCCGGCCGAAACGGCGGCCTGTGGAACGGCGTCGGGATCAGCAGCTCCGGCGCGGCGGCCGATTCACAGCACCTCACCGGCCTGGCGGCGGTCGGCTCCTGGCAATTGGATCCGTTTGCAGCGAACAATGATGTTTTTATAAAGCTGGTGCGCAACGGCGACTCCGACCTCGACAACGACATCGACTCCGACGACTACGACCGACTCGACGCCGCCTGGGCTGATCCTCCCGCGGAGTCCAGCTACTTCTTTGGCGATTTCAACTACAGCGGCCGGATCGACTCCGACGATTTCTTTCTGATCGACCGCGCCTTTTCTGCTTAAAGATCATCTCACGACGTCCGCAGCCACTTTTCTTTTCGCGCGCGAAACGATCGGCCGAGCGACTGTAACCCATCCAACCGAGCTCAACTATTTTTTTAATTCAATAAAAACGGCTTGAACGGCCGACCGAGCGCTGTAGCATCGAAAGGTGCCGCCTGGCTGTCCGACATCTGAGTAAAAAAATCCCGTCAGTACGGAGGGATCACCTGTGAGACACACACCTTTGCGTCGCCGTAAATTCCAGCAAAATGGCTCAGTTCGTCCGCCCGCGTTCGACTCGCTCGAATCACGGATTCTCCTCGCGGCTGCCGACTATGCATTCCTCACCGGCACGCAACTCTCCATCCGTGGCGGAGATGCGACCAGCGCGGATGTCATCACTTTTGCGAAAAGCGGCACCGATATCGCCGTCACCATTGACGTCGCCAGCGATTTCCTCGGCGGCGGCGATCTCATTCCGTTCACCATGAACTTTCCGTCCGCCGCCGTCACCGCAATCAGCATCGCTTCCGGCAGCGCGGCCGATACGATCAATGTCACCGGTCTTTTCGCCTCCATGCCCCTGACCGTCGACTCCGGTGACGGCGCTGACATCGTCAACATCGGAGGGACGAACCTCGACAACATCGCCAGCAATATCACCCTCGCCGACACCATTGCCGGCGACGCCGTCACCATCAACGACACGGCCGCCCCATCGGCGCGCAACATCATCCTGACCTCGACAACGTTCTCCTGCCTCGGGGCCTCTGTGATCACCTACGACCCCGCCCGCCTGGCCACTCTCTACATCAACGGCGGCACCAAGGGCAACACATACACCGTCCTCAATGCCGGGGCGACCGGCTCGCCTTTGATTACCACGCTGAACACCGGCAACGGCGTTGATAATGTTTTCGTCCGCGCCACCTCCGGCCGGCTCAATGTCTACGGAATGAACGGACTGGACAACGTCCACATTGGCGATGCCGGCTCCGTGGCCGCCATCGCCGGCGCGATCTATGTGAACAATGTGAACAACCGCTCGGCGCTCTTCATCGACGACTTCGCCAACACAGCATCCAAAAACTGGTTGTTCAATCCCAGCGCGATAACAAATCTCGCCCCCGGCGTGATCAATTACGTCGGCAGCAGTACACGATCGCTGGAGATCAACACCGGCGCCGCCGATGATGTGGCCAATATTTTCGGATCCTCCGCCCTCGATACCACCATCAATGGCGCTGGCGGGGCCAAGACCATCAACTTCTTCAACGGCGGCGCAGCCTCGGGCCTGGCCAAGCCCCTCACCCTCGCCAATACCGCCGGCCAAAGCAGCATCAACATCGATGCATCCGGCGACAACGTCTCCCGAAGCATCACCATCTCCAGCACCGGTGTGACCGGCATCGCCGCCGGCCCCATTCTTTTTGATTCCTCTGACATCAGCTCCCTCAGCCTCGTCGGGGGCAACGCCGGCAACACCTACAACATCGTCTCGACCGTTCCCGGCAAAACCCTCACCATCTTCGGCGGCGCGGGTAGCGACACGGCCATCGTTCGCGGCCCATTTAGCTCCAAAGTCATCTTCAACGGCGGCCCCAACTTCAGCGGTCCCGGCGATTCGATTCAGATCATCGGCACCGGAGGGGAAAACGCCGTCTACACGCCCAGCACCGTCAATTCCGGCGATGGCGCGGTCAACGTCGGCGGCCAGACCATACTCTTCAACGGCCTGGAGCCGCTGATCGCCTCCAACCTCGCCTCGATGACCCTGGTCACTCCCAACGGCGCGGATTCGCTCGCCATCGACTCACCAGCCGCCGGCCAAAACCGCATCTCCGGCACCAGCGGCGGCGTGGGCTTCGAATCGCTCACCATCTCGTCGATTCCCTCGCTGATTTTGGATCTATCAAAGAATGATGGCCCCACGGGCGATGACTCGATCACCATCAATCCGTCCGGCCTCGTCGCCACCGGCCTCACTCAGATCTCGCTGAATGCGGGCTCCGGCAACAACACTTTCAACATCCAGGGCGGCGCCGCCAGGCTCGACCCGACCCTCGGCACACTCGGAGGAGCAAATCTCCAGATCAATGCTTCCGGCAACGCGGTCCTCACACTCTCCGCGAATCAGCGCCTGGCCGGCCTGAATATTTCCAACACAGCGCGTGTCAACATCCCCGCGGCGAATTCCTATCTCCGCCTCAACAACCTCAGCATCGCCTCTACCGCCACGCTCGACCTTTTCGACAACGATCTGATCATCCAAAGCACCAGCGTCTCCAAGGCCGCGCTTCTCAACACCATCAATGGCTATCTCAAAACCGGCCGCGCTTCGGGGGCATGGACTGGTTTTGGCATCCGCAGCGCAACCGCCAGCGCGGCCAATCCTCGGATCACCACGCTCGGGGCCATCGTCAACGACCGCGGCGACGGCACCCCGATCCTCACCCAAATCGATGGCCAATCCACCGACATCAACACGATCGTCATCAAATACACCTATAACGGCGATGCGGACCTTAACGGCGTGATCAGCGCGGACGATTACGCGTTGATCGACGCCGGTTACGCCAATCGCGCCACCGCCAAAGGCTTCCGCAACGGCGACTTCGATTACAGCGGCTCGATCAATGCCGATGATTATTTCCTCATTGATCGGGCGATGAGCACCCCGGCCGCCCCGCTTTCCGCCGCCGTCTTGGCCGCAACTACACCGACGGCTTCGAAAAGGCGTCCGCAACATCACAGTCGCCCGCGCCCGCATCCTGATCGGCCGGCCGACACCACAGTGTCCCCCGCCCTCGCCCGCTGGCTTGGAATCGTATAATCCGCTCTCGATTTGCCAAGATTAAGCTTGCATTAACCCCCCTTTTGAGCGACATTTCGCCAGCCAACCGGGGCGGGGCACCTTAGTTAGCCGGTTGCGCCTATCTAGCGGGCTCGACAGAAGTTGTGGCGGGAATCGCACTTCTGATGACACGGTGGGCAATTCCACCTCAACCGTCTGGTATTGTTCCCGCGGCGGAGTGGCTCGTATGCGGAAAACCTGTGAATCGCACCAGCGCTGCCGCGCTCACCTTCGCCGCGCTTGCATTGATGTTCTCGAGCCGCGTCTCCTCCTGGCCAACATCTCCATCAACGAGATCCTGGCCGTCAACGTCAACAACCTCACTGATGAGGATAACGACCACTCCGACTGGGTCGAGCTGCGCAACTCATCCGGGTCCGCGCAGAATCTCAACGGCTTCTATCTCACCGATGACCCCGCCAATCTGAATAAGTGGCAATTCCCCGATGTCTCTATCCCCGCCAACGGCTACCTGATCGTCTTCGCCTCCGATAAGGACCGCGCCGTCGCCGGCTCGCCTCTGCACACCAATTTCAACCTCGACCGCAACGGCGAAACGCTTCTGCTGGTCAACCCCGACGGCGCAACCATCGAATCCCAGCTCACCTTTGGCGAGCAGGAAGAAGACGTCTCTTTCGGCCCCGACCCCGGCACCACCGGCAATCCCCTTCGCGACTTCGCGCAACCCACGCCACTCGCCGCCAACGTCCGTTCCGAAGTCATCATCAACGAAATCCACTACGACCCTTACGTCAAAACCGAGCAGGTGGAGTTCATCGAGCTCTACAACCCCAGCCCCATTGCCGTCAGTCTCTCTGGCGCATATTTCTCCGCCGGCATCGACTATGCCTTTCCCGCCGGCACCTCCATCGCCCCCGGGCAATATCTGGTCCTGGCCGAGAACCCCGCCCAGTTCATGGCCAAGTTCAAGAGCACTCCATTCGCCGGTTACAGCGGCTCCCTCTCCAATGATGGCGAGACGATTACTCTCCGCAACGCGGTGGGGGGCAAGTTGGAGCGCGTCGATTATGGCGCGGGTTTCCCCTGGCCGACCGTCGGTGAGCTGCCGGGCAACTCGATCCAGCTCATCAACCCCAACTTCGACAATGGCCTGGGTGGCAATTGGCGCAGCGCTGCCCCCTCGGTCGGCCCTGCGAGTACTCCCACCAGCACAACGATTTTTGCCTCGGGCGGTTCCTGGCGCTATCGCAAGGGCAGCAGTGAGGCCTCCAACCCCATCGATGCCTGGCGTCAAAACGGTTTTGTGGAGGATGCGACCTGGCTTACCGGGAACGGACCGATTGGCTATGACCCGACGGTGGTGATGGGAACCACGCTGGCCGACATGAAGAAGAACACAGCCGGCGGCATCCCCGGTTATGCCTCGGTCTTCCTGCACAAGACATTCAATATCGCCAACATCAACACCATCGGCACCCTTCGACTGGAGGCCATGTACGATGATGCCTTCTCGGTCTGGATCAACGGCCAACTCGTCTACCGCACCACTGATTTGCAGTATGGCCTCAACGCCGCCGGCGAGCTGACTAACTCGTCGCTGTGCAACTGCGTCCCCCGCGAGAGCAGCACCTATAGCCCCATCTACCTTCCCATTCCGCAAACCTATCTCCAAAACGGTTCAAACCTCATCTCCATCCAGTATCACAATAACGCCCTGGACGACGCCGATGCCTATTTTGATGCGCGGCTGATCTCAACCCCCTACATTGCCGCCGGGCTCCAGAACACCAACTTCGCCGCCAACGCGCCGCCGCAGATGCGTCAGGTGGAGAACTTCCCCAAGATGCCCACGTCCAACGTTCCGGTCACCATTACCGCCAAGATCACCGATCCCAACGGCGTCCAAAGCGCAACCCTCAAATATCAGTTGGTCGATCCTGGCAGCTATATCGCCATCACTGACGCGGCCTACGCCACCTCCTGGACTAATCTTGACATGCACGATGATGGCCTCAACGGAGATGTGACGGCCGGTGATGGCACCTACACCGTGGTGATGCCCGCCAGCTTCCAGGTTCACCGCCGTCTGATCCGCTATCGCATCAGCACCACAGACACGCTGGGTGCAACCATCACGGCCCCTTACGCCGACGATGAGCAGCCCAACTTTGCGTATTACATCTACAACGGCGTCCCCTCCTGGACCGGCGCAGCGCGGCCCGGCGTCACTCCCAACGTGACATACAACAGCACGCTGATGAACTCGATGCCCGTCTATCAACTGATCAGCAAACAAACCGACGTCGAAAGCTCGACGTGGTATTCGAAATACACCGGCGAGGACTACCTCTGGCGAGGCACGCTGATTTACGACGGCGAAGTCTATGATCACATTGCCTATCGGGCCCGCGGCGGCGTCTGGCGCTATTCGATGGGTAAGAACATGTGGAAGTTTGATTTCAACAGAAATCACGGCTTCCAGGCCCGCGACGACTACGGGAACCCGTATCCCACGAAGTGGGACAAGCTCAATTTCTCCGCCATCATTCAGCAGGGGAACTTCTGGCACCGCGGCGAGCAGGGGCTGTTCGAGTCAGTCGGCTTCAAGCTTTTCAACCTCGCCGGCGTCGCCGGTCCGGCCACGAATTTCGTCCAGTTCCGTATTGTCGATAACGCCGCGGAAAACGGCGCGACCCAGTACGATGGCGACCTTTGGGGCATGTATCTCGCCATGGAACAGCAGGATGGCAACCTGCTCGATCAGCACGACCTGCCCGATGGCAATCTCTACAAAATGGAAACCGGCCCGGGCGGCGGCATCAGCAACAACCAGGGTCCCGACCAGCCCTCCGACAACTCAGACCTGATCAACTTCACCAACACCTATACCAACACTACTCCCACAGATGACTGGTGGCGGCAAAACCTCGACCTGGAAGAATACTACAGCTATCGCTCGACCGTCGAATCCTTTCATCACTACGACATCGGCAACGGCAAGAATTATTTCTACTACCACAACCCCCAAACCAATAAATGGGAAGTTCTGCCCTGGGACCTGGACCTCACCTGGGCAGACAACATGTGCTGTAGCGACAACGAACCCTTCAAATCGCGTGTCCTGCCCCGCGCTGCGTTTAATCTTGAATACCAGAATCGTCTTCGCGAGCTGCGCGATCTGCTCTTCAATCCCGACCAGATGGGCCAGGTCATCGACGAAATGGCCGCCAAGATCTACACCCCCGGCCAGCCTTCCTGGGTCGATATCGACCGGGCGATGTGGGACTACAACCCGACCATGATCGACGCCGCCAAGGTCCCCATTGGCAACGACAAAGCCGGCCAGGGCCGTTTTTACGCCGGAAATCCAAGCCAGGGTATCGTCATTCCCGCTCCCGGCGGCTTTGCGGGCATGGTCCAGAAGTTGAAGAATTACATCGTGTCGCGCGACAGCTTCATCGACACCACCCTGCTGACCGATACCACAATGCCCAACAAGCCGACGGTGACTTACACTGGCCCGGCCCTCTATCCCATCGACGGCCTCACTTTCAATTCCTCCAACTTCTCAGATTCCACCGGCACCTTCGCCGCCATGAAATGGCGCATCGCCAGGATCACCAATCCCGCTGCCCCCGGCTACGACCCCAAGGCGCCCAAGTTTTACGAGATCAACGCTTCGTGGGAGAGCCCCGAAATCACCACCTTCGCAAACGGAATCACCATTCCTCCCCAAGTTGTCGATGCCGGCAACTGGTATCGAGTCCGCGTGAAGATGAAGGATTCCACCGGCCGCTGGAGCAAATGGTCGGATGCAGTTCAGTTCCAGGCCGGCCCTTCACCGTCGAAGGTCAAGGATTCCCTCCGCATTACTGAAATCGCCTATAACCCGAGTTCCCCACCGCCGACGGCTGAATTCCAGCAGAACGACGACTACGAGTTCATTGAAATCAAAAACATCGGCCTCCAGGTCATCAATCTCAATGGCGCCAACTTTTCCGCCGGGATCGACTACACTTTCGGCGACATTTCCCTCTCTCCCGGCGAAAGCCTGGTCCTGGCCAAAAATCCCGATGCCTTCGCATCCCGCTACGACACCACCGGCATGAAAATCGCGCCTCTTGGCTACACCGGGCTCCTTGATAACGGCGGCGAGCAACTGATCCTCAAGGATGGCCTCGGCCAGACCATTTTGAATTTCACCTACGACGACGCCTGGTATCCGACGACCGACGGCGGCGATTTCACGCTGCAAATCATCGATCCCCTGGCCGCCACCGGCACCTGGAATAATTCAACTGCCTGGCGCGCCAGCCTCTACGTCGATGGCACGCCCGGCGCTGATGAAGAAACTCTCGCCCAGGGGTCTGTCGTCATCAACGAAGTCCTCAACAATTCCGAACTCGCCGGCGACTGGATCGAGCTTTACAACACCACCGGCTTCCCGATCAACATCGGCGGCTGGTACATCAGCGACATGCCCAGCCAGCCGGCCAAATTCCGCATCCCCTCCGGAACAACCATTCCCGCCAACGGCTATCTCGTCTTCACCGAGCTCGAGGATTTCAACAACGCTGCCGATCCCGGCGCCCTCGTCCCCTTCGCTTTCAACGATTCCGGCGACGACGCCGTCATCTCCTCGGCCAATTCCTTTGGCGTCATTTCCGGCTACGACCACGAAATTCACTTTGACGCCTCCGATCCGCAGGTGACTCTCGGCCGCTACACCAACTCCGGCGGCTCCGCCTTCGCCGCCACCAGCTCCCCCACGCCGGGCGCAGCCAATTCCGCCCCGCGCGTCGGGCCGATCATCATCAACGAAATCATGTACAACCCTCCCCTCGGCGGCGATGAGTTCGTCGAGCTGCTCAACATCACCAACGCGGCCGTCGATCTCTTCGATCCCGCCAATCCCGCCAACACCTGGAAATTCACCAGAGGCCTCACCTTCTCCTTCCCGCAGGGCGTGAGCGTGCCGGCCGGCGGCTACATGCTGCTGGTCGCCATCGACCCCGCCACCTTCCGCAGCAAATACAGCATCCCCATCTCCGTCCCCATCTATCAATACACCGGCCTGCTGGACAACAACGGCGAAACCCTCTCCCTGGGCAAGCCCACAACGCCTGAGATTGACCTCACGGTTCCCTACATCGAAATCGACCGCGTCGACTACGACAACGTCGCCCCCTGGCCCACCACGCCCGCCGGCGGCGGCGCATCGCTGGGAAAAACTTCTCCAGTCCTTTACGGCAACGACCCCGTGAGCTGGGAACCCGAATCCAACGGCGGAACCCCCGGCGCACTCCACAACGACACCAACCCTCCCCTGGCCGACATCGTCGATGTCACCCCCGACCCGCGCACCACCGCCGTCCCCTCCATCATCATCAACTTCACCGAACCGGTTTTGAATTTCGACCTCTCCGACCTGGTCCTCACCCGCAACGGCGGCACAAATTTGCTCACCGACCAGCAAACCCTCGCCACCTCCAACAACACCTCCTTCACCCTCGGCAATCTCTCGCCCATCACCTGGGTCGAAGGCGCCTACACCCTCACGCTGAACAGCTCCAACATCACCGACCTCACCGGCCACCCCCTCACCACCAACCCCACAGACTCCTTCACCGTCTCCTCCAGCACACTCAACCCTGGAAACAACCCGGCCGCCTACGTGCTCAAAATGCACGGGTCCGATCTCGATATTTTCGAAAACAATCCCGGCCCCAACCCCACCTATCGCGTGAAAATGTCCGACCTGCTCTCCCTCACCATCAACACCGGCGGCAGCGCTGACTCCCTCACCCTCGACTACGCCAACGGCAACCCTCTCCCCTCCGGCGGCCTGTTCTTTAACGGCGGCGCTGGCAGCGACACGCTGACCATTCTCGGCGCCCCCGGCAGCACTGCGACCACCTATCGCCCCTCCGGCACCACGACCGGCAACGGAATCGTTTCCATCGCCGGCCGCAACCTCACCTTCACCGGCATGGAACCGGTCAGCTTCCGCAACCTGACCTCCTTCACGTTTGTGACTCCCAACGCCACCGACACCGTGACCATCGACAGCCCCGCCTCGCCCCCCGGCCAGACGCGAATCTTCGGCAACTCCAGCGGCATCACCTTCTTCTCCATCAGCATCTTCGCCACACCGCTGATGATCCTCGACGCCGCCACCAACGATGGCGGAGCCGGCAACGACAGCCTCACGATAGGGTCGAGCGGCACCAACACCAGCGCCACCACATCGCTCCGCATCCTCACCGGCGCGGGCGCTGACACCCTGGCCGTCAACGGCGGCGTCAACTACCTCGACCTCCCCCCCTCCTCCTCGAATCTTTCCGCCAACATTAACGGCGCAGCCACCATCAACCTCTCCGGCGCGCCCAGGCTGGCCTCGCTATCCATCAACGACACCGCCCGCGTCAACCTCCTGGCCGGCGGCGCGAATTCCCTTAAACTTGGCTCCAGCACCAGCGCCACTCCTCTGCAAATCTCCTCCACCGCCACCCTCGACCTGGCCGACAACGATTTGCTGATTCAAACCTCCATCCCCGCCCGCGACACCGCCTTCGCCGCCTACCTCAACATGGTGATCTCCGGCCGCAATGGGGGCGCATGGGATGGCAAAGGCATCATCAGCAGCACCGCGGCATCAAACCCGCTCCACAACACCACCCTTGCCATCATGCCCAACGACACCGGCGCCGGCCCGATTGTCACCACTTTCGCCGGCCAGACCGTTGACACCACCTTCAATCTCATCAAATACACCTACACCGGCGACATGGACCTGGACGGCGACATCGACGCCGACGACTACGCCCGCCTCGACGCCGCCTACGCCGGCGCAACTGGCATCGGCGGCCCTTACCGCAACGGCGACATCAACTACAGCGGCTCGATCAACTCTGATGATTATTTCCAAATCGATCGGGCCTTTTCCACCCAAGGGGCCGTCCTCTCGCCACCCCAAGCCCCCGCCGCCGCCGCCGCGATATCCGCCACCCCCACCCGCCAACTTCACAGCGGGCCAGGCACGAAGAGGCCAGGCACGAGCGGGTTACGTACGAGCGGGCCAGGCACGAAGAGGCACCACCACCGTCATCGTGCTCATCAGCCTCTTTCCCGACCTCCTCTCCTGCCTCCGGTCCTGCGAAGCCTCTTCGTCTAACCTTCGCTCCGTGAACGATTAGTAGTTTTCACGTCTCATCGACCCGCACCTCCGGGCATGCTGTTAACGTGGGGATTTAAGTTGCCTTTAATGACGAGATCAGTCTAACGGCACGGGCAAATGAATCGAGCAAGGATGGCGGACAAGAGTGTCCGCCGCGCCAAGGGAATTCATTTGCCCTTTCGCCTGAGGGATGTCAAAATAAAATCGAAAGGATGGCGGACAAGAATGTCCGCCCCACCGCGGTTTAGGTACGAGCGGTTTAGGTACGAGCGGTTTAGGTACGAATAGTGCGGGTCATGTCATTTTTGGGTTGTCACGGCGACCAAGTTTTGAGCGAGTCACATTTCGAACAACGTTTTAGAGGGCCAGAAGAGCTACGAAGAGCGGCCGATGGATTGTTAGGTGCCGAACGTCCATTCCCCGCCCAAGCATTTCAATTCTGCGGAAGGAAACGAACCATGCGCATCCTCTCATCCAGGCGGAATAGGCGTTTCAAGAATTCCAGCAGGCCCGTTCTGTTTCGTGCGGAACCGCTGGAAACCCGCACACTCCTTTCTGTGGTCACCCTCAACGCCAGTGCCGATACGTTTGTGCAGGAAGGAAGCACCAGCGCCAACTTCGGCACCAGCACCAACACCTGCGCTCTTCCGCTGAGCGGCAACGGCTGCCTCGTCGTCCTCAACAGCACCACTCTAAACCTCAGCCGCATCACCTATCTGAAATTCAACCTCTCCGGCATTACCGACACCATCAATTCGGCGACCATGCGCCTCGTCGGAACTGTCGCCGATCCCCGAACGGAGACACGCAACGATGATGTCTTTGGCGTCCCCGATGCTTCATGGATCGAATCCGGCGCCGGCTACATGACCTACGCCACCCGCAAGGTTCTCGACCCCACCGTGCTCGATACCCAGGCCATTTCTGGAAGCATTAAGCCGTACACGTGGAACGTCCTTAACTGGGTCAGCGCACATCCAAACCAGCAGGTCTCTCTCGCCGTTGTCATGTCCACCGCGGGAGCCCAGCGTCATTTCTACCGTTCCATCGAATTCGGAACCGACGCCGACCGTCCGAAGCTGATCCTCAGCGTCGGCGTCCCCGACCGCCCCAGCACCCTCACCGCAACACCCGGCAACGGCCAGATTACCCTCAACTGGCCCGCGGTCGATGCCAACACCTACAGCGTCTATCGCGGCACCGCGGCCGGCCAGGAACAGCTCGTCATCGGCGGTCTCACAACCAACAGCTTTGTCGATACCACCGTGGCCAACGGCCAGGATTATTTCTATTACATCGTCGCCACCAACGGCTCCGGCGACAGCCTGCCATCCAATGAAGTTGGCCCTGTCAGGCCCACCGTTTCGCCGGCCCCCGCCCCCACTCCGATCACCGTCATCGAAGGCGTCGGCAGCATCACCCTCTCGTGGGACCCCGTCACCTTCGCCGACAGCTACAACGTCTACCGCTCCGATGTCTCCGGCGGCCCGTTCGTGCTCCAGCCCGCCCCCGCCGGCACAACTTTCACAGACACCGTCGCGCCAGGCGCGAAGTTTTATTACAAGGTTGCCTCCGTCAACTCCGCCGGCGAAGGCCCGCTCTCGCCCGAGATCGTCGCCACTGCCGGCATCATTGGCACCGGCACCGGCATCTCCGCCACCTACTACGACAACATCGATTTCACCGGGCCCAGTGTTTCGCGTGTTGATCCCACCATCGACTTCGATTGGGAAGTCTGCTGCAACAGGGAGACCGATCCGACATTGCCTCTCAACGGCTCTCCTGACCCATCCATCCTCCCCGAGACGTTCTCATCGCGCTACATCGGCGACGTCCAGGCCGTCTTTACGCAGCCCTACACCTTCTACACCACCAGTGATGACGGCGTGCGGCTGTGGATCAACGATGTGCTGGTCATCGACAAATGGATTCTTCAGGGGGCGACGGAATGGGCCAGCCAGCCTGTGAATCTGGTCGCTGGCCAGAAGTATCATGTCCGCCTCGATTTCTTCGAGAACTTCGGCGCTGCTTCCACGTTTCTCCGCTGGTCCAGCCCGTCCACGCCCAAGGAGATCGTCCCGACCACGCAGCTCCATCCCTACGATGGCGTGCCGCGTCTTGCGGCTGCGCCTTCCGTGTTGCGAGCCGACGCCATCGACGTCACTCAGGTCTGCGTCCGCTGGACCGATGTCGCCTATGACGAGGATTCTTTCATCCTCCAGCGCTCCACGAAAGCTGATTTCAGCGTCAATGTGACCAACGTCTCCCTGCCGGCCACTCCCAATATCGGCGCTTGCATAGATCAAGTCGGCACCCCGCTGGCCGGCCTCAACCGCAGTGTCAATAGCACTACCGCCACGACCTCCTCGCCCCACGGATTGACTGCCGGCTCGACCGTCACCATCACTGGCGCGACTGCCAGCAGTTTCAATGGCACCTTCGTCATCGCCAGCGTGCCCACTCCCACCACCTTCACCTTTGTCAACCCTGGACCCAGTGAGAGCGCCTCTGTCCCGGGCAATTACGTCTCTCGACTCTGGTATCGCATCGCCGCGGTCAATGCCGTCGGCACTTCTGCATTCACCTACAGTGATCCCGCCGGCGTTCTTCCCAGCGGCACGCCTGTCGTGAACTACGCATCCTTCCCGGCCGACACCACCGGGCTCTCGCTGGTCAGCCTTCCCATACCGAATCCACCCCCGGGCGCTGCCCTGGCAAACAATCGCCTGCGGCTTGTTCCCGCCGCCAATGACGCGGTCGGCGCTGCCTGGCTTTCCAATGTCAAGATAATTGACAGCTTCACCGCCAACTTTGATTTCCAGGTCTCTGCCAGCAACGGCGCTGATGGTTTCACCTTTACCATCCAGGGCAACAGCCCCCAGGCGATCGGCGGCGGCGGCGGCGCCCTTGGCTTCGCAGGTATGCCCAACAGCGTGGGCATCAAGTTTGACTTTTATCCCAATCTCAATCACAGCGGCGTCTATGTAAACGGCGCCATGAACGACACCATCGGCACTGCCCTTAACACCGGGACGAATGTCGCTCCCTTTGGCATTGATTTTGACGGTCTGGCAGGCAACGGAGTCATCTACCATGTTGACGTCGCCTACGACGGCACCACCCTGCTCTACACCATTACCGACACCACGGACCGCACAAAAACCGTCAGCATTCATAACACCGTCGACATCGCCGGCACCGTGGGCTCTCATTGCGCGTACGTCGGCTTTACCGCGGCCAACGGGGGACTCCACGCTACCCAGGAAATACTCAATTTCAATTTCACGCCTGGCGTGCCAGTGGTCAACGGCACCACGGCCCCCGACACCTTCTACGTTCGCCTTGACAGCCCCGGCGGCAGCCACGTTCACGTCTGGAAAAATCACGACCCGGCCGTCGATCCCCCTGATGTCGATATGACCAAGGCCTCTATTAACAACCTTGCCCTCACCGGCGGCCAGGGGACCGACACCTTCACCCTCGACTTCACCAATGGCAACCCGCTTCCCGCCGGAGGCTTGCTCATCGATGGGGGCCAGAGCAACGACACCCTCATCGTCAAGGGCACCGACGCTGCGGAGTCGTTCACGATCAACGGCACGGACATTACCGTCCCCGGCGGCGGCACGTTCCGCCACACCGGCCTCAACTTCGCCAGTTTCAACCTCGGCAATAACACCGCCAGCGATCCCGATGATTCTCTGACCGTCGCCGCCAGCATCGGCTTCAGCCCCGTACTCAACGGCGGCGGGGGCAATAACACCATCACCGTAAATGCCGGCACCTATAATTCCACCGCCGACGACCTCACCGGCAACAACGATGGCGCTGGCAACGCCACGCTCAACATCGTCGTCAACGGCACCACCATCCTGAACTCCTCCTCCAGCCAGCACCTCAAATCACTCACCCTCAACGATACCTCCAAAGCTGTCTTCGTTCCCGGCGGCAACAAGCTTCTGCGCACCCGGGGGCTGACCATCGCCGCCGGCGCAGCGCTTGATATCGGCGATGGCGATGTCATTCTCCAGAGCACCTCCGGCAACAAGATGGCCGACTGGAACACGCTCATGGCCCTGCTCCGCAGCGGCCGCAACGGCGGGCTCTGGAATGGCTTGGGCGTTCGCTCCGCCAGCGCCGCCGCCAATGCCCGCCACGCCACCGGCGTCGGCATCATCCTCAACGACAACGGCTCGGGCGCTCCGATCCTGACCACGTTCAACGGCGAGGCCGTTGACGCCAATACGGTTCTCCTGAAATACACCTACTACGGCGATCGCGACTTCGACGGCGACATAGACGCCGACGACTACGCCGCCCTCGACGCCAGTTTCGCCAACCGCAGCAATCCCAACAATCTCACCTTCCCCCGCCAGCCCTGGCGCGAGGGCGATCCCAACCTCAGCAACTCGGTCAACAGCGACGACTTCTTCCTGGTTGACAACGCCTTTTCCAACCAGCCGACGGTCCTCTCCGCCCCCGCCACCCCAATGGCCGCGGCTTCCGCTTCAACCACCGTCGCGCGGGCCAAGCACGAAGAGGCCGCTGTCAAGGCAAAGCACAAGACCCGCAAGGCCTCCCACCACCGGACCTTCCTCTTCCGCGTCCGCGACTAAAAGGCTCCCCGATCAAACAGCGCGGGCTGCTCCAAAGGAGCAGCCCGCGCTTTTCCCCGATTGCAATCGCGATTCGCAAATTAGAAATTCATTCATTCCCCGTCGTCAGTTTCTTGATCATCGGCGCAATCGCCTTCCTCTCCTCGGCAGACTTGCCCGCCAGCGCCTTGGCCATCAGTGATGGACACATCAACAGCACCAGCGGGTTCGAACAGGATGCCTCATCCGCCAACTGCTTGAGCTGCTTCATCTCCGCCTCTTTTAGCGCCACCGTCTTCATCACTTCCTTGATCAGCCGGTTTTGATGGTTCACCGGCCTGGCCACCACATCCGCTTTCCGCCGGTACTGGAGAATGATCAGCACCACCACCACCGCCAGCGCCCCCAGCCCCAGGGCGATCAACCGCTCCGGCCCCGCCTCCTGGCTCATGCTGTCCTTCGTGCTCTGAAAGACATCCTCCAGCTTCACCTGCTTTGCGGCCAGGATTCCCATATGAAATTGAATCATCGATCGCAGCATCAATTCTCCATCAGCTTCCGGTCTTTTTCGTCTTCTGGATCATCTCCGCCACGCTCCGCAGCACGGTCATCGCGTACCTGCGCACCCGCAAATTCGGATCGGCCTTTGCCAGTTTTCCCACCTCATTGATCATGTTCCACACACCGATCTCCCGCAGCGCCCACAGCCCGGAAATCCGATGCTCCGCCCGCTCATCCTGCATCATGCTGATCAACTGCGGCGCTGCCGCCCCAACCCGCATGCTCGCCAGTGCCTTGATCGCATTGGCCCGCTCCCGGCTGTGCGGCGATCGCGCCCGCGAGGCCAGCAGCGGCACAAACTCAACGCGATGTTTCGCCTCCAGAACTTCAATCGCGTTGGCGCGCACCCGGGGATCCACATCATTGAGCGCCTTCTCCAGGACGACCTCCGGCGGCATCCCCTTGATCTCCGCCAAAACCGCCACAGCCTTGCTCCGCAGCTTTGGATTCGGGTCGGCGCACGCCTGCGTCAACACCATCTCCAGCGAATCGGCCACGCCCAGTTCCTGAGCAATTGATATCGCCTTGATCCGCTGCTCCAGCGCGCCGCCGCGAATTTTCCGCTCCAGCCGCTTGAGCCCATCCGACAACACCTTCAGCATCGCCCGCCCCGCGGCCTTTCGAGTCTCGCCATCCAGCCGATCCCACCGCTCCCAGAAATTCTCAAACCCAACCTGCCCCACGGCCCGGCTGATCACCCTCCGCACCGAATCCGGCGCGCTCGTCGTCAGCTTGATCAACATGTTCTCAAAATCGGCCGGCCGGCGTCGCACGATTTCCCGCACCGCCAGCCGCGCCAACCGCTCGTCCGGATCCAACAAAAATGCCTTGAGCAGCGTCATCGACGCCCCCTTCGGCCGCCGCATCGCCAGCCGCAGCAACCGCAGCCGTCCCATGAAATGGTTTCCCAGATGCTGCCGCAGCTTCTCCAGCCGTTCATCCTGCATCACATCGTGCATCCCCGACACGCTGATCCATTCCCCGATCCGCGCAGCATCCTCATCATCGCGCCGCAGCAAATCCCGGGTCAATTCCGCATCATCCCACCACACCCCTCGCGCCACCTGGTGCATGCAAATCTGAAGCTGGCCATCCTTCAGCCAGTGCGTCCGCCGCAGCAGCGCATCCAGCACCGGCGGCTCGGCGATGTGCGAGAAAACCGCCCCAAAATGCGACCGCAGTCCACCCTGCGACGCCCCCAGCAGAAATGCCTCAACGTGCTCGCTGTCCGGCGTCTGCTGAAGCCGCCGCACCATCGCGCTCTGTCCGCCGTGCTTGGGCGTGTGCAGGATCGCCAGCGTCTTGCTCAATGGCCAGTCGGCCAGCAGCAACGCCGCCCGCAGCAGTTCCGCACCATATTTTCCGCGATGCACGTCGATCGCCCGCGCCACCGCGTATTCGATTTCCGGCCGCTCCGTCATCAACTGCTCGTAAATCTCGCCGGGATCCCCCGCATCGTCCTTCTTCTCCTCCGTCTGCCCCTCTGGGCGTGAATGCATTCTTTGTAATTTCCGCGTCAAAGTCGCCGCCCACCGCGCCAACTCCACGATCGCATCGCAGGCGTTCTTCGCCAGAAAATCATCCGTCCCGTGCAAGCCCTCGGCCAAAATGTAAGTGAGTTTTCCCTGCTTCCCGGCCGCGATCAACCGGATGGCCGCCAGCGCCACCTTTTGGTGCGTGCTCTTGGAACATTCGCGCAGCGCCTGGTGCAACTGTTTCACATTCCCCCGCACCACCGTTTGCAGCGGATTGGGCAGATCGCTGTATTGCTCCACCACGCCCGTCAGCCCCTTCAGGGTGCCGCGGCGAAACAACGCGTTGAGCGCCAGCGCCTTCTCCGCTTCATTCCCCGCGCGCATCGCCTCCAGCAGCACTTCATCTGCCGCCTCGTTCTTGGAGACCACCAGAGCCTGCACCAGTTGACTGAGCATCTATTGCCCAGTTATCGGACCGCGCGGGGGTCGCACTTGAGAACCTGCGGCCGGCCACTCTTTACATTCCTGCCTCCAAAAACACCGACTGGCCTCAGATCGCCCGTAAAGTCACAAGGGCCTTTGAGCAAGCGATCCTCACTCCCCGATCTTTGGATGCCTGTCAAACTCCGTCGCCAACCTTCCCAGCGCCAGTGCACCCAATGACAACCCAAAATCCCGCAGCGCAATGTCGTAGAACTGGTGACACAGCAACAGATTCACAACGATCCCCAGCAGCCACAACGACACGACATACGCGAAAAATCTCGGTTTCAACAGCACTCCAATACCCGCCACGATTTCGATCACTCCCACCACCTGCATGAACGAGTGATCGTGTCCCCGCATCATCCGCGAGGCAAACGGCGACAGATACATCTCCCAATACACCAGCTTGTCGAAAAACTTATCCAGCCCCGCGATCACCGGCGCCAGGAAAAACCCGGTCTGCAGGATTCGGTAGGCCTGGTACGCCGCCCGATGTTCCATCACATCTCCGGCGGCTTCCGAATAGTGAATTGCATGTGCCATGACAAAACTCCTTCAAACAAAAAGGAGAACCGAGCCGAAATTGCCCAGCTCATGCACATGCGCTACAAGAAACGCGCCATAGCCGGTGCATATCTTTAAAAAACAGGAAAAATTCGAATCAGGCCGCCGAACGGCTTTGCCCGTTTTATCCCAGCCTCTGCCCGCACCGCCGACAGAAATTTGCATATCCCGGATGCACTGTTCCGCAACCCCTGCACGTGTGCGCCTTCTCCGCGCTGATCATCGGGCGCTTTTTGCCCGCCGAGCTTGCCAAGATCACCACCAGCGCTGCCACCGCCAGGGCAATCAGCAGCGGCCCATCCGAATCCACAAACATCGCGATGAAATACATCATGAACAACTCCGGCCTCCGCAATTATACCCCGCCGCTCCGGCAATGAATCAATGATTCAATGATTCAATGAATCAATCCCCCCCGGGCCCCCAACCGCGATCTATCGCGGTTGGGGCCCCCTTTCCTGATATCATTAAGCGCCAAAACCATGGAACTTTCCCCTGCCCACCAGCGCATCCTCCTTGACATCGCCCGCACCTGCATCCGCCATGCGCTGCGGGGCGCGGCCGACCAACTGGTCCCCGCCAGCTCCGATCCCATCCTCAACATGCCCGCCGGCTGTTTTGTCTCCCTGCACGACCGCAATTCCCACCGTTTGCGCGGCTGCGTTGGCCGCCTCGACGCCCGCACTCCTCTCATCCGCTGTATTTACGAAATGTCCAGCGGCGTCCTGGGCGATCCGCGCTTCCGCACCGCCCCCGTCACCCTATCCGAACTTCCCCGGCTCGACCTGGAGCTCTCCATCCTTTCACCTATGAAACCCGCGCCCACTCCTCTGGACTTCGATCCTCTCAACGATGGGATTTATCTCACCTGCCAGGCCCGGTCGGGCACATTCCTTCCCCAGGTTGGCCGCCAAACCGGCTGGAGCCGCGAGCAGCTCCTCACCCGTCTCTGCACCGAAAAACTTGGCCTGCCTCCAAATGCCTGGCAGGATGCCTCGGCCCGACTCCTCACCTACCAGGCCCAGGTGATTGGCCCCGTCCCTTTCGAAGAGGCCAAATCCGACATCGGCGGCTTCGGTTCCGGCAATATCTTCCGAATCTGACGCAAAAACCCGCGCCCCCACCCCCACCAGTGGCGTTTCTACAGCAATTTGCCATACGGCGCACCTTTTGCTCATTGGTCCCATCAGTCGTCCTCGACCGATATCCAAAAACAGGTCAGGCCGAGCTCAGCCGTTGGGAGCAACCATGACTTTTTCTGTAATCCTCCTCGAAAACGACAAGCCCAAGAAAATCATTGGCACCATCTGGGCCAATGAAGAAACCCAGGCCTCCGCACTCGCTCGCGACCTGTGTAAATCCCAGGAAGGCCAGATCGCCGTGCGCATGTCATCCGAAGACCGTGAGATTCCCTTCAGGCCCGACCTATAAATTGCCGTAGATTTCGCGTCCCACGACCTCGCGCCCGCAAACTTGTAAAAAGCTCTTCAAGCAACAAACGCACGCCTCTCTTCAAGTCGATACTACACCAGATTGCTGTGTTCTGACTTCCGCGCTTGGAATTCGCCGATCACGCTCCGCCTTCGATGAACCCCATCGATGTCAATGTTCTTCTGGTGGAAGACAATCCGGCTGATGCTGCGCTGATGCGCCACGCACTGGCGAATACCACCTCCCGCCGCTTTCATCTCACTCATGTCACTCGCCTCGACCAGGCCATCGTTCATTTGCAGCACCAGCGCTTCGACGCGCTCCTTCTCGATCTCGGCCTGCCCGATAGTCAGGGCCTGCAAACGCTCCAACGCACCCGCCAGCACTGTCCGAGCATCCCGGTTGTTGTTCTCACCGGATTGGATGACGAATCGGCCGCAATCGCCGCCTTGCAACAGGGGGCCCAGGATTATCTGGTAAAAGGCCAGCCCGAAAACATCATCACCCGCGCCATCCGTTACGCCATCGAACGCAAATCGGCCGAGGAGGTCTTGCTCATCTCCCAGCAACGTCTTGCCTACGCTGGCGAATTGAAGGAGGCCAACGAAGCCCTTCTCCGCAACGAACGCGAGCTCCAACAGGCCAAGGAAGCCGCGGAGGCCGCCCATCAGGCCAAGAGTGTTATCCTCGAGATGGCCCTCGACGCCATTATCACGATTGACTCCTCCGGTGTGATCACCGCCTGGAATGCTCAGGCCGAATCCATGTTCAGCTGGTCCCGCGAAGAGGCAGTCGGAGTCCAGCTCCACCAGACGATCATCCCCCCTCGCTACCGTGACATGCACCTGCGCGGAATCGAGCACTTCAAAACGATGGGTGAGGGGCCGGTCCTCAATAAACGCATCGAAATCGTCGCGCTTCGCCGCAGCGGCGAAGAATTTCCCGTTGAGCTCTGGATTACGCCCGTCACATCCCGCGGCAAGCACAGTTTTACCGCCTTCATTCGTGATATCACCGACCGAAAGCAAGCCGAAGTCCAGTTGCTGGCCGCCAAGGACGCAGCCGAAGCCGCCAACAGCGCCAAAAGCGAATTCCTCGCCAACATGAGCCACGAAATCCGCACCCCCATGACCGCCATCCTCGGTTACACCGACATGCTGCTTGCCCCTGACCAATCCTCCTCCGATCGCCTCGAATGCGTCAGCACCATCCGCCGCGAAAGCGAACATCTCTTGTCCGTGCTCAACGACATTCTAGACCTTTCCAAGATCGAGGCAGGCAAGCTCGATGTGGAGCGCATCGTTTGCCGCCCGAGCCAGATCGTCAATGAGGCTGTCTCTTTCATGCGCGTTCGCGCCATCGAGAAGGGCATCAAGCTCGGCGTCACCTTTGCCGGCCAAGTCCCGGAGACCATCCGGACCGATCCCACAAGGTTCCGTCAGATCCTTCTCAACCTCATCGGCAACGCCATCAAATTCACCCGCACCGGCGGCATCCAGGCTGTCGTCAGCCTCGATCACGACACCGCCGGCCCCGAGCCGCGGCTACGCGTTGAAGTCCTTGACAGCGGCATCGGCTTGTCCCCCGAGCAGCTCTCCGGGCTCTTCCGTCCCTTCTGCCAGGCCGACGCATCCACCACGCGCTGCTTTGGCGGCACTGGTCTGGGTCTGGTGATCTCCCGGCGCCTTGCCGGGATACTCGGCGGGACTATTACCGCGCAAAGTCGCGTGGGCTATGGCAGCCGCTTTGTCCTCACCGTTCAAACCGGCAGCCTCCATGGCGTCCCAATGATGGTGGAACGTGATGAGTCTGTCACCGATGCTGCGTCCGCCACATCCGCTGATCAGAAAACGCAACTCGAAGACCCACGGCTCAACGCCCGCGTGCTCCTCGCCGAGGATGGACTTCACAATCAGCGTGTCATCGCTTTTTATCTCCAGCAGGCCGGGGCCCAGGTCACCATCGCCGATAACGGCCGCATCGCCTGCGAAAAAGCAACCAAGGCCGCTCAGACCGGCCAACCATTTGATCTGATCTTGATGGACATGCAGATGCCCGAACTCGATGGCTATGCCGCCACCGCCAACCTCCGCAACAATGGGTTCACGCTGCCGATCATCGCGCTCACCGCCCATGCCATGTCGCAGGACCGCGAAAAGTGCCTTAAGGCCGGATGCACCGACTACCTTACCAAACCCATTGAAAAGGCTGTCATGCTCAACGCTATCGCCCGCCACATTCGTGCAGATAAGACCGCCGCCAACAGCAAAGCCCCCGCCCCGCCGCCGACAAAAACCATTCCGATAAGGACTGAACCCCTCCGCAGCACCGTCGCCACCGATCCCGAGATGGCCGATTTCCTCATCACCTTCGTCAACGATCTGCCGCGAATGGTCAACGATCTTTCAACTTTGCAATCCAAAGGCGATCTCGCCGGCCTCGCTTCCATGCTCCATCAACTCAAAGGCACCGGCGGCCTTTATGGCTTCATGCCCATCACCGACCAGGCCACTCTCGCCGAGCGCCGTCTCAAGGAGACCAAGGCAATCGACGCTGCCAACGCCGAAATCCACTCTCTCCTCGATCTCATCCGCCGCGTTGAAGGTTATGACCGCGCTAAGGAGACGACCCCACCGATCAATTCCCCGTCACCCGCCTGATCGCCTCCTGCAACTGCACGATATTCACCGGCTTGGTCAGATGTTCCGCAAAACCGGCCTCCATGCTGGCCCGCACATCGCTCTCCATCCCGTATCCGCTTAACGCGATCCCCAGAATCGAATTCTTCTTCTTCGCCTGCCGCATCAGATCCCTCCCATTGCCATCCGGCAGCCCCAGGTCGCTGATCAGCAAATCAAAATGATCCGCCTCCACCGCCTCCACCGCCGTCGCAAAATTCGCCACCCACGTCACCCGATGCTCAAAGCTCCGCAGCAGCTTCGACATGATCCGCGCTGTGTCTTCATGGTCCTCCACCAGCAAAATGTTCAACGGCGCAGGCGCGCTCTCCCGCCGCGCACTCGCCTTCTGCCGCTTCGCACCCACTCCCGCCTCCGCCAGAATCATCTCCAGCGTAAAGCGCGAGCCCTTGCCAAGCCCGTCGCTGTGCGCGGTCAATCTTCCTCCCTGCGCCTCCACCAGCCCCTTGGATATCGCCAGCCCCAGTCCCAGGCCCCCAAACCGCTTCTTCACCGCCTCCTCGGTCTGCTCGAACGCATTGAATATTCGCGGCAAGGCCTGCTGATCGATTCCCATCCCATTATCGATGAAGTCCACCACCAGCAGCGAGTCCACATTCCTCGACCGCACTTCGATCCTTCCCCCCGGCGATGTGAACTTCACCGCATTCCTCAGCAGATTCCAGATCACCTGCTGCAATCGCACCGGGTCCCCCCACACCTCATCATGCTCCGCATCCAGTTCGAGCACGATCGACAGCCGCTTGGCCTGCGCCTCCTCCTGGCAGGCCGTCTCCACAGCGCTGCGGATCAAATCGTGAACCGCCACCACCTCGCTGACCATCTGCAATTTCCCCCGGCTGACCCGTGTCAGATCCAGCAGATCATCAATCAGCCGCGCCTCCAGCTCCACGTTCCTCCGCACAATTCGCAACGACGCCCGCGCCTCGGCCGGGATCGTCGGGTCCTCCTGCATTGCCGCTACCGACGCCAGAACCGGCGTCAACGGCGTCCTCAATTCATGGCTCAGCACCGCCAAAAACTGGTCCTTGGCGTGGTTCGCCTCCTCCAACTCGCGCTGCACCCGCTCACGCTCGGATACATCCCTCACGATCAGCGTCCACAGCGGATTCTCCCCATCCGCGCTCTGCGAAACCGCCGCTTCGACCGGGATCACGTCCCCCCGCCTCGTCTTGGCGCGGGTCGGCCGCGATATCCGAAGTGTCCCCGAAGCGGTTACATCTCCCTCCGCGCTGCCAGCCAAGCCGAAGTCATCGATGATGAACTGGTCGATCGGCTTCCCAAGCGCATCGGTGCTGCTGAATCCAAACAGCTTTTCCGCGGCCCGATTGAACACGACAATTCGCCGCTGCCCATCCACGCTGATGATCGCATCCATCGCCGAATCGATCACTCGCGCCAGCCGTTCCTTGCTGCGCTGCGCTGCCTTCTTCTGCCGCTGCGCCTCAGCGTTGCGCAGCGCCAACTGTCTGTGGGTGCCGTGCAGCACATCGTTAAAAATGCTTAGGGCCACCCCGACGATGAAGAACACCAGCACCCGCGCGAAGTCGTTGTATCCCAACTGGCTCGACGATCGACCCGCGGGCATGAACAGAAATGCGCCGGCCGCAGTCGCGAGCACCGTAGCTAGTAAGGCCGGACCGATGCCGCCATACCAGCCGCTGAGGACTATGGGCAGCACAAAGAGTATGAGCGCAGCGTCGGCCAGCGCTGGTTGCAACGCCCAACGAAGCAGCGCCACCAAGGCGACCGACACGAATGCCAACCCATACCGAATTCCGATCCGGCGATTGGAGAGGGACATAGTCAACTCCCAACGCCGTGCCACGTTTCTGTCCCCCGCACGCACCCAGCCATAACGCAAATGCCGTGCCCAGCCATTCACGCCAAAGCCGCGCGCACACTCACCATTCCGCTCCCCTAATCCCAAATCTCACGAAACAGCAAAGTTAAAGAGGCAGGCAATTTGATGATAAATCCCGGCTCACGCAATTTTCACAAGCATGGCTCCTCCAGCGGCACCGGACAAATATCTTTCCTCCTGCAATCCACGCATCTCCTCCCCTCCCAGAGCGCATTAAAGTGTTCCAGGACACCATCGATCAGGGCACTGGATTTCGTCCAAATCCCCAGCTCAAAATTCCGCCTCCCATCTGCCTTGGCCCCCAGTCCCGCGCCAGTTAAATTCGCGCTCCCCAGGTACATGGCGCTGCAATCCACCACCACCGCCTTCGCGTGCAGCCTCGGACAGCGCCGAATCGTCAACCGTTCCGGCAGCGCGCGTTTCAATTCGCGCAGCGCTGCCTCGCTCGGCGTCCCCGAATGCATCAAGCGAATCTCCACCCCGCCCTCGGCCAGTTTCCGAAACACCTCCACAATCGACGGCGCTCTCCTCCTCCCTTCGCGCGGCACCAGCATCGCCTTGAAATCCGCCGTCGCGATATCCAGGCTCACCTTCGCACACAGCATCCCCTCGAGCACTACCCTCTTAAAATGCCCCTCATCCGCCACAAGCTCCACTTCGCTCGCATGCGCACTCCGTGGCATGGGCGCCTCGCCCATAAGCGCTGAATTATTTCTCGATCTCACCCAAACCGGCAATCGCGTCGCCATGTCTGGAGTTATCGGCAGGACACGCGGCACAGCATTCGCTTTAGCAAGCGGGTAGCTGTACCAAATCCAAACTTCAAAGGAGCCAGACATGCTCAAGCACAAAACAATGATTACCCTGCTTATCGCCTCCCTCGCCCTTGCCCCGCTTGCCGGCTGCGACAGCCTTCCCGGCGACAAAAAGACCCAAGGCGCTGTGATCGGCGGCGTCGGCGGCGCTGTCGCCGGCGGGGCGCTGGCCAAAAATAACCGCCTCCTGGGCGCCCTCATCGGCGGCGCTCTTGGCGCTGGCGGCGGCTACCTGATCGGTTCCCAGCTCGACAAATCCGACCCCAAGCATCGCGATGATGCCATCGCCGCCGACAAACGCGCCCGCGACAACCCCGCCTCCCCCGACGATGCCCGCAGCGCCCGCACCGCCGACATCAACAACGATGGCTACGTCACCATGGATGAAGTCGTCGCCATGCACAAGGCCGGACTCAGCGCTGACGACATGATCACCCGCCTCGAGCGCACCGGCCAGTTCTTCGAGCTCACCACCGAGCAGGAGCGCTACCTCAAGGACCAGGGCGTCCCCGCCCGCGTCGTCACCGCCATGCGCGACATCAACAAAGACGTCCGCGACAAGGCCTACGACCGCTACGGCAACAAAGTGAGCGACAACAACCGGACCGACCGCATCTCCAACGACCGCGACACCAGTCGCTAATCGCGAGTTGGCTAAGTCCGGCTTTGACGGAACAGCGAACAGCGGCCAGCCCTCTGGCCGCTGTTCTGTATTTCTGCAAATCGCCAATCGCAAATCGCAAAGCGAAAATTCCCCTACGCCCCATACGCCCCCACCACCCGTCTCTTCCCCCCCTTCTTCCTCATATATTCAATTTGCATCCCCAGAAAAAAGACGCTGGCCGCGGCCACAACCACTCCGCCCACCACATAATCCTTCTTCATCATCGTGTCATACAGGCCGTGCAAAAACGTCGACACGATCACCACCGTAAACGCCGCGTTGATCCACTCCCAGGGCCCGACCGCCGCCTCCACCAGCTCCCTCTGCTGATAAATGAATATCGCCACGGATGCGCTCCAAACCGCGTGCAGCGCCACGCACGAGGCAAACCTTGCCACATACATATCCACCCCCGTGATCCCATTGTAAAAATCCCCGCTGTACATGATCCCCTCCGACACCCCGAATCCAATCCCCGACGCCAGCCCCCACAGCACCGCCGCCCTCCAGCTCAAGCTCCCCACGCTGTTGGTGTGCCACAGCAGCGGAATCGCCTTCACGGACTCTTCCAGCAATCCCACCCCCACCATGAACCCGAATGCGCTCACGAAAAAATTCGCGTTCGGATCCAACGCCGCGTCGTACGATCCCGCGATCAGCTTGAACAGCCAGAACAACAGCGACACAATTCCGCCCCCAATCGGAATCCATCCCCGCGTCGCATTGGCCAGCGCCTGCACGATAAACAACAACACGATCCCCGCCGTCCCCGTGAACAATCCCACATAAAACAAGTGCTTCGGCTCGGCCGTTCCCCGCGGGAAAAACGTGAGGATCAACGACCAAAAGGCCACCGCCGCCACCGCCGCAAACCCCCAGTGCGCGTGCGACCACCGCGCCAGCATCGCCCCCTGGATCTTCCCCTCCGGCAGTCCATCAAAGATCCTTCCGCCCGGCAGGTCATCAAATCCGTCATCATCCAAATATGGCAAAATCCAATCCGGCAGCGGCCCCTCCACCTTCAACTCCTGCTTGATCGCCGCCACGCGGCTCTGCGCCCCCGGCGAAGCCTCGCCCAGTGATTTTTCCAGCCGCTTCCCCGCATCTTCTTCGCTAAGCATCAGCCAAAACAGCGGCAGCATCGCCACGATCAAGATCAAATACGTGTAATCCCGCGCCGATCTCTTTGGCCCGCGCTTCACCACCGCCTTCGGATTCACCTGATACGTCAATGTCGCCGCGCCCGGCGCGGCCGTTGCCGTCCCGCCCCCGCTCTCCAATGGCGCTGACTCACGCAGTTCCCCCGGAATCACAAATCGCTTCCCGCAATGATTACACTTCCCCTCCCGCCCCGCATAAAAATCCGGCGCACTCAGCTTCTTCCCACACTCACAATTGAACCGAATCGCCATCGCTCGCCCCTACCCTAATACACGATCACAAAACCGTCTCCATTCGCAAACACCGCCCCCATGCTCCACACCGGCAGCCCATCTATCTTCCCCGAAGCATTTTCCACCGGCTTCCCTTCCGCATCAAACACCTGCCACGCCACTTTCCCTCCCTTGTTCCACCCCGTCTCCTCCGTCCAAACCAAAATCTGCTGTCCCGCCGAATTCACCGCCGCCGCCGGATGCTTCCGGTTATTCCCTCTCCCCGGCGGCGCAATCGCTTCCCCTACTTTTCCCGTTGCCGCATCCACCTTTGCCCAAAACACCTGGTCCTGACTCTCCCACGCCGCCACCGCTCCCGCCTTCGCCGGCGCAAACGATGCGCTGCTCATCACGCACTTGCCAATCTCCCACTGGCCGACCTTCTTGCCGGTAAACTCCATCCCATCCTTCGCCATCAGCAAATAAATATCCCGATGGACCATTTCCGTGGCCGACCGATACAAAATGTAAGCCCCACCATTCGCATCCGCGAACATCCTCATCCCGCAGCACCCGCAAGCCCCGGTCGGCTCCTCCCAAGCCTTCTTCTCGCGCTCAAACGTCTTCCCCTCATCGCTCGACCGTGCCACCCACACCGTCCGATTCTCCTCCCCCGCCTTGGCCGTCGCCGGCGCATGCCATGCCACATAAACAGTCCCCAGCCCATCCGCCGCCACCGATCCCCCTCCATCCAGGCCCACCTTCTGGCTAATCACATTGCGCTGTGGCTCAAACCCCGTCCCCGCATCATTCATCCGCGCATACAGCATCGGCGTTCCTTTCCCCCCGGGTGGCTTGGGCTCCGCTCGATCCGACCCCATCCACGCCACATGCACCCGTCCATTCCTTCCCACCGCGATATGCGCCCCCCGAATCGTCCCAATCGACAGCCCGCTCCCCGCCTGGCTATTCACCCGAACCGGCGAACTCCACACCCCTCCCCCATCTTCCGACTTCACATAGAACAAATCCCCACGCGCCTCATGCCCCTTGTAATACAGCAAATGCACCACTCCCCTCTGATCCACCACCACCTGCGGCTGAATCCCTCCCTCCGGCACCCGCATCATCCGCACATTCGGCCCCGCCGCCGCTGCCATCGATCCCATCAACAACGCTAAACCTACGGCCCAATGCACCCGTTTCATATCAACCCTTCTGAATTCTGGTTCTGAATTCGGACCATTCTCTTCCTGAACCCTACCTCAGCATTTCTTGCAAACACGCCAAGGTACACGTATTATACAAAAGTATAAACACGAGGTCCGCATCAGTTTGTCGGGCACTCCTGCCCGCCTTCAGGTGCGAACCCAACGGGCGCTGGCCAAAGCGGATGGCCGGCCTCTGACAGGCTTTTGACGCGACATCCTGGTGCGTCGGGCATCCTGCCCCACACACCTGCGGGATTCCAAACGTGGTGTACTACGGCGTACAACTTGTGCTGATCAGCGGACTAATGTTCCTCATAGCATTGGTCCTGCTCGAGATTTGGCAGTCGGCCAACCGGCCCATGCCCCATCTCCTGCCGCTGACGAGCCTTCGTCCAGCGCAGCTCCTCAGCACGGCGGTCCGGCCGTCGGCCGGGCTATTACGACACGCGCCTCCTCGAGCACCCCCCGGTGCCCAGGAGCCGCGCAGCGGTCCTATCGACACAGTTTTCAGGGATGATCCCCTGACCGACCAGGTCGAGTAGGGTGCCACTGGCGGCTTGTCCGCCAGTGTCCCGTGTGCCACCGGCAGTTCGCTGCCAGTGCCACGCCGGACTATGCACAAGACCCGCCGCCCACCACGGCTCAGAGCCGTCCCCGTTCTATTTCTCCGCATGATCGTGAAGGGGACACATGCCAGCGCTCTGGATATCTCTTGGGGCCGCAATCGGCCTCCTCGTCGGCGCAGTCGCCGTCTATCTCGTTCTCAGCAGTCGCGCTAAAAGCCTCGTCGGTCAGGCCAAAACCGAGGCCGACCGCATCCGCGAAACCTCCCGCAAAGAGGCCGAAACGCTCGCCAAAGAAGTCGCCCTCTCGGCGCGCCAGGAACAAGTCCGCCTCAAGGAAGCCTTCGACAAGGAACACGAATCCGAACGGCGGCAGATGAAGGAACAGGAACAGCGCCTCGCCAAGCGCGAGGACACCCTCGACCGCAAGCTCGACACGCTGACAGTCAAGGAGCGCAACCTCGACAACCTCGAAAACCGCCTCTCCCAGCGCGACAAATCTTCCGCCGCCAAGGAAAAGCAACTCGACCAGCTCTTTGAAGAGCAGCGCCAGAAACTGCTCCAGATCACCGGCCTATCCCCCGAGCAGGCCAAGGAAATCCTCCTACGCCGCATCGAGGATGAGTCCCGCCACGAAGCCGGCGCGCTCATTCAGCGCATCACGGAAGAAGCTCAGGAGCAGGCAAAGGAAAAATCCCGCCAGATCATTCTTCAGGCCATCCAGCGCTACGCCGCCGAGCAGACCTGCGACCACACCGTCAGCACCGTCGCCATTCCCAGCGATGACATGAAAGGCCGTGTCATCGGCCGCGAAGGCCGCAACATCCGCAGCTTCGAAAAAGCCACCGGCGTCGATGTCATCATCGATGACACGCCCGGCGTCGTCGTCGTCAGTTGCTTCGATCCCGTCCGCCGCGAAATCGCCAGAATCTCCCTCGAACGCCTCGTCCAGGATGGCCGCATCCATCCCGCCAGAATCGAAGAGCTCGTCGCCCAAACCACCAAGGAAATGGAAGAAGAACTGATCAAAATCGGCAAGGAAGCCGTCCAGGAAGCCAACATTCCCAACATCCCCAAGGCCATTATCCCCATGCTCGGCCGGCTCGGCTATCGCACCAGCTATGGCCAAAACGTCCTCCGCCACTCTCTCGAAGTCGCCTATCTCTCCCAGGTCATCGCCGACGAACTCGGCCTCGATGGCACCCTCGCCCGCCGCTGCGGCCTCCTTCACGACATCGGCAAAGCCATGGACCACGAAACCGAAGGCGGCCACCCCCAGATCGGCAAGGACTTCCTAAGGAGATTCAATGAATCCGAAGCCGTCCTCAACGCCACCGAAGGCCACCACGGCGACGTTCCCGCAACGACTCCATATACACCGATCATCATGGCCGCCGATGCCATCTCCGCCTCCCGTCCCGGCGCACGCCGCGAATCCCTCGAACGCTACATCAAGCGCCTCCAGGACCTCGAACAACTCGCCACCGGCTTCGACGGCGTAAGGCAAGCCTACGCCATCCAGGCCGGCCGCGAAGTGCGGGTGATCGTCGATGCCAAACAGGTGGACGACGCCATCTCCAACAAAATCGCCAGAGACATCGCCAAGAAAATCGAAGACACCATGACTTATCCCGGCGAAATCAAAGTCACTTTGATCCGCGAAGTCCGCTCTGTCGAATACGCGCGATGATTGGAAAGCAAACTCCCTCTCCCATCGGGAGAGGGCTGGGGTGAGGGGGCGTTCAGATTCCTTGTGCGCGCCCCGGCCAGGAGTAAGTCCGGCGCTGCGGGACGCTCTACTTTAGTCTCTCCATCGCCCCAAGCGTTTTCCCCTGCTACCATTCCCCCATGCCCCTCGGCCGTCGCCCCTGGCAGGAAGAGCTCGCGATCATCGATCACACGATGAAGGCCATCTCCGACGTCACCGATCCTGAAACCCTCGTCAACATCTACTATGACAACATCGGCGGCCTGATCCCTGCCAACGACTACGTCTCCATCTCCCGGCGCAATGTCGCGGCCCCCTTTTATCTCATCACCCGATCCTCACGCTTTAAGCAACATTTCAACCCCTGGACCCAGCGCGATCTCCTCCCGCGCCTATCCGGCGGCCTTCTGGGCGAGATCGCTTACGCCAATGCACCCGTCATCATCGATGATGTGCCCGCGCGCCTGAAGGCCGAGGATCCGGCGCATTTTTACCTCGAAGGTTTTCAGTCGCTGGTCGCCCTCCCTCACTACGAGGCAAATCAGGGCATCAACGTCACCATCATGCTCATGCCCGCCGGCCGCGAGATGGACAAGGCGATGATCCCCATGCTCCACTGGCAGAGCGGCCTCTTTGGCCGCGGCACAACGAATCTCGTCCTCCGCAATCAGCTCAGCGACGCGCTCAAAGCGCTCGACCGCGAGCTCCAGGTCGTCGGCGAAATCCAGCGCTCTCTCTTGCCCCCTCAGCTCCCAAAAATTCCCGGTTTCGAAATCGCCGCCCACTATCACACCAGCGCCCGCGCCGGCGGCGACTACTACGACTTCTTCCCCCTTGACGACGGCGCATGCGGCCTGTTCATCGCCGACGTCTCCGGCCACGGCACACCCGCCGCCGTCTTCATGGCCATCACCCACGCCATCGCCCACACCGAGCCCAATACCCACACGCCCCCTGCCAAGCTCCTCGAATATCTCAACCACCACCTCGCCCGCACCTACACCCGCGACGGCTCCTTCGTCACGGCGTTCTACGCTGTCCTCGATCCGCTCACTCGCACGTTGACGTACGCCCGCGCCGGCCACAATCCCCCCCGCCTCATCCGCGGCGAACGCATCATTTCCCTCGACGCAACCGGCGCGCTCCCCCTGGGAATCCTCTACGAGCAGCTCTACGAGCAATCCACCATCCAGTTGGAAAAAGGCGACCTGCTCCTCCTCTACACCGACGGCATCACCGAAGCCACCGCCCCCCTCAAGGGCGCAAAAACCCACCAATTCTTCGGCACCTCCCGCCTCGATCAGATTCTTCGCGATTGCAAGTCCGCCCCAGCTCAGGAATGTATCACCAAAATTCGCTCCGCCCTCTCCGCCTTCACCGAAAACGCCCCTCCCACCGACGACCAAACCCTCCTCGCCCTCCGCTGCCTCTGATTCCTTCAATCATTCAATGATTAAATGACTCAATGACTAAATTCTTCTAATCCACCCACTCCTCACCCCCCACGTCCCCCTCCTCCACCGACTCCAGCAACTCCCTCGCGCAAGCCTTGATTGCATACTTCCCCGCCTGGGTAATCCGAAACCACGTCACCGGCTTCCCCTCTCGAAATCTTTTTTCGATCGAGATCAACCCCGCCTCCGCCAGCCGTCGTGCGTGAGCCGACAGATTCCCATCCGTCATCCCCGTCACCTCGCGCAGCCGGACAAACTCCGCCTCCCTCCCCTCCCGCGCCAGCGCCGCCAGAATCCGCAGCCTCCCTGCATTCGCCACGACCGAAGTGAACTCGAATCCCATGCTCCAATTTATCGGGCCATCCCTCTCCGCCGCTTGAGCCTCTTCTCTCCAAAGTGGTTTGAATCCGTCGCATCAACCCCAAGGCGCTCTTTATCTCACCTGTGCACTCTTTTTCTTCCCGGCCGCACGGCTCACGTGCCCCATCTGCACCTCCTCCTTCATTTCGCCTTTCCCCTCATCCTCCTTCGCATGCGCCTCACTCGGCAGCTCCGCCGGCTCCTTGAGCACATCCTCCACGTAAAGCATCTTCACCAGCACCAATCCCACCGCCGTCAACGGCGCGGCCAGCGCCACCCCAATTCCTCCCACCAAAACCCCCAGCAACACCTGCACGCTGATCGTCAACGCCGGCGGCAGCAGCACCATCTTTTTCTGCACCAGCGGCGTCAGGACGTACCCTTCCAGCGTCTGCGCCACTACGTACAACGCCAGCACCCAGAATGCCTTCTCTGGCGAATCCGTCATCGCCAGCAGCATCGCCGGAACCATCGACACCAGCGGCCCAAAATTTGGTATGAAATTGAACAACCCCGCCAGTACCCCCAGTGTCCCCGCCATTGGCACTCCGATCAGCCAAAGCCCCACTCCCGTCACCATCCCGATCACGATCATCGGCACCAGTTGCCCCAGCATCCACAGCCGCAGCGTTTCCCCCATCTCCAGCATCACCTCCGTCATCCGCCTCCGGCGCCGTGGCGGAAAAAGTCCCACCACCCCCTCCACGTGGTCGATCGGCGCAGATGCAAAATAGAGCCCCAGGAATATCACGATCACAACATCCAACACGATTCCCACCGTCCGGTGGGCGACTCCCGTGATCCTCCGTAACAGCCCCGGCGCATCTCCAGCCAAACCTCCTTCCTCCACATTCTCCACCAGCGCCTTCGCCCACGGATACGGCTCCAGTTTGGCCTTCATCCGCGCCATCGATTCCGGCAGCTTCTGCGAAACGGAAGTCAACTGATTCGACAGCCTCGGCACCCCCAGCCATGCTCCCAGCGCCAGCAATCCCGCCAGCACCATCAGAACCACCACCAACGACCAGTTGCCATTCAGACTCGTCCTCTTCGCCACGGCATTCGCCAGACTGCGCAACAGAATTCCCAGCAGAATCCCGAAGAAAATCAGCAGCAAAACCTGAATCAGCCCCAACCACGCCAGCGCTCCAATGATGAAGATGATTAGTGCCCACCCCGATATCCCGGTCACTAGCCTGCCAACGCCCCGCCTCGCCGGCGAAATACCCGGCCCCAACGCTTTTTTCTCCAGCTTCTGAACATCTGCTCGGCTCATCCCGCCATTGAATCATCCGGCCCGCCCGCCTGCCTACGGACAATGTCGGCAGTTACATGCGGCAACATCGATATGCAACATCGAACACTGAATTGAAACGCTCGTCGCAGCCGTCCTTGTTCGATCTTCAGTGTTCAATGTTCGCTCCGACTCCTCACCGCCCCGATTCCTCTTGCCCCCTCCCCCTCCCCTCGGCCATACTTACACACCTCTCTTGGCGTCGCTATTAAGTAGTCCGGCTTTGCCGGGCATTTCGCCGCAATCTGTAAAAGCAGGAGCCCAAACCTATGCCCTCCCACGCTACCGCTGACATCCGCAATGTCCTGCTCACCGGCCACGGCGGCAGCGGCAAAACCACCCTCGCCGACGCCATGCTCTTCGCCACCAACACCGTCAACCGTCGCGGCTCCGTCGTCGACGGTTCCTCTTTCTCCGACTTCGAAAAGGAGGAAAAGGAACACAAGCACTCCATCTACCCCTCCCTCCTCCACATGGATCACCTCGGCAAGCGCATCAACCTCATCGACACCCCCGGCTCCCCCGATCTCATCGGCCAGGCCATCGCCTGCCTCCCCGCCGTCGAAACCGTCGTCGTCGTCATCAACGCCGTCTCCGGCATCGAAGTCGTCACCCGCCGCATGATGGATGCCGCCAGGGAACGCAATCTCCCCCGCGCCATCATCATCAACAAAATCGACACCCCCGACATCGACCTCGAAAAACTCGTCGCCCAGATCCGCGATACTTTCGGCCTCGAATGCCTCCCCATCAATCTCCCGGCCGGCAACGGCAAAGCCGTCGTCGAATGCCTCCTCAACAATGCCGGTGAAGCCGACTTCGACACCGTCCGCCGCTGCCACGCCGCCATGCTCGACCAGATCGTCGAGATGGATGAGAACCTCATGGAAAAATATCTCGGCGGCGAAGAACCCGACTACAACGCGCTGCACGCGCCTTTCGAAAAGGCCATGGATGAAGGCCACGTCATCCCCATCTGCTTCGCCGATGCCAAAACCGGCGTCGGCGTCCCCGAGCTTCTCGACACCATCATTAAGCACTACCCCAGCCCCATCGAAGGCAACCTCCGCCCCTTCTACACCGGCGACGGCAATGATGAGAAGCCCTTCAACTACTCCGAGGATGCCAACAAACCCCTCCTCGCCCACGTCTTCAAAGTCACCACCGACCCCTTCATCGGCAAGCTGGCCATCTTCCGCGTCCACCAGGGCAAGGCCACCGGTGGCACCCACGTCATCATCGGCCACTCCAAAAAAACCGTGAAACTGGGCCACGTCTTCCATCTCCAGGGCAAGGAACACAAAGAGATCGACGCCATCATCGCCGGCGACATCGGCGCTGTCGCCAAGATCGAGGAAATTCACACCGGCGACGTCCTCCACGATGATCACGCCCTCGACGCCGTTCATCTCAAAAAAGAATCCTTCCCCACCCCCATGTTCGGCCTGGCCGTCAACCCCAAGTCCCGTGGCGACGAACAAAAAATCTCCGGCGCGCTCCACAAAATCTCCGAGGAGGATCCCACCTTCCGCGTCAACGTCGATCGCCAGACCCACGAGCTGGTGATCTACGGCCTGGGCGAACTCCACCTCCGCCTCATCCTCGAGCGCCTCAAAAACCGCGGCTTGGAAGTCGACACCAAGCCCCCCAAGATCGCCTACAAGGAAACCATTATGGCCAAAGCCGACGGCCATCACCGCCACAAAAAACAAACCGGCGGCGCAGGCCAGTTCGGCGAGGTCTATCTCAAGGTCGAGCCCCTCGAGCGCGGCAAAGGCTTCGAGTTCGCCGACGAAATCTTCGGCGGCTCCATCCCCGGCCAATACGTCCCCGCTGTCGAAAAAGGCGTCCGCGACCTCATCGACGTCGGCATTCTCGCCGGTTATCCAGTCCAGGATGTCAAAGTGATCGTCTACGACGGCAAACACCACCCGGTGGACTCCAAGGAAGTCGCCTTCCGCGCCGCCGGCAAATACGCCTTCAAGGATGCCTTCTTAAAAGCCAAACCCGTCCTTCTCGAGCCCATCGTCAACATGGAGATTACGGTGCCCGAAGACAAAGTCGGCGCCATCACCGGCGACCTCTCCGGTAAACGCGGCCGCATCCAGGGCACCGACATCGTCGCCGGCGGAATGGCCATCATCACCGCCCAGGCGCCGCTGGCCGAAGTCATGCAGTATCAGTCGCAGCTCAAATCCGTCACCGGCGGCCAGGGTTCCTTCGTCATGGAACTAAGCCACTACGATCCCGTCCCCCCGCAAGTGCAACAGCAGATCGTGGCGCTGTACAAGCCGAAGGCCGAAGAAGAATAACCCCTACCACGGGCATCCTGGTGGGTTGGGCACTCCTGCCCGACACCTTCACTGTGGCACGGGCGCCTCGCCCGTGATTTTGTGAGTTGGTCTCTCACTCTCTCCAGCCACCTTCACCGCGGGTGTTTCTCCTCCCATCGGCGCAGCACCGGCACCCACTTCCGCGGCTTGAGGTGGTGCGCCCGCTTTTGCTGCTTCGGATGTTCTGTCCGCGGAGCAATCCGCATCTTCGATTCCACCAACTGTTCCGATGCCGACGCCTGGGCCGGGGCGGCGCCGCCCGAATAGCTCTGCCCAAAATTGGATGCCAGGGTGATGAAATCGGCGATGGAGACTTGATCGTCATAGTTGAGATCGCCATCCGACCAATTGGGACTCGTTTGGCCGAAATGGGAGGCCAGATCGATGAAGTCGGAGATGGAGACGGTTGCGTCGAGGTTCAAATCACCTAAAAGTGCCTGCATGACCTTCACGGAGCCTGAGGCGGGGTCGAATGCATAACCAATTCCGAGACGTGTATCGGCTTGCGCTGTGGAGCTGAAGATCCTTCCCGCCTCGATGAGGGCGCGGATGCTTGTCAGTGTCTGTTGAGGCTGCGGTGCTGAGACGAACAGTGACGCATTACCCAAATCCAGCGTGGCGGAATCCAGGAGCGTCAACTGCTTGATGTGCTGCGTGGCCGAAAGATGGATGGTGGCGGCGTTTTCAGCAACGAGGGAGATGCCGGGATAAACAGTGGATAGGTCGCCGTCGAGACTGAAGCTGCCGCCGTGGAGGGTGAGAACGCGTGCGCCGGGCGAACCGCTCCACTCGAGAATCGCATCAGGAGAGAGGACCATGAAATTGGGCGGGGTAACGGCGATGTACGCCGTGGCCGCCGATGTCTGGCCGCTAGAGTTAGTTACCGCGAGGCGCACCGGCCATTCGCCAAACGGCAGGTTTCCGGCAGAGAATATGGGGCTCACGCCGGTTTCATCGCCGTTGGATGCGGCGGTGCCGGTCTCGCCGAATTGGCCATCGCCATCCAAGTCCCAGGCAAATTGGAGCGGTCCGGCTCCATGCGGATTATCACTCTGATCTGCACTGAGCGTGATACTCGAACCCTGCTCCACCGAAGATGGTCCACCGATGCGGGCGCGGGGGACGATGAGCCGCCACAATTCGCCGCCAACGGGAGGCGCATTGGCCGAGAATAGAAGCATTCCATTCACAACTGCTGGAGCCGACGGTGTGGAGCTGTTTGGGCCTGGGAAGAGGTCCTGCACGAGGGTTGTGCCAGTGGCGGTCCCATCAGTGCGCCAAAGCTCGTAACCGTGATCGTGATCGAATGCTCCGAAGTAAAAGGCACCTTCGTGTTCCGTGATATAGGAAGGGTAGGAGCTGTCCGGACCGGGGTTGAGGTCGATAATCATCCCGGTACCGGCTTCGGTACCGTCGCTGCTCCAAAGCTCATATCCGTGAACCCCGTCGTTTAACGAGAAAACCAGGGAACCACCGCGTGCGACACCGCTCCCTGCACCTGGCCCGGTCAAAACCGTTATCCGAGCCGTACCGGCAGGCGTTCCGTCGGTTTTCCAAAGTTCAAGTGCTCCGGCACCGTAGCCAATGAAAAACATCTGATCGCCAACCAGTTGCCAGCCACTGCTGGAAATTGAAGCGAGGAGTTGCGTGCTGGCACTGCTTCCATCGGTTGCCCAAATTTGATTTGGCGCGCCTTGACCCTTGATTTCGAAAATCAACTTGCCGTTGATCATCTTGAGTTGCCGGAAAATCGAATACTCCACATACCCTGGTCCCAAGGTGTGCACCGGGACCGTGCCAGCACTGGTGCCGTCGGTTTTCCAGAGAGTCAGAGTCGAGCCGGTGTACACGGTGAACAACATCTGGTTGTTCATGGTCGCCAGTGGCGTCGGATTAGACCCGCCTGCGCCGCTGGCGATGTCGGCGAGCATGAAAGTCCCCGCTTCGGTGCCGTCGCTGATCCACGGCTCTGCGCCATGCACGCCGTCATCGGCCTGAAAGAAAAGTTTGTCGTTGAGCGCCTCCATTACCCAAAGGGTGGAGAACCAGTTCAATATCGGGTTGATGGTTTTCACCTTGGCCGTCCCGCCGGGTGTCCCATCGGTGCGCCAAAGTTCCAGACCCGGTGTTCCCTCGTTAGGCGAGAAGTACGTGATATCGCCGATGCCCACGAGTTTCACATTTGGATCCACGGTGACGCCTAGCGGATAGGTTCCTGCTTCGGTGCCATCGCTGGCCCAGAGGCCGGAGAAGTTGTGACCTCCTGCCGTGAAAAAAATCTTTCCCGCCGCGGTTTTAAGACCCCAGGTTGAATAGGGGACATCGATGACCTTCTGCGTGCCGTCGGCAGTACCGTCTGTCTTCCACAATTCCGGCCGATATTCGCTTGAGCCGAGGAAGTAGCCGGTATTGTTGAGGATAACGCTGATGTCGCCCGCGCCGCCGTTGCTTGCGGGATTGATATCTTTGACGAGAGTCGTGCCGGCTTCTGTTCCATCGCTCTGCCACAATTCCAACCCGTGCGTTTCCTCTTCGGCTGAGAACACCACTCTGCCACTCAGCGCGATCAAGTCTCGGGGCGACGATGAGACTGTTCCCGGTTCGATGTCTTTCAGGAGGGTTGTTCCTTCTGGGGTGCCGTCGGTGCTCCAAAGTTCAAAGTCGCGGAATGCATCGGGGGCAGTGAAGAGCACTCGATCCCCGACGGCGGTGAGATCCGCCGCGTTGGCCGGACTGATTGCATCGCTGCTGAAACGCTTGAGGAGTTGGGCCGCGCCGGTTTCATCCATTTTCCAAAGACTACTGGTGCCATTGCCCTCTGGATCAACGAAATACATGCTTCCGTCCATTTGCGCGCTGCTGGAGGGAGACCCATTTGATGTTCGTACGGTGCCCTCCGGTGTGCCGTCGGTTTTCCACATGCTGTCGGACGGATTTCCGTCATAGGTGCTGAACCACAGGAAATTGTTATAATTCTCAAAATTGGCATAAGGTGAGACTCCCCAAAGTGTTCCCGGCCGGATATCCTTTAGCATCAAAGTCCCAGCTGCGGTCCCATCACTTTTCCAAAGCTCATAGCCGTTGGCGTCCGTCTGTGCCACGAAAATCAGCATTCCGCCAAATTCATGAAAGTTTTGCGGGGAGCCGGTTTCTTTCACCAGCACCGTTCCAGCACTCGTACCATCGCTCTTCCAAAGTCCACCCGGGCCTCTCATGAACAGCAGATTGCCCACTCGCACCAGGTCTCGAAACCAAAGCGCGCTTCCGATTCCGTCCTGGTCCCTGACCACGATCGTTCCCTGTGGCGTTCCATCCGTCTTCCACAGCCCTGGAACGTCGTAGGATGCGAAATACGCCTGGCCGTTGAAGCTGGTAAAGAATACGGGTTCAGTGTTCTGCGGGCCGGACCTGATGTCCTTTACCAATATCGTTCCCGCCTCAGTACCGTCGCTCTTCCACAGCTCAAATCCGTGTAGACCATCGTCCGCGGCGAAATAGGCGATACCGTTGACATCGCCGAAATAGCGCGGTCCCGAGTCGGCCGGGCCAGGGTTGATGTCGTTGACCAGATATGTGCCGCCGTCAGTCCCGTCGCTCACCCACAGCTCAATGCCGTGTGTGCCGTCGTTTGCGGCGAAGAAAACTCGATCACCAACCCGCGCGACCTGAGTTGGGCGCGATTCAGCCCC
>DASYUA010000108.1:0-2009 GCA_036001665.1 Tepidisphaeraceae bacterium
CTTTGTGTTTAGTAATCCCCACCACCAACGCTGGAATCGAATGATCGCGCTCGTGCCACCGGCAGCTCTCGTGCCACCGGCAGCTTGCTGCCAGTGCTCCTGCCAGTGCTCCATCTCATCTCCGGTTCCTCCCCCGCGAAAACTGTTTCCCCCGCCGCGCCCCCCCACCGCGCCGATCCCCTCGCTGCCCCTGCCGATTCTTCTGCTTCCCCGCATGTTTCCCCTTCTGCTGCACCGGCGCAGGCCGCCCCGCCTTGCCGATCAGTTCCGCCACCGCCAGGTTCAACTCCCGCACCGGCAGGTTCACATTCACCACCGTCACCTTCACCACATCTCCAATCCCAATCCTCGTCCCCGTCCTCTGCCCGCGCACCTGCCCCGCCCGCTCATCCACATCCCACCAGTCATCCATCAGCTCCTCATAACGAATCAATCCATCGATCAGATACTCACTGATCTGCACGAAAATTCCAAAGTTGGTAATTCCGGTAACCACTCCCATGAACTGCTCCCCAACCCGTTCCTTCAGCAGCTCCAATATCTTCACCTGCCGCAGTTCCCGTTCCGCGTCATCCGCCCGCCGCTCCGTGAAGCTGATGTGCTTGCCAACCTCCTGGAGCGTCTCGTACGGAACCACGTTCTCCATCGCCAGTTTCTTCTTCCCCTTCTTCCCTCCCCCACCGCTTGCTCCACCGCCCTGTGCATCGAAATACCCATCCAGCAGCCGGTGTACCATCAGATCCGCATACCTGCGAATCGGCGATGTGAAGTGACAATAATGCTCGCTGGCCAGCGCATAATGCCCCACCGCCTCCGGCGAATATTCCGCCCGCGCCAGACTTTTCAGCACCGCCAGGTTGATCGCAAACGACTCCGGCTTCCCTCTCACGCTCCCCAGCAAATACTGAATCGCCTTCCGATTCAAATCCTTCGGCAGCCGATACCCCGCCACCTGCACAAAGTGCCGCAGCCGCTCCGAGCTGTCCGGCTCCGGCTCCGGATGAATTCTTCGCATGAACGGCAGATTCATCGAATCAAACAGCCGCGCCACCGCCTCGTTCGCCTCCACCATGAACATCTCAATCAGCGTGTGCGTGAAGCTCGTGTCCTCCTTCGCCGTCCCCACCACCCGCCCGTTCTCATCCAGCACCAATTCCACCTCCGGCAACTCCAGAACAATCTGCCCCTCCTCCAATCTCCTCCTCTGAATCCGCTTCGCCAGCGCATTCATCTGATCCAGCAGCTCCACCACCTCCCCCGGATAATCCACCAGCCTCCGCGGCCCCTCCGGATGCGGAATCACCTGCGCCTTGTCAATGATCGCCTGCGCCTCCCGATACCTCAGCCGCTTGGCCGAGTTGATCACCGTGTTCGCAAATCGCGTGCGAATCGGCCGCGCATCCTCATCAAACGTGATGAACGCGCTCTTGCACAGCCGCGCCACTCCCTCCTGCAATGAACACACCCCATTGCTCAACATCTCCGGCAGCATCGGAATCACGTGCCCCGGAAAATAGCAGCTATTCCCCCGCGCCTCCGCCTCCAGATCCAGCGCCGTCCCCTTGGGCACAAAGAACGAAACATCCGCAATGTGTACCCCCAGTTCCCACTCCCCACGATCCAACCGCCTCAAGCTGATCGCATCGTCATAATCCTTCGCATCATCCGGATCGATCGTGCAAATCACCTCATCGCTCAAATCCATCCGACCCGGCCACGACCTCGTGGCATTAAACTTGTCAATCGCCCCCCGCGCCTGATCCGCCACCTCCTTCGGAAATTCGGCCGGCAGGTTGTACTGCACGATCACCGCCCGCAAATCCACATCTTTCTCCCCCGCCTTCCCCAGAATCTCCGTAATCACCCCCGCCGCCGCCTTCCCCTCCTCCCCCGGATACGTGGTCATCTCGATGACCACCTTCGTCCCCACCTTCACATGCCGCGACGCCGTATCGGGCGCCAGAATCGGCTGCGAGAACGACTTGCCATCCGGCAGAACCAGCCATTGC
>DASYUA010000109.1:0-9921 GCA_036001665.1 Tepidisphaeraceae bacterium
GTTTATATCGCGGCGGCCGGGGGGGCAGCGCATTTGGCGGGGGTGGTGGCGGCGCAAACGGTCGCGCCGGTGCTGGGGGTGCCAATTGAGAGCCAGTCGCTCAAAGGGTTGGACTCGCTGCTGGCGATGGTGCAAATGCCGGGGGGGATTCCGGTGGGAACATTGGCGATCGGCAAAGCCGGCGCAACCAACGCGGCGTTGCTGGCGATTGCCATTCTTGCCAATACGCGGCCGGCGTTGCGAGAGAAGCTGGTGGGGATGCGCGCGGAACAGGCGGAGAAAATTCTGAAGGAAACGCTTCCTTAGAAATGAATGAAAGCCGCGCGCACGGCGGGGCAATTGCATGTGAGCATTTTTGGGGGGTTACAGAAGTCGACTACTCAGAGCATGGGAACAAAACCCTCACCCGGCCCTCTTCCGGAGTACCAGGAGAGGGAGTAGGAGGAAGCCGGCGACTACTACTGCTCCATGTCCGAACCGGTGTCATCACTCATATCGCCCGGCCCGCCGCTCATTGGGCCGCCAGCGCCGCTGCCGGTGGATTCGCCACCGCCGCCGCCCATACCGCCGCCGGATGAGGTTTGCTGATTCCCTTCAGTGGCCGCCTGCACGGTCCCCACGACAGCGCCGGTGGCGGCCGCGACGGCGTTGGTTACGGCCGATGCCACTTCTTTCACGTTGGCGATGACCCGCGTGCTCCTGGTGCTGGCCTTGCGGCCGGCGGCACGGAGCTTGGTGGTGGCGGATTTCACCTTTTTGGTGATGGCGCTCTTCCTGGCGGCCACTTTGCGCTTCACAGTGGATGCAGTGCGTTTGAAGGTGCTCACGGCGCTGCCGCGTTTGCTGCCGCCCTTGCGTGCTGCGGTTTTTTTGCCGCCCTTCTTTGCCCCACCACGAGATGATTTCTTCGCCGATCGCTTCGCCTTGGCAGCCATCACTGCTCCTTTTGGATTGAAATGTATGAGTGTTTTAGCAAATTCCCTGCTGTTTGGCAGCAACTCTACGAATCTTGTGAAGGCTTTATATCCAGTTGCCGCCGCGCTGTAAAATGCCGGGTAACTGTTTACCGTCACGATAATCGCATCCGGATCGAACGGTTCTTATGCTCCTACGGGGCTGTCTTTTGCCGACTCACGAACCCCGGGCTCGCGCCCGGGGCTACGATGTTGCGCCCCATCCGGGGCTGAAAACAGCAAGCGCGGACGGTAAACAGTTAAAATGCCAGCCACCTGGGAGGTTTGGTCGATGGGATTGCAACTGCGGGTTCGACATGCTCTGGGGGCCCGCATGCTCGATATCGAGCCTCGGGGGGCGCAGCGCCCGATTGTGGTTGGCCGGACTGCCGAGGCGGAAGTGCAGGTGCCGATTGGCACTGTCGCGCCGAGCCATTGCGTGATGTATATGGAGGGAGAGCGATGGGTTATCCAGGATATGGGCAGTTCGGTGGGGACTTATGTGAATGGCAGCCCTATTTCCGGGCCGGTTTTCCTGAATTTTGGAGATGTGGTGAGTTTGGGGGCGGGAAGTGGGTCGCCCACCATCGAAATTGACCCGATGGGTAGCGGCCGGCGGAAAAGGGCGGCATTGGGGGGACCGGCGGGTCGGCCGAGCCAGCCGACGGAGCAGGAGCCACAGGCGTTTTATGAGGATCGGGTGGAGATGGGGCCGGTTTCGGCAGCGCCGGTTGCGCTGGGGGAGGGGGTGCAGGGCGGGGATTGGCCGGTGGCGGTGGAGGAAGAGGCGGCGGAGGGGGATGCGTGGGCGGGGATGGGGGCGGCGACGAGTGGATATCGACGTCGGCGGCGGGTGAAGAAGCAGGGGAGTTTTGTGGGGATTACGATCGGGGCCGGTTTTGCGATCATTTTGATCGGCTGGTTCATCGTGGCCAGGGTGATGAAGGAGGATGAGCCGCCGGCGGCAGCGCCGAGCGTGGCGCAGGATGTGCGCGGCGGTAAGGGCGGGAAAAGCATTTTTGATTTTCCGGAGAAGGATAAACCGAAGCCAACAGGACAGGGCGAGGGGACTGTGCTGCCGCCGGTTGCGGTTGCGGCGGCCGATGATCCACCCAAGCCGGCGGCGACGGACAATGATCCGGAAAGGCAGACTGACGAATGGAAGGCGGTTGTTGAGGCGAACGCGGCCAGCGAGAAGGCGGGGAAGGCGCTGTGGACCATCGTGGATTATCGCCGGCTGCATCCGGGGAAGTTTGAGGCGGAGTTGAGGCAGTATGAGGAGGTGGCATTTGATCGGCTCTGGTGGGAACGGATCAAGGAGCTTTGCGAGCTTCGCGGTTCGCTTCAGTCGGAGATCGAGAAGAAGAATACTGAGATTGCGCAGGAGACCGAGGCCGCTTACAGGCAGAAACTGGAGAAGGAGAAGCAGTTGCTGGAGATGCGGAGGCAGACGATGGGTGAAGTGCTGGTGCAGGAGATGGGGTATGCGTCGAAGGAGGCGCCCAATCTTTTTGATTCGGTGCAGATGGCCAACCTGCGGAGGCAGCGGATTGCGGAGACGTACGAGGTGTGGAAGAAACGGGTGATCAACAGCCTTCTGAAGTCGCGAAATTTGCCTTGGGAGAGAACCCGATAGCAATGCTGGGGCACGGGCGCCTTGCCCGTGATTTTGGAGGACACGGGCGAGACGCCCGTGCCACGTGGAAATCAATCCTGCACAAGCGCTAGAAGCTGCTGATGGACATCGATCCATTCGCGCATTTTCACGTAGGAAATGAAATTTTCCTGGCACCACTTTCGCGCTTTTGAACCGGAAACGCGCCGGGCCTGCTCGTGATACATCTCCCACAATTTTACGTATGACATGAAATCGGAGTTTTCATCGCGGAATTTGGCGTGCGCGGAATCGGCGACTTCCTGCTGATCCATGGGCCGCTCGCGTGGGTCCTGGACCGAGAGGGCTGAGGCGATGATCAACACCTCGCGCACGCATCCCTCCTGCTCGGCCTCGATGATCATTCGGCCGATTCGGGGATCGATGGGCAGGCGGGCCAGGCGCTCGCCGAGGCGCGTGAGCTCGTTGCGATCATCGATGGCGCCCAGCTCGTGGAGCGTTTGAAAACCGTCGCGGATCGAGCGGTAATCGGGCGGCTCGACGAAAGGAAATTCCTGGATATCGCCCAGGCGAAGGGCTTTCATTTGCAGGATCACGCTGGCCAGGTTGGTTCGCAGAATTTCCGGCTCGGTGAACTGATGGCGGGCGTTGAAGTCCTCCTCTGAATAGAGGCGGACGCAGACTCCGGCTTCGATGCGGCCGCAGCGGCCTTTGCGCTGATCGGCGCTGGCCCGCGAGATTCTTTCGATCGGCAAACGCTGAACTTTCGTGCGCGGGGAATAGCGGCTCATCCGGGCGAGGCCCGGATCGATGACGAAGCGGATGCCGGGGACGGTCAGCGATGTCTCGGCCACGTTGGTCGCCAGGACGATTCGCCGGCCGGGGTGCGATTTGAAGACTTTCATCTGCTCGCTGGCGGAGAGTCGGGCATAGAGCGGCAGAATTTCCGTCTGTGGGGGATGGTGCTTGCGAAGGAGCTGCGCGGTCTGGCGAATATCGCGCTCGCCGGAGAGAAAAATCAGCACGTCGCCCGGTCCTTCTCGCGACAACTCGTCGACGGCCCGCACAATTGCCTCGGCCATTTCAAGATCCTCATCCTCTTCTTCCGTTTCCTCTGGCGGGCGATACCGGACTTCAACGGGGAACATGCGGCCGGAAACCATGAGGATTGGGGCGTTGTTGAAGTGTTTGCTGAAGCGCTGGGGATCGATTGTGGCCGAGGTGATGATCACCTTTAGATCCGGCCGGCGGGGGAGAAGCTGCTTTAAGTATCCAAGCAGAAAATCGATGTTGAGGCTGCGCTCGTGGGCCTCATCGATGATGATCGTGTCATACTGCTCGAGCAGCCGGTCGCCCTGGGTCTCGGCGAGCAGGATGCCGTCGGTCATGATCTTGATGCAGGCGTTGGAGCTGACGGTATCGGTGAAACGAACTTTAAATCCCACCACATCGCCCACCGACGAATTCAGCTCCTGGGCGATGCGCGCGGCGACGGCTCGCGCGGCAATTCGCCGCGGCTGGGTATGGCCGATCAATGCGCCAACGCCCCGGCCCAGCTCCAGGCAGATTTTGGGGAGCTGCGTGGTTTTTCCCGATCCGGTTTCGCCGCAGATGATGACCACCTGATGGGCCGCGATCGCCTGGGCGATTTCCTGGCGTTTTTCGACGACGGGCAGGCCTTGGGGATAGGTTGGGCGGGGCGATTTGGCCTGGCGGTCCCTGCGCTTTTGTCGCGATGATTCGATCTGTTGTGAGACGACCTCGATCAATTTGCCGGCTGGCCGGCCGGTTTTGAGCAGTTGGGTGATGCGCTGAATTTTGCCGCGGATCAGGCGCTGATCGCGGAGCATGCACTCGCTGATTCCCGTTTCCAGCGCGCGGACATCGACCCGTTTTTCCGCGATCGGCCTGGTGATCCGCTCGTGCATTGCGGCGAATTCTAGCACCACTTGGACAGCACGGGCATCGGAGTACGGCTGCCCATGCCACCCTGATGCGGCAAGGAGCACTGGCAGACAAGCTGCCAGTGGCACGATACGATGCGGGCGATGAAGCTCTACCGTGATGGCAGGGGTTGGTGGGCGGAGAAAAGCGGCTCGCTTGTTCTCCTTTCTGACTTCAATCTCGACCGCTGGCTCGGCGCCAACGACTCTACAGGGCACCTGGCGCATCATCTGGGCGCTGCGCGAACGGTGGGACCGGCTCTAAAAAACATGCTTCCTCCGATCGGCTCGCAGGAGGTCTGGGCCGCGGGTGTCACCTACCTCCGCAGCAAGGCCGCTCGCATGGAGGAAAGCAATTTCTCGGCGACCGCTTACGACCGCGTTTATGAGGCTCCCCGGCCGGAATTATTCTTCAAGGCCACGCCTGGCCGCGTTGTCGGCTCCGGTGGACAGCTCAAGCTCCGGGACGATTCCAAATGGATGGTCCCCGAACCCGAATTGACGTTGCTCATCAACGCCCACCAGAAACTCGTTGGCTTTACCATTGGCAATGACCTCTCCTGCCGCGATATCGAAGGCGAGAATCTGCTGTATCTCCCGCAGGCGAAGGTATGGGACAATTGCTGCGGTCTGGGGCCGTGCATTCTTCTGGCCGAAAATCCCGATGCGATCCGCGAATCCGACATCTCGGTTGAAATCCTGCGTGGTGGCAAAAATATCTTTTCCGGCTCGACTTCCATCGGCCGAATCAAGCGATCGTTCGACGAATTGATCGGTTACCTCTTCAGCAACCAGACCTTTTCCAACGGCGTCTTTCTGCTGACCGGCACCGGCGTTGTGCCTCCCGACAATTTCACACTTCAGCGCGGAGATGAGGTGCGAATCACGGTCGATCCCATCGGCACACTCGCAAATACCTGTCAGTGAAGCATAGAATTGCCTCCATGAAGGGAAAGCACGGGCGAGACGCCCGTGGTACGAAGTATGAAGAAAACCATGAAAGCCCTGGTCAAAAGGCACCGCGAGGTCGGGTTGTGGCTCGACGAGGCGCCCGTGCCCGAGTGCGGGATCAACGATTGCCTGATTGAGATCCTGCGGACGGGAATCTGCGGGACGGATATTCACATTTACAACTGGGATGCGTGGGCGCAGAAGACGATTCCCGTTCCCATGGTGGTCGGGCACGAATTTGTCGGCCGGATTGTGGCGGTTGGCTCCAATGTGATGGATTTTTATGCCGGCGAGATCGTCAGCGGCGAAGGGCACGTGGTCTGCGGTCATTGCCGCAATTGTCTGGCGGGGCGGCGGCATTTGTGCAAGGACACCAAGGGGATTGGCGTCAACCGACCTGGCGCTTTTGCCGAATACCTGGCGCTGCCGCAAACCAATGTCTGGGTCCACGAAACTGGCCGCGAGGGTGAGCCGCACGCGAAGATTTCCCGCGATGTCGAATCCATTTTCGATCCATTTGGCAATGCGGTTCATACTGCATTGCAATTTGACGTTCTGGGCGAGGATGTGCTGATCACCGGCTGCGGTCCCATCGGCTGCATGGGCGTGGCCATCGCCAGACACGCGGGGGCGCGCTATGTGGTCGCCACCGATGTGAATCCGTATCGCCTGGAGCTGGCGAAGAAAATGGGGGCGACTCGCGTGGTCGATGTGCGGACTGAGAAGCTGCCGGAGGTTCAAAAAGAACTGGGCATGAAAGAGGGTTTCGACGTCGGCCTGGAGATGAGCGGCAATCCGCAGGCTTTCCGCGACATGCTGGCCAACATGGCCCACGGCGGCAAAATCGCCATGCTGGGGATTCCGGAAAAGGAAATGGCCATCGACTGGAACACGGTCGTGTTCAACATGCTGACCATCAAGGGGATTTATGGGCGGGAGATGTATGAGACCTGGTACAAAATGACGGTGATGCTGCAATCGGGGCTGAATATCGAGCCGGTGATTACGCACCGCTTTGGCTATCAGGATTTCCAAAAAGGCTTCGACATCATGCGCAGCGGCCAGAGTGGCAAGGTGATTCTGACCTGGAAAGAAGGCTGAGCGTTTTTGCCATTCCCGCTGACTTCCCGTTGCTATTAAAATCCTGCCAATGCGCTGGCCGCGAAAGCTCTGGCTTGGCTTCTGGATTCTCGTTCTGCCGTTCTCCAGCGGATTCTTTCTCCTGGAAATTTACTTTCGGGCGATGGGCAACGGTGTGGCCGTCGGAGCACGCCGGTTTCGCGATGAGTACCATCTCATCTGCGGTATTCACACCATTGATGGGCAGGTCTGGTACTACCGATCCGTCATACCCACAGAATTTGATTACCCCGATAAAGTCGTCGAAAGCCACACTCGCCGCTGGGAGTTCCTTGGCTTCCGCTACATCCCCTACTTCGCGACCCCCAGAGACTGGTATTACGCCGCCGGCGTGCCATTCTGGTTCCTCGTCGTGCCGAGTGGAATCATAATTTTCCGCACACTTCGTAAACCAAAATATTTGCCAGGAACATGCGAAGCCTGCGGCTACGACCTGCGGGCGAGCAGGGATCGTTGTCCGGAGTGTGGCAACGCCATTGCGCCGGTGGCGACACAGGCCGTATAATCGGCTGGCTCGCGGCACCGCTATGGCGCATCAGACTTCAACTTCTGTTGACGATCTCCTCACGTCACCGTCGGAAATCTATTCCATCCACACCCGCGCGCCCGGCCCGAGCGGCTCGCTGCCCCTCACCGAGCAGATGCTGCTCAATTGGTCGAGCGGCGATCTTTTCGGCCTGTCGCAGGATGCCGGCATGGGATGGAACCCTTCTTCTTTGGGACGAAAAGAATTTCTCATCCTCTCAACATCCGGCGGCCTCCGCGCCGATGACGGCTCGCCCATCGCGCTTGGCTATCACACAGGGCACTGGGAAGTTGGCCTGCTCATGCACGCGGCGGCGCGCGAATTCAAGGCGCGCGGATTTATTCCCTTCGCCGGTTTCTGCACCGATCCTTGTGATGGCCGGACTCAGGGCACCACCGGCATGATGGATTCGCTGGCTTACCGCAATGATGCGGCGATTATCCTTCGCCGGCTGATCCGATCGCTTCCTCGCCGGTCGGGAGTGATGGGCATTGCAACGTGCGACAAGGGACTGCCGGCGATGATGATGGCGCTGGCCGGGTCACGCGATTTGCCGGTGATCCTCGTGCCCGGGGGAGTCACGCTTCCGCCAGCCGAGGGTGAGGATGCCGCCAAAATCCAGACCATCGGCGTGCGCTTCGCCCATGGAAAAATTTCGCTTCAGGAAGCCGCGGAAATGGGTTGCCGCGCCTGCGCCACCGCCGGTGGTGGCTGTCAATTCCTCGGAACGGCCGCGACGGCGCAGGTTGTCGGTGAGGCACTCGGATTGTCGCTCACTCATTCCGCCCTCGCTCCCTCCGGCCAGGCCATCTGGCTCGACATGGCGACTCGGTCGGCCCGCGCACTGGAACACCTGGAAAAAACCGGCGTCACATCGCGCCACATTCTCACCGATGCCTCGATCCGTAATGCCATGGCTGTCCACGCCGCATTTGGCGGTTCGACCAATCTGCTGCTTCATATACCCGCCATAGCCCACGCCGCCGGCCTGGCCCGTCCCACCGTTCATGACTGGATCGACATCAATCGCCGCGTCCCCCGACTCGTCGATGCACTGCCCAATGGCCCGGTTGGCCATCCAACGATTCGCGTATTCCTCGCCGGTGGCGTGCCGGAAGTCATGCTGCACCTGCGCGACCTGAATCTCCTCGATCTCAACTGCCTCACTGTCTCTGGCCAATCGCTGGGACAGATGCTCGAGTGGTGGGAAAAATCTGAACGCCGTTCGCGCCTGCATGAGGAGCTGATGGCTCACGATGCGGTCGATCCCAATGACGTGATCATGTCCCCCACTCGCGCCAGGGAAAAAGGGCTCACCAGCACGGTCGCTTTCCCCGTCGGCAATATCGCGCCACAGGGTTCAGTCATCAAAGCCACGGCAATCGATCCAACCGTCGTCGATCCTGATGGTGTCTATCGCAAAACCGGGCCAGCGCGTGTGTTCACCACTGAAAAATCCGCCGTTGCAGCCATCAAAAATGGCCAGATAAAGGCCGGCGACGTTTTGGTCCTCATCTGCCGCGGCCCGGCTGGCTCGGGGATGGAAGAGACTTATCAGGTCACCAGCGCCCTCAAATATCTCGATTTTGGCAAGCACGTCGCGGTGATAACCGACGCCCGGTTTTCCGGCGTCTCCACCGGCGCGTGCATCGGCCACGTGGGTCCCGAAGCCCTCGCCGGTGGGTCCATTGGCAAAATTCTCGACGGCGACGTGATCCAGATCATCATCGACCGTAATAATCTTCAGGGAAGCATCGACCTTGTGAGCGCACCCGGTTGTCCTGAGGCCAGTCCGCGCTTCGGCTCCGAAATCCTCGCCCTGCGCCAGCCTCGTGCCGATCTCGCCCCCGATCCGGATCTCCCTGCCGACACACGCCTCTGGGCCGCCCTCCAATCCGCCTCCGGCGGGACGTGGGGGGGATGCGTCTATGATGTTGCCAGCATCGCTGAAAAATTGAGAGCATGACTGTGCTCGGCGCCTTGCATATTTACTTTTGATCTGCGCCGCTCTGGGACTGGGGATCGATGGTGTGCTGAGTCGCGCCCTTGATGGACGTCGGGGTTGAGCCATGGCCGCATTCGGGGCAGAGGGTGGGCGTGGCGCGCATGTCGTAGCCGCAGTTGGGACATTGGCCTTTGGTCCTTCGGCGGCGGCGGACCAGGAGATGCAGGTGGTGGACGAGAGTGCCAGTGGGAAGTGCGAGGGCGATAGCGAGCAGTGCATAGTAAGGGATGGCGATGATGGTGTAGGGGCGAGGGGCGGGAGCGAAAAGCGAAGAATGCATGTAGGTGGACCTGGTGCGGCCAAATCCGAGGAAGCGAGAAGCGGGATCCATAGTTCCGGCGAGGCGGGAATTGCCCCGATCCGCCGGAAAACGAAACCAGATCGGGCGCTGGAGGCGCAGGGGTTCATCGAAAAAATACCAGTAGGTGATCCCCTGCGAGGAGAGAAACCAGGCGTGGTTTTCGGAGAAATATTTTTCGGGGACGGCCACATGATCGTACTCGAAGCTTTTGAACCACGTCATGGCGAGAAAAACGGCGAAGGCGGCGGAAGTGAGGGAGAGGGCGGTGATCAGACGCGGAAGGATGCGAAATGGTGAGCGACGACGGATGGCATTGAGCAGACCGTAGGCGGGCAGGAGGCCGAATAGAAGGAGTGGAAGCCAGCAGGGCACAACGAGGCCGAAATAGGAACGATGCGAGGAAGCGCGGGCGCCGTGAGCCAGGGAGAGGCCGCCAAAAGAGGAGATTACTCGTCCATCGCGAAGCGCGGGGGACTGGCTGGGGGAG
>DASYUA010000110.1:0-2449 GCA_036001665.1 Tepidisphaeraceae bacterium
TACGTCGTCCTTTTCCTGATCATCTTCGCCGAAACCGGGCTGGTGGTGACTCCGGTCCTGCCCGGCGACTCACTGCTCTTTGCCCTGGGCGCTATCGGCGCTGACCCTCAATCGCCCATCAATCTGCCGTTGATATCCGTATTCCTGATCGCCGCCGCGGTGCTGGGGGATGCGGCCAATTACTGGATCGGTTATCGCATCGGCCCGAAGGTCTTTACCCGTGAAAATTCCCGCCTGTTGAACAAGAAACACCTGCTCCGCGCCCAGGAGTTCTATGAGAAATACGGCGGCAAGACGATCATCCTGGCCCGCTTCGTCCCCATCGTGCGCACCTTCGCGCCTTTCGTGGCCGGCATCGGCAAGATGGGTTATGCCCGCTTTGCGCTTTACAACGTGATTGGCGCCATAGCCTGGGTAATGATCTGCATCCTGGCCGGTTACTACTTCGGCAATTGGAGCTTTGTGCAGAAGCGATTCGAGCTGGTCATCGTGGCCATCGTCGTCATCTCGGTCCTGCCGATGGCCATCGAATACCTCCGAGCTCGCCGGGCGGCCAAACGCGCCGCCGCGCCCCAGTAGCCCGGAACTTGCCTCACCGAATTCCCCGGCTCATTACTCAACCGCGGTCAAGCCCGGCGGCACAATCATCAATTCTTCCATTCCACCCCACTCCACCTCTTTCAGCTCAATCGCTCCCTCCGTCAGCTTCTTCAATTCCGCCACCAGCATTCCGGCCATCGACAGGTTTGCCGTATGCCCGAACACCTCACCCTTCATCACTCCAATCAGCGCATGCGCCGCCCATTCGCCCGGCACACCCGTCCTCTCCCGCATCCAGTGAAAGCTGACTGCCTCCGGAACCGGGTTGAATTCCTCAAACTCGCCGGGCCGCCCGCGCAGCGCATCTATCAGGCGATCCGTCGCCGCCAGGTCAAATTCCATCGATACCGCCGTTAGCGCTTCCTTCCCTTCCGGCATCTCGCCGGCCTCAAGTATTTTTGCGATGACCTCAAACAACCCCTCCGGAACCAGGCCGCCCGATCCGATAAACTGTTGTAGCCACCATTTCTTCGTCCCCCCAATTGTCGGCAGCATGCTCAGATGCCGCTGCGACAGTTCCGGCGACCAAATCGCCCCTTCGGCAAGGCTCATCGCATACGCGCCCCAAACATATCTCGCCGCCAAGTCGGCCTCGCCCGTGACAAATGGGGGAAGCAAATCGATCATGTCGGCGCTGTTCGCCTCCAGTTCCTCGTCAGTCCTGTTCTCCGCTCCGAATGCTTCCATCAATCCGCCGCTGCTCAGATCAATCATGAACAGCGAATTGGTGAGTTTCCCATCCGGCTGCCGCCTCACAATTCCCGCCGTACCCCATCCGCTCACCTCCCACGCCTCCTCCATCGGCACATACGCCCGCACGATCGGCCATGCCCGCCGATCCGGCTCCCGTATACCGATTTGAAATCGACTGGTATTAAATTTCCCCCCTCTCCGGCCCCGATCTTTGCGCGACATCCCTGTCTCCTTTTCAAAACCCATTCGATTATATCGACTCTCCAGCACTCCGCAAAAATTTCCTCGCTCTCTCATCTTTGTTCATCTATGCCCCACTACTGCCTGAATTCACGGCCAAATCGGCGCCCCCTCCAGCCCCGCACTCTCCTCCAGCCCACACATCAAATTGGCATTCTGCACCGCCTGCCCGGCCGCGCCTTTGCCAAGATTGTCAATTGTCCCCAGTGCAATCACGATTTCCCGATCCGGATCGGCCGCGTAAGACACAAACACCAGATTCGAACCCATGGCCCATTTGCTGTGGGGCGGATTGTTGGTCACCCGCACAAACCCCCGGCTCTTGTAAAACTCCCGCGCGGCCTCAAGACATTGTTCCGTCGTGGCCTTTCCCCTCGCATAGCACGTCGCCAGAATCCCCCGCGTCATCGGCACCAGGTGCGGTGTAAATGTAAGCGGTGGGGGGGCCGCGCCGGCGATTTTCCCAATCGCCTTGCTCATTTCCGGTACGTGTGGGTGCTTCAGCAACCCATACGCGCTCACATCCTCATTCACCTCCGAATATCCGAATTTCGACTCTCCGCCGCCTCGTCCGGCTCCGCTGATGCCTGTCTTGGCGTCAATAATGATCCCCGAGGGCTCTACTAATTTTGCATTCACCAGCGGCGCAAGCGCCGTGAGCGACGCGGCCGGAAAACATCCCGGATTGGCGATTCGGCTTGCCTTCTTCACCTCATTCGGCCAGACATCCGCCAGCCCGTATGTCCACCCGTCCACAAATCGATGGTCTCCCCCGATATCCACCACCTTCACCTTCGCCGGCACCTTCGCCAGGGCGTCCTTCGATTCTCCCGTCGGCAGCGATGCAAACAGCACATCCAAGCCGGCCACCCCAGCCGGGTCCCATTTGGAAATCACCAGTTCCGCCAATTTTCCC
>DASYUA010000111.1:0-6160 GCA_036001665.1 Tepidisphaeraceae bacterium
GCCGTGCTCCCTGCAGATCGCCGAGGGCCTTGAGTATCAGGGCTAGATTGGAGTAGCTCGCTTCAAGTGTGGGGTGGTCAGGTGCAAAGTGCTGGAGCTCGATTTGAATCGCCTGCTCCATCCTCTGCCGCGCTCCCGGCAGATCGCCCAGGTCCTGAAGGATCACCGCAAGATTGGAGTAGCTGGCGGCAAGCCTGGGGTGGTCAGCCTCAAGGTGCTGGAGCTCGATTTGAATCGCCTGCTCCATCCTCTGCCGCGCTCCCGGCAAATCACCTAGGTCCCTGAGGTTCACTGCGAAATTGGAAAGCGTCGTCGCGGCTTCGGCGGGATTGATCGCCGCCAGTACCTCACTGGAAGCGAAATGGCGCACGCGTTCACGGGCCTCAATGAAACGCCCCAGACCGCGCAGCGTCGGACAAAGCCAGTTGGCTAAGCTTGCGGCCGCGTTCAATCGCCCAGAACCGCGGAGGCTTTGAACGAGAGCGAGGAGAGGGCGAAGTTCCCAGCGAATTGATTTGTCGGTGAGGGCGGCGCGAGAGGCTTGGCCGCGCACTTTGGCGACGTCACAGAGGTTGTCGAGGAGAGCAGCATGGCGATCGGGGGTTGTCTCAAGAATTTCATTGACGCGGCGGCGGAGGATGCGATGAAGTGTCAGAACCTGGACGCCTTCGGCGGCGCTGCGGAGGAGTTGGCGGTGCTGGACAGATGAGATGACGGCATCGGCGGGATGGGGATGACCGGGGAGGGTGGGAAGCTGTAATGTTGAGTCAGCTTCCAGCAAAGAACTCAGCCATGAGCCCACGACTGTGTCCTCAGGGAGAATTGCGGCGTAGTCGAGGGCGCAGCGCTGTTCTGGCGGCAGAGATCGGAGCAAATCATCGAACACCGAATCAACCCGGCGATTGTAATCGGGAAGAGCAGCCATGCTCCTCTCGGTTTCACGGAGGGTTCCGAGGCCTTTGGCGGAGAGCGCCTCGGCGTAGTCGACCCACGTAATGTCCGAGTGGATCGACATGTAGACGCCGACAACGGTGAGGCCAACGGCAAGGCCGTCAAACCAATTCACAATGGCCGTGACGATTTCTTTGTTGTTTGATTCCTTTGCATCGGGGCGATGAGCGCCTAAAAGCTCGATGCCTTCAGCAACGGATAGGCGTTCAATGGGGTACATGTTCATCCCCGGGAGATGGGGATGCCGCGTGGTGATGAGGCGGCGGCAGGGGGAGACCGGCAGATGCGAGGTGAATTCCTGGCTGGCCCACTGTACATCATCGCGAACATTGTCGAGGATAAGCAGGGAGGGTGGGCCGGATTGAAGATGCGACTTGACGAGGAGGGCGGTTTTTTGGGCGGTCTCTGCATCTTCGATCTCGAGATAGGGCGCCAGCGCAGCGAGGGCAGGGTGAAGAAGATTGCTGTTGCAATTGATGACGAAAATACCGCCAGGATAGTCGTCCAGATGCGACCAGGCGTATTCGATGGCAATGGAGGTTTTGCCGACGCCGCCGAGCCCGTGGGCGGCGGTTTGCTGGGTCACTCCCAAGGATGCGGCGGCGCAAAGACGCTCATGGATCTCATCAAGTTCGCGCCGGCGGCCGACGAATTTGGGGTTGCGCTCGGGAAGGTTGTGCGGGGGATGTCCATTTGTCTTTTCACGGCTCTTTGCAGCGCCAACATTAAAATCGCCGTGGACCTCGATGTTCCCGGCAGCGACTGCGTTTTCCGCATCGATTTTTCTGACGAGAGGGGACGTAGCCATGAGGACTCACCGGCCTGGCGCTGAATTACCCACTTGGAAGTTCCCTTTTACGACGATACGTTCCGCAACCGTGACATTTTGGGCATTAATGTTTTTCACGATTGCCGATGCCGCCATCGAGGGCTGTTGCTGTAGCAGAACAAGGACCTGCTTCGCAAGAGCATTGTCAGCATTGAGCCTTTTCGCGGCCTCAAGGGCGACGATGTCGAGCGCCGGCTCTTTCGACCAGCCAAGAAGAGATTTTACTTTGGTCCAGAGGTCCTTGCCGGCCTCGGATGCAACCGATTTAGCAGCCTCGGCGGCCAGTGTAGTAATTGCGGACGTAATGACGGCAAGCGTGATCGGGTCCATAGCGCCTCGTGGGAAGTGACAGGCGCATTATATCTGAGATGTGCAGAAAGTTCAGAATTTTCTACGCAGAAAATCACACCGCCAGATGATTCTCAATCTGCGTGAGCTGGTTGGCGACCTCGGAATCGGCCTTCATGTCGGCGGTGACGGTTCGCACGGCATGGAGGACGGTGGTGTGGTCGCGGCCGCCGAAGTGGCCGCCGATTTCTTCCAGGGAATAACGGGTATATTTACGCGCCAGGTACATGCAGACCTGGCGGGGAAAGGCAATCGACTTGTGGCGCTTCTTGCTCTGCAAGTCCGAGAGGCGGACGTTGTAGTACTTGGTGACCACGTCGAAGATCTGCTGAAAGGTGATTCGCCGCTGCTCGGGGGTGGCGGTTTCGCCGAAGGCGACCTTGGCAAGCTCCAGATCGACCCGGCCGTCATGCAGCGAAGCCAGGCCCTGGATCTTGGTGACCGCGCCTTCCAATTCGCGGGTGTTGGCGTCAATCTTCGAGGCGACATAGCACAACACATCATCGGGAAGGCTGATGCCGCGCATCTGCGCCTTCTTCTGAAGAATGGCCATGCGGGTTTCGTAGCAGGGCTTGTCGATCCGCGCAACCAGGCCCCAGTTGAAGCGGCTGACGAGGCGATCCTCCAGTTCGGGGATTTCGCTTGGGGGGCAGTCGGCCGAGAGGACGATCTGCTTGTGGCCCTGATACAGGGTGTTGAAGGTGTGGAAGAATTCCTCCTGGGTGCGGGCCTTGTCGCCGCCGAGGAAATGGATGTCGTCGATGACCAGCATGTCCACGTGGCGATAGCGGTAGCGGAACTGGTTCATATCCCCGCTGCCGACGGCGTTAATAAACTGATTGATGAAGCTGTCGCAAGTGAGATAAAGGATGCGGGCATCGGGCTGCCGATCCAGGATCCTCTGGCAAACCGCCTGGAGCAAATGCGTCTTGCCCAGACCCACATCGCCATGGATGAACAGCGGGTTATAAGCTTTGCCCGGCTGCTCTGCCACCGCAATGCTGGCCGCATGCGGAAGCCGATTGCACGGCCCGGTTACAAAATTTTCAAACGCATAATCCGGGTTAAGCGCAATTGGTTGGTCGGCGTCGTTGAAGATGCCGCCGGTGCCGGCGTCGAAGTGGAAGATGACGGAGGTGAGGCGGCCGGTGATGGATTGGGCAGCGGTGGTGAAGGCCTGCTGGCACTGGTTTTGGCAGAAGTGAAGCTGGGCGGCGGAGGCGACCTGGATGTTTATCACGCCGTTGGGCATGAGGCGGGGGGTCATCTGGTCAAACCAGGTTCGCGCCAGGGCGGGATGCTGAGTTTTGACCTGCTGGAGCATGTGGCGCCACAGCGCGGGGTCGAGGAAAGCAGGTTCAGCCTGCCGCCGCTGGGTGGGCTCGCGAACGGGGAGTTGGGTTGTCGCCATGTTGCAGTCCGTTCAAAACGGTAACGCGGGCTTCCAGCCCGTGGAGCACGGTACGCAAAAAAAATGGCCGTGCCGCAATCGTCATGCTCTTCATCGAGCGCGGTTGAGTTCCTTTACAGAATGTTCGACGCCGAAGCGTGTAATCCGCGGCGGAGGCCGCGAGGAAGATGCAGGATCAAGAAGTTCAAACGTTCACCAAGACAGTATCGACGCCAGTTACGACAGGATTTAAACTTGTATGAGCACACCTTAAACACTTCGCTCATCCGATGCAAAAAAAAACCTCATTTGGCGACAGCGGAAAAAATTCCCCGCGGGATTTTTTTTGCGAGCTGCGCTTGCATATTTAGCGCGAGTGATTCCACATCGCGAGAATCGGCGAAATTACACGGGTTCTTCGACCTTGCGTCCTTTTTTGTCAAGGCCGACGGCCTCCATCACCTTCTGCAAGTCGCTCCAGACCGCCTGTCGGTTTTCGACGGTGTAGCTGCGGAGCAGAAAAGCGGGGTGGAAGGTGGGCATGAGCTGGATGCCGCGCCACTGGTGCCATTGGCCGCGGAGGCGGCCCATCGTCGAGTTGCTGCTGAGCATGTACTTGGAGGCGGGGAGGCCGAGGGTGACGATTGTCCTGGGGCGGATGATTTCGAGTTGGCGCACGAGATAAGGCGAGCAGGTTTCGACTTCGTCGGGCGCGGGGGTGCGGTTGGCCGGGGGGCGGCATTTGACGATGTTGGCGATATAAACCTGCTCGCGCTTCAGGCCCATGGCGGTGATCATCTGGTCGAGGAGCTTGCCCGCGCGGCCGACGAAGGGGCGGCCGGTCTGGTCCTCGGTCTCGCCGGGGCCTTCGCCGATGAAGAAAATGGAGGCATCGACATCGCCCTCGCCGAAAACGGTCTGGGTGCGGGTTTGGGAGAGGCGGCATTTGGTGCAGATTCGCACCTGTTGTTCTTCGAGCTCGGCGAGGAGGCGGGTTTTTTCTTCGCGGGAGAGGGGCGGGAGGGACGGGGGGGCCAGGGGGGGGCTGTCAGGAGCCGTCGTGTAAAGCTCGAGGGGGCTGGGGTCGGGGAGTTGGCGCAATGCGAGCGGGGATTTTGCGGCCGGCTTGGGGGCGGAAGCGGTTTTTGGGGGCGATGGGGCCGGGTTTTGGGATTTTTCGCTTTCTTTGAGTGTTTCGTCGGCGGATTCGCGTTTGCGAAGGGGCAGGGCCTCCTGGCCGAATGCCTGTTCACTGCGAAGCCACAGTCGAGCTCGAGCGCGGGTGCTGGGATTTATGGCCACAGCGCGCATGGTAGAAATAAATTCAGGATGAGCAAGGCGCGAAAGAGGTGTGATGCAGGGCGTGAAAAAAGTGCGTGCGGGATTGGGCTGAAAGTGCGGGAGCGGCAAAATCTTCACGAAGTTTTTTCACCAAGATTTTTTGTCGCTGAGCGAACTCTTTCTTGACGGGATCGTTGTACTGATCAAAATAGGGGACTTGAAAGCCACCTCGTCCGACAATGGCGGGTGCTCAGCAGAAAGATGAGCATTCCGTAGCGGGCGTGAGGTGGCTTTTGTATTTGCGGGAAAACAAGAGCCGCAGATTCAGGCAGATGAACGCGGATTTGCAGGTCCGGCTCTGCCGGACACGGATTGGAAAAACGTCCGGCACAGCCGGACCTACAAGACGCAATTGGCGAAAGAAATGTCCGGCACGGCCGGACCTACGAAAAGACGAGACGTCATAAGAAAGGAAAGTTGAGGTCAATCATGGCAGACCGCAAGGATTATTTGAAGAACACGATTCAGCACATCGACATCACCAGGCACAATGTGGTGCCGGTGGTGGAGGCGATGCAGCAGATGGCGTTCAGCTCGCGCGACCTGGGGCGGGCGGCCGATATTTATGACCGGATGCTCAAGGACAAGGATTGCGGGATCATCCTGTGCCTGGCGGGATCGCTGATCTCGGCCGGGTTGAAGAAGGTGTTCGTGGACATGGTGCGCAATCGCATGGTGGATGCGATTGTTTCGACCGGGGCGAATATTGTGGACCAGGACTTTTTTGAGGGGCTGGGGTTCAAGCATTACATGGCCGAAGAGCGGCTGAAGAGCGGGAATTTTGATGGGGAGCTGCGCGATCTGATGATCGACCGCATTTATGACACGCTGATCGATGAGCAGGAGCTGCGGATTTGCGATGAGACAACGCAGAAGATCGCCGATGAGCTGGAGCCGCGGCCGTATTCATCGCGGGAATTCATTCGCGAGATGGGGGCTTACCTTCAGAAGCATGGGAAGAATTCGGAGAGCATTGTGCTGGAGGCGTATAAGCAGGATGTGCCGATTTTCTGTCCGGCGTTCAGCGATTGCTCGGCCGGGTTTGGGCTGGTAGCGCATCAGCATGCGCGGGGGGATCAGCCGAAAGTCTCGCTCGATAGCGCGAAGGATTTTTATGAGTTGACGCAGTTGAAGATCAAGACGGCGGAGACGGGGTTGTTGATGATTGGCGGCGGGGTGCCGAAGAATTTTGCGCAGGACATCGTGGTGGCGGCCGAAATCCTCGGGAATGAAGCGCCGATGCACAAGTATGCGATTCAGATCACGGTGGCGGATGTGCGGGATGGGGCGCTGTCGGGGTC
>DASYUA010000112.1:0-7498 GCA_036001665.1 Tepidisphaeraceae bacterium
GAGTATGAGGCGGGGGAGGAGCGGGGGCCAGCGCACCTGGTGATGACCGATTCGGTGGAGATCAACCCGGCCGACACCATCGCCAACGTACGCGCCGGCGGCGAGAGAGGAGCGGTGCTGTGAAGCTGCACAAAGACATCCTGTACCTGCTTCGCGCCAACGCGCCGCGCGTGTTCACCTTCCAGCAGATTTTTTTCAAGCTCGGCATGGAGCACGTGAGCATGGACGAGATGGAGCACGCGCTAGAGCTGCTGCTTAAGCAGAAGAAGATCGGCACGATGACGGGCCTGGATGAAGTGCGAGTGTATCAGTTTAACGATGGCAGCTACTGCGCGGGAGGGTTCAAACGTTGACTGACGCGCCCAAGCCAAATCCCTTCCTGGAAACTTTCATGCGGACCGGCCATCGCCCGCCCTGCACGCCGCGCATCCTCCGCGGCATCAAACTCGCCATCACCAGCAAGCCCGCCAACGCGCGGGACCGATCGGACATCAAGGCTGCTTATGACTGGGCCTGCGCCATGAGCACCTTTTCCAAAGCACAGCGGGCAATCAGAGCGGCGCGACCGCCGCAGAAAACAGGAGAGCCATCATGGCTAAAGGTACGAAGGAGCGCAGACCCACAATAGGCGGGTTCATCCCCGGCGAGGTGGAGGCGCATTTCGATTGGGAAGAGGTGAATGATGAAGAGACCGGCAAGCGCCAATGGGTGCTGACTTCAAAAACGACGGGCGAGGTGTTCACCATCGCGCACGCCTACGGCGATCCCCTCTTCTGGTTCGAGCTGGGCTTGCACGCCGGCGAGAATCACCCGCGGCGCGGGACATCGGGTGAGACTGGAGCGCAGCTCAAGCGGCAACCACCCCCGAAAGAGTGATCCCATGCGCATCGGCCCACACAAAATCCTCGCGCCGGCGGAAGTAACGAAGGTGGTGCGCGACCTGCACCGACGCCGGCTCCTCGCCGCCAAGCGCAAGCGGAAGGACATGCGCTGGCCGGTGAAGCTGATTGTCTTTCACCTGGCGACGTTCTTTGGGCTGCGCGCAAAAGAGATTGCCGGACTCAACGTGGGCGATCTGCATCGGGTGAGCGACACTCCCGATGTCGATCGCCCCTACATTTTCGTGCGCGCTGAATCGACCAAAGGCATGCGCGGCAAGCGGCGATCGCGCGAAGTGAAGATGACCTGGCCACCGCGTTACGTTTTTAACGACGTGCGCGAGCACCTGGCGCTTCGGCTCCAGATGGGCGCAGCTCCGGAAGATCCATTGGTGTGCTCCATGGAGAAGCGGTGCATCGGCAGACGCATCAAGAGAACGCAGGTCGATCGCTACTTCAAAAGCGGCTGCGCGCCGTTGACCCGGCCGGTGCACGTGCACATGGGCCGGCACACGTTCGCCACGATGGCCCTGGGTGAGTGGCGTCAGCCCCTGCACCACGTCAAAGAGGCGATGGGCCATCGCAATATCGCCACCACCAGCATCTACCTTCACGCGTTGGACAATCCCGCGCTCGATTGGGCGAGCCAGGGCGTGGAGAGGAAGGCCGGATGAGCGAAGATAAAAAAAGTATGGATTATGGGACGTGGGGGGGATTAGGACCGCTTTCATAACAGGGTGACGTTGAGCGGATAGCTAAAAATTTGCGTTTGAGGCGACCACCATTCGGATGTCAGGAATTCGTTCACGAGATTGCCGGTCGCGGCTTCGCGAATGTAAATGTGGGTCAACTCAGGAGTCGAATCGAGTTCGATGAAGTGCTGATCGTCAGCCCAGCCGGTGAACTGATCCTCGCGCCCGATCAGAGACTTGTACTTGCGGACCTTGCCGGTAAAGGGATTGACGATGGCCAGATCGTGTCTGGCACCGACTCCATAATGAATCGTATGGCCGATCCAACTCCCATTGGGCGACCAGACGGGACCCTGGTGTCTGGAATTCCAGCAAAGTGTATAAGTCGGTGCCAATTCCACGCGTGTTCCGCGTGGATTGAGCATGTCGATAGCGCCCAAGTGGTCGGTGGTCACAATCGGTGTCGTGAAAACCACCGCTCGCCTTCGGACTTTTTGGAGAACGGGAAGAAGCAGGGCGATCAGAATGGCGATGATTGCGATGACGACAAGAAGCTCCACGATTGTGAAGCCCCCCCGCCGGAGAGATCGTTCATTGCCACTCATAGCCGTCCCCTGTGATCTGAAGGATGTCATTATAGCAGAACTTCAGATTGAATGCGCGATGGCCATCTGTTCCAGCCGTTCATCCATCGCCTGACAGGCCTGGATGGCGTCGAACTGGTAGAGGATATCTTTGAGCTGGTCCTGAAGATCGGTGGGCCGATCCATCCACCAGACGTTTTGTAGCTGTGTGACCAGGCGGTCGGGGTGCGAGCCGTCGTAGAGACATTGACCGTGGAGCGATGACGGAAGCAGCTCGGGATAGACGCCGCTGTTGGGGAAAATCGGCCAGCAGCCGATGTGCAGGCCGCGGACGGCGTGATGATCCGAAGCGGCGGTGGGACGGGCACTGAGGAGGATGGCCGACTGGTGCAGAGCGCGGATGTGGGCCACCTCATCCGATTCGCTGATGGTGCTGCGCGGCAATTCATCGTCGAGGCCTTCGACGGGGCCGACGGTGACGAGGCGATATTTCTCGCCGCGGCGGTGGAGTTTCAGGAGGGCTTCGTTGAGCGTCTTGACGTCGGCGTCGCGGGTATCGACGAAGAGCATGCGCGGATCGCGCGGGATGATTTCGTAGCCGATGATGTCTTTGCTGAGCGTCAGATCCACGGGCGGGGGCATGAGCTGGGCTTTTATGGTGAGGTCGTGCATCGGGCTGCGGCTGGAAAGCTCGGGATGAAGCTCGACCAGGGAGCTGGCCTTGCGGAGGAAGGTGCGCAGGTGATAGAGCGAGTTGAACCAGATTTCGGTGGCGACGTTGGCAGTGCCGAGGTTGGCCAGGTGGTGCGGGAGCTCTGCGCTTTGGCCTACGTCGGGGAGTTGGTTGTCGTGGAAATAGACGACGCTGGGTTTTTTGCGAAGTTCGGGGACGAAGCGGACGAGGTCCTGGAGGTTCATCGCTTCGGAGGTGAAGAGGACATCCAGACGCCCTTTCCAGTGGCGGGAGAGTTGCTCGGCGAACCAGTGCGCGGCGACGGCCAATCTGCGCTCGATGCGGCGTGGGGGGAGTTTGAGCAGGGTCCAGCGGTGACGGCTGTGGCGCATGATGGTTTCGAGCATGGCCTTGCGTGCGCCGCCGAAGAAGGGCTCGAGGGCGAGGATGTCGAGTTGGGTGGACATAACAAGAGCGCTGCTTGTCCTGGGGGATTGTACGGAGTGTCCAGTTATAGATGCAGCACGGGGAGTTTTACCACGAAGTTCACGAAGACACGAAGAGCACAATCGGTGTGTGCGGTTATAGCGAGGGTTTGGCACAATAGGAACATGTCGCGATATGCCACGACCGTTGGAAAGAAGAGTTATGCGTTTGCCGATCTGCGGGAATTGATGGGCAAAGCGACGCCGATGCGGTCGGGGGATGTTCTGGCCGGCGTTGCGGCGGCGAATGAGAAGGAGCGGGCGGCGGCACAGAGGGTGTTGGCGGAGGTGCCACTGGCACGATTTTTGGAGGAGTTGCTGATTCCGTATGAAGAAGATGAGGTGACGCGGCTGATAGTTGACTCGCAAGATGTGGGGGCATTCGAGCCGGTGAAAGGGATGACAGTTGGGGAGTTTCGGGAATGGTTGCTGGCGTATGAGACGGGGCATGTCGAGTTGGAGAAAGCGGCCGGGGGACTGACGCCGGAGATGGTGGCGGGGGTTTCGAAGATTTGCCGGAATCAGGATCTGATTCTGATCGCCAAGAAGTGCAGGGTGGTGACGAAGTTTCGGAATACGCTCGGCCTGCCGGGGCGGATGGGGGTGCGGTTGCAGCCGAATCATCCGCGGGATGATCTGGAGGGAATTGCGGCGGCGATATTGGATGGGCTGCTTTATGGGTGTGGGGACGCGGTGATTGGAATCAATCCGGCCACGGATAATGTGGCGACAACCAAGGCGCTGTCGCACATGATGGATGGGTTGAGGCGGGAGTATGAGATACCGACGCAGTCGTGCGTGCTGGCTCATATCACGACGACAATGAAGGCGATGGAGGAAGAGACGCCGGTGGATCTGGTGTTTCAGTCGGTGGCGGGGACGGAGGGGGCGAATCGGTCATTTGGGATTGATTTGAAAATGCTGGGGGAGGCGCGGGAGATGGCGCTGGCGCTTTCGCGGGGGACGGTGGGGAATCATGTGATGTATTTTGAGACGGGGCAGGGATCGGCGCTGAGCGCGGGGGCGCATCATGGGGTGGATCAGCAGACGCTGGAGGCGCGGGCGTATGCGGTGGCGCGGAAGTTTTCGCCGCTGCTGGTGAATACGGTGGTGGGGTTTATTGGGCCGGAATATCTGTACGATGGGAAGCAGATCATTCGGGCGGCGCTGGAGGACCATTTCTGCGGCAAGCTGCTGGGGCTGCCGATGGGGGTGGATGTTTGCTACACGAATCATGCCGAGGCGGATCAGAACGATATGGACAACCTGCTGACGCTGCTGGGGGCGGCCGGGGTGAATTATGTCATGGGCGTACCGGGGGCGGATGATGTGATGCTGAGTTATCAGAGCACGAGCTTTCATGATGCGCAGTATGTCAGGCAAGTTATTAGTTTGCGGCCGGCCCCGGAGTTTGAGGCATGGCTGGAGAAAATGGATGTGATGGCTGGGGATTTGAAGTTGAAGAGCGTGGATGAGAGGCATCGGTTGCTGGGGCATGTGCGCGGACAGATTGGCGGTGGGTGATGGAGAAGGATGTTTGGAGATCGCTTCGGAAATATACGCCGGCGCGGATTGCGATTGGGCGGGCGGGAGGATCGCTGCCGACGGGGGAGGTGCTGGATTTTGCGTGGGCACATGCGGAGGCAAGGGATGCGGTGAAGATGGAGTTGGATGTGGAGAAACTAGCAGGGGCGATTGAGGAATTGGGGGTGAAGTGTCATCGGTTGGAGAGTGCGGCGGGGGATCGGGAGAGTTATGTGAGGCGGCCGGATTTGGGGAGGAGATTGAGTGATGAGAGTCGTCGGGTGCTTGAGGGACTGAACCCCCCTACCGCTTCTTGTGATGTGGCAATAATTGTCGCCGATGGATTGTCGGCGATGGCGGCGCAGGGGCAGGCAGTGCGGGTGTTGGAGGGGCTGTTGCCGATGCTGGCGTCAAGCAAGATTGGTGTTGGGCCGGTGTGTGTGGTGAGAAATGGAAGGGTGGCGATTGAGGATGAAATTGGGGAGATGCTGGGGGCGAAGGCAGCGGTGATTTTGCTGGGGGAGCGGCCGGGATTGGGGACGGCGGATTCGCTGGGGGCGTATCTGGTTTTTGGGCCGAAGGTGGGAAGGACGGATGCGGAGAGGAATTGTGTGTCGAATATTCGGGAAGCGGGGATGAGGGCGGAGGTGGCGGCGGAGACGATTGGTTATTTGCTGGGGGAGGCGCTGAGGAGGAGGATTAGCGGGGTGGGGTTGAAGGATGAGCGGGTGAGGAGGATTGACCAATCCGTTGACGCCAAATTGGCGCAGTGACTACGTCTTAAGCAGCGCGTCTAATTCGACGCGGAGCAGCGGTAATTTTCCTTCGATGATTCCCCAACTGGTTTCGTCGTCGATGGAATCGTAGCCGTGAATGAGCGCGTTTCGAAATCCTGAAATCTTTCGATACTCGGTGATTCGCTCCGCTACCGTCTCATCGAGTTTCATCAGGCGCGTCATGGCTTCGCCGATAATCTCAAATTGCCGCTCTACTCCCGATCGCAATAGCTCGTCCGAGAGATAATCATTAAACGTCTTCCCCTCCACGAACCGCCCAACTCGCTCTGAAGCACTCTTCATGTCATGAAGCAGCTTGGCGATTTCAGGCCGCATAGAGCGTCACGCGTGTGTTGTCCACGACCTGCTTGAAGTAAGGATTGCGGATGGCGCGGTAGGAAACCAGGTCGATTTTTCTGCCAAAGAGGTCTTCCAGATCCACCATGAGCCCCAAATATCGATCGGCGGCGTTGTGCACAGTGAAATTGTTGAACTCCACTACGAAGTCGAGGTCACTTCGATTGGGGTCAAAATCATCTCGCGCGGCGGAGCCAATGAGGTCCAGCCGCCGCACATCATATTTGCGGCACAGTGCAAGCAGTTGCGGGCGATGCTGTTCGATCAGCGTAGTCACGGTGAAAGTATATCACACGCTGAGTCGCTCGGAGAGATAGCCGGCCACTTTATCCAGCGAGATGCGATCTTGTTTGAGCGTGTCTCGCTCGCGGATGGTTACCGTCTGATCTGTCAGAGTTTGCCCATCGATCGTCACGCAATAGGGTGTGCCGATTTCGTCCATTCGGGCGTAGCGCTTGCCGATGGATTGCTTGGGGTCGTATTCGCACATGAACTTCTGGCGCAGCTCCATGTAGAGCTTCTCGGCGATTTCGGGCATGCCTTCTTTGTTCACCAATGGGAAAATTCCGGCCTTGATGGGGGCCATTTTAGGATCGAATTTCATGTAGACGGGGCTGGGGCGAGTGGAATCTTCGGCGTAGCCTTCACAGAGGAGAACGAGCACCGCGCGGGTCAGGCCCGAGGCGGGCTCGATGACGTTGGGGATGTAGCGGGACCTGGATTTGATCTCATCCTCGCTCTTGCCCTCGGCCTTGAGCTTGAGCTGGAGCTCCTGGTCGAAGTAATCGAGGCGATTTCCGGAATGAGTCTGGTGTTGCGTCAGATCGAAGCACCCGCGATGGGCGATGCCTTCCAACTCGCCGAAATCCGGCGCGGTGAAGGGGTATTTGTATTCGATATCAACGCACATCTTCGAATAATGGGCCAGTTCGTCAGGGTCGTGGTCGCGGAGGCGCAGGTTGGCCTCGTTGATGCCCAGGGATTTCCACCAGCGGAGGCGCTCGGCCTTCCAGAACTCATACCACTGCTTGGATTCATCCGGATGGCAGAAGAATTCCATCTCCATCTGCTCGAATTCGCGGGAGCGGAAGATGAAGTTGCGGGGAGTCACCTCGTTGCGGAAGGATTTTCCGATCTGGGCCACGCCGAAGGGGACTTTGACGCGCGTGGTGTCAACGATGTTTTTGTAGTTGAGAAAAATGCCCTGAGCGGTTTCGGGGCGGAGATAACTTTTTGATTCCTCATCCTGAATGGCGCCGACGTAGGTGATGAACATGAGATTGAAGGCGCGCGGCTCGGTCAGAGTGCCGGGTGTTTTTGTGGCCGGGGCGACGATGTTGCCGAACTGATCGAGCGGGAGCTTGGTGAGTGGAATTACCTCATAATCGGCCGGATTTCGACGCGCTTCCCGCTTGATTTTCTTCTCGGCCGCTTCCTCTTCACCGGGCAGAAACGCGAAGGCGTTTCCGGTCTTGTCCTTTGGCACATAAACCATCACGTGATCGGCCCGATAGCGCTGCTTGGTCTCG
>DASYUA010000113.1:0-66554 GCA_036001665.1 Tepidisphaeraceae bacterium
TTCGCGTCACCTTTAATTCCCACGTCACCTTTAATTCCCACGCGTCACCTTTAATTCCACCATCTTTAATTCCACCATCTTTAATTCCGCCGTCACCTTTAATTCCGCCCACCTTTAATTCCGCCCGTCACCTTTAATTCCATCAGCGCCGTCGCCGCCGTTGAAGGTGAAGATGTCATCGCGGAGGGGGTTGCCGTTGGAGAGGTCGAGGGTGAGGGAGTCATCGCCGGCGGAGGCGTTGATGATGAGGGAGTCGGTGTCGTAGCGGTCGTAGGTGTGGGCGTCGGTGGCGGAGTTGGCGTTGACCCAGAGCTGGATGTTTTGATATTCCTCGTCGGAGCGGATGTAGAAAGTGTCGGCGCTTTGGGTGCCGGTGATGGTGGAGAGGAGTTGGCGGGATTCGAGGGATTCGAGAGAATGGCGGACAGGAATGTCCGCCCCACCGAGGATGTCGCGTGAATGTCGGGCAGGAGTGCGGGTTGTTGGAGTGAAGGCTGCCCTTTTGACCCCAAGTGGGGGGATAGTAGCGTGTGATTTTTTGGAATCAAGAGCGGAAAGCAACATTTGACTACGGCTGGCGGCCTGGCCGGGGGCGGAAAGAAGAGGGAGGAAGGAAGCTTGGGCCAGTTGAATAGTGGCCGCAAGCCGCTACAATGGCCCGCCTTGCTGAACCTGGAGACTGAAAGAAATGGCCAGAGAAACCAATCGTGAACGACGTGAGCGGGCGGAGAAGTTTCAAACCTTCAGCCGCCCCAAGATCAAGATCGCCCGTTATAGCGCCACGGGCAAGATGTACATCGACTACAAGGACACCGAGTCGCTCAAGCGGCTGATCAGCGCCAACGGCAAGATCCTTTCCCGCAAGCGAACGGGCGTCAATGCCATGGAGCAGCGGATGGTAGCGCGGGCGATCAAGCGGGCCCGGTATATGAGCCTGCTGCCTTACATCACAGCCTCGTCGTAAACGGCGATATACAATCTGCACAGTGAAGGGCCCGCGCATGTCGCGGGCCTTTTCTTTTTGATAGGGAAAGAGAAAAAAGCAGGACAACCCGTGAAGGTCGTCCTGCCTACAGCATCCCGTCATCACGTACAGTCGATGGCGGGTATATTGAAGCGGCTGCCACCATCAGGCCTGGCCGGCCGCGTTGATCAATTGATCCAGCATGTCGATGTGTTTCTGCTGGTTGGGAATCAATTCGCTCTGGATGAGGCTGGCCGTCAGCGGGTCGGTGTCATCGAGCGCTTCCTGGTAATCCTTCAGGCCGTGTTCTTCGCCTTCCTTAAGGCTCTTGAGGGCGGCGGCATCGCCAAAGAGATTCATCGTCCCCTGCACGGTTTGGGCCCATGCGCCCCAGGCCCCGGAGGAATCGGAAGGCTCGCCGCCGAGCGAGCGGATGCGCTCGCGGAGTTCCTGGGCCGCCCGCCCGTGCTCTTCCTGCATCTGACGGAGGACCTGCACATCGTCAGCGACATTCCCGTCGGAGACTTTTTCTATCGCCATGCGATACGTCTCGGCCGCCGAAATCTCGCCGCGAAGCAGGGAGTTGATCTGCCGCACCGCTTCGCCGGTATCATCGAATTCATAATTTGTGGCGCCAGTATTGTCGGAAGCCATGGGGACTCCTTTCGGTTGATTTGATCCCGCAGCAGGAAATGCAATCGGCGTACCACTTGGTTGGGTGGTACGCCGACGATGCGATCAGGATGTTCGACGCGAGTTCAGCGTGTGTAAAAGCTCACAGAGTATGTGAGTGTTTTCGTCTGGCCGGGATCGATGTTCAGGTCCCAGGTGATGTCGCTGTGATTGTTGAGCGTGTGATAACCGGCCTCCTGCCAGTCGCCGCTGGCAAAGTCGTTCATCTTGACCTTGCCATCATCAGACGCCTTCTCCACCCGGCCGCCGGTGGACAGCGAGATCCGCATGACCGATTTTTCCTTGCGATAATTGGTGACGCTGATGGTGCCCTTCTTGGTGATCAGCGCGTAGTTGGTGCCGTCGATTTGGATCGCGTTGGATTTGCGGGCGGTTTCCTCTTCGTCATAGTTGCCCAGCATGTCGACCGCGACGGTCAGCGGCAGCAGGGCGCAGCCGCCAGCGGGGGTGTAGGTGAGCAAATCCTGGCCGAGCGGAAGATTCTGCCGCATCGACAGGGCTGCCCCGGTGGTCCACGGCAGCGCGCTGTTATTGGCCAGCTCGAGTTGGTGCCAGATGCGATTGGTGGCGATCTTCAGTGGAGATGGATTATTGCCCGGTTGGGCATCGACATGGCCGGTGCCGGCCCGGCTGCGGATGGATTTGAGATCGAGCGTGTAAATGTGCCGCATGGGGACGGTGTTTTGCCAGAGCGGAACGGTGGCGCGCGAGCCTTTTTTGAGCGAGAATTCTTTCACGCTATAGACGAACAGGTCCTGCTCGCCGCCCGCGCCGCCCAGCTCCGGGGCCATCGAGGCGGAGCTGGTTCCTTCAACTTCGCGGCCGCGCCAGGCGCCGGCCTGCTGGCTGTAATTGGCATTCAGTGAATTGCCGAATTCATTGTTCCGCATCCCCAGGCTCGGCGACGCCGCGACTAGTGTATTACGCATGACGCGCTCGAGGGTGAGCGGTGAAACGGTGTCTTTGAACCGAAAATTGGGGACGCCGACCACCAGGTCAAGCGCCGCCTTGTCCAGGTCCTCGATCTCATTCAGCACCTCGCCCTGAAGGGCCAGGTCGGCCTTGTCCTTCAGCTCGCCGCTGACGCGGTAGGTGGGGATCCAGCGCAGGCCACCGGTGAAATAAAACAGCTGGAGGGTGACTTCCTTGCCGGCCAGGTCCTTGCCATAGTCGAAATTGAGCCGCTTGGTGCGCGAGAAGACTTCCTCTTCGCGGACCATTTGTGTCTGCAACTCCTTACCGGAAATCGAATGCACGCCATTGACGGGCAGGACCATTCGGCCGGCTTCGGTGTCATCGAGCACGACAAAATCGCCGCCGCGGGGCGTCAGCTCGCGCTTGAGCACTCCGCCCTCTTCGCCGGGGACCAGCACCTGGCCTCCATAGTTAAGCATTCGGGCAGCGCGGGCTTCCCCCATATTTCGCAGAAGCTCAAAGGGACTGCGAGCGGGGTCCATCTCCACAAAAAAGCCGGGAGCGGAAGGGCTGGGCGTTGTCGCCGTGTCGGCCGGGATGTCCAGGACCTGTGCGAGTGTGCCGGTGATGGTGCGCTTGTCGGTCAGTGTCAGCGTGAGCCGCTTTCCGACATTGGCCCGCAGCAATTCGGGAATGGTGATGCAGGCGGTGCGCATCTCGCGCACCTCGCGTTTCTCTTCCCAGCCTGCCTCCATCGCCAACAGTTTCTGGGCGTTGCTCATGGCCCAGAAGCTGCCGAGAATCGCCGACTCCGGCACTTCCGGCGTAAAAACCTTGCCCAAGGCATCCACCGTGGCTTTGCCGTTTTTCACGATCAACCCGTAACCATCCTTGAAGATGATCACCCGCTCGGTTGACAGCTTGAGCTGTGAAGCGGCCGCGTGAGGCGGCTTATCCGCCTCAGCGGCAGAACTGATCGATGAGAAAAACACCGCAAAAACCACCGCCGCCGTCACCGCCCAACCGGGAATTCGCTGCCGCATGATTGCTCCTTTCGATCGCACCACAGATTCGGGAATACCATTGCTGTTATCGCATATTCTGCCGCGGATTCGCCGCCTGTCCGGTCACAAGTTTGTAAACAGCGCCAGTGGTATCATTGGGCAGACGATGCTGCCGTCCTTTCTGCGATCATTGATTCCGCTGCTGCTCCTGGCCGGGTTTGCGCACGCTCAACGCGAGTTTCGCTCCGCCTCGCGCTTCGACCCGCCGCCGGAATCGTTTCATGCGCCCACTTCGCTGCGGACCATCGAGGATCGGCTTTCGCGAAGGCAATTTGCCGAAGCCGCGACGCAAATTGAGTCGCTCCTCCGTGGCAACGCGGATGACATCACCTCGACCGACGAGCGGAGCCTGCTGTCGGTTGGCAGTTGGATGGACGCGATCACGGCCCGCCACGGGAAGGAATTGACGGCCGCCTCCAGCGTTCAATTTGATGAGGCGGCCAGGCGGGCGGTGGATGCGCTCAAACAGGAGCCGGCCGCGCATGCGGAGGATTTTTATTTGTTCGCCAGGCGCTACCGGTTCAGTTCCTTCGCCGCCAGCGCCTACGTCGAGGCCGGCGATCGGGCCGTCCGGATCGGCGACGCCCCGGCCGCTTCGTTGTTCTACACATTCGCCCAGCAAAGCGGCTGGAATCCGGATGATGAAAGGGCCGCCGCCCTCGCTGTCTGCCGCGTCCTCAGCGGTGAACCGATTGCCGATCTCCCCCCGGCCGCGCGCAAGCGCGCTGCCGAAGTCGCAAATCGCATCAGGCAATTTCGCGGAGCCATGCCCCACGACGCCATCTGGTATCTCCGTGGCGATGGGGTTGGCATGGCCAAAACCGTTCCCGCCGCCGTGGATGGCGCAATCTATTTCGCGGGCCCGCGTCATGTCATCGCCTTGAAGGGAAACGGCGAGTTGATCTGGCGCTGGTCCGCCCCCGAGGCGTGGGCGCGGGGTCTGGCGGCGGACCGGCCGAATGAAAGAGGCCGCGGGCCGGTCTATTCTCCGGCATTTTTCCTCTCGCCTTCCGGCGCGCAGATCATCATTCTCCGCCAGCCCCTGGGCGCTGGCCGCGATTTCGGCATCCGCGCCCTGCGGGCCTCCGATGGCAAAGTCCTCTGGTCGAGCGACACCGTGAACGGCGCTGACTCGCTTTCCTTCGCCGGCAATCCCGCTGTTTGCGGCCGTTATGTCTACGCCGTCGCCGTTGAATTCACCGAACAATCCGGCGCTCTGCTCCTCGTCGCCCTCGACGTAATGGATGGCCATGTTCTTTTCAAATGTCCCCTGGGCACGATGCTCCAGATGCGCCGGGCCCGCGAAGATCCGCGCGGATGGGATGAATTCTGGGAACAGACCGAACCCGCCATTTCCGGCGATTTGGTGATCGTCAACCCAAACGTCGGCATGGCTGCCGCCATCGGCCGCTTCGACGGGCATCTCCGCTGGACCCGCACCTACGAGGAAAAGAGGGTGGTCATCGGCCGCGGTCGCGAGCGCCTGTTCGGCGATCAACTACCCGTTCCCACCGACACCAATGAGTTCCTTCGCTATCGCGGCACACCCGAGGTCTGCGGCTCGGTGGTGGTGATCGCCCCCCAGGATTCACCGGGGGCATACGGGCTCGATCGTTTAACCGGCGCAATGCTTTGGACCCAGGAATCACCCCCTGCCCCAACCCTCATCGGCCACGCCGGCAATCTGGCCTTCTTCGCCGGCGATTCGATCGAGGCCGTCGATGCCGCCAATGGCAAAAACCGCTGGCATTATTCCCCAACCGCCCCCGCGCGAGTCACCGGCCCGCCGCTCGTCCTCGACGGTTTTGTCTATGTTCCGCTTGCCGATTCCAAAACCATCACGCTCAACGCCGAAACCGGTCGCACCGCCGCCGCCGCAACCCCGTCTCCCAATCTTCGCCAATTGCTCAGCTCCGAGAACGCAAAGAAACTGCTCGAGGACGCGTTCATCCTCCGCACCTTCGCTCCCCCCGGCGTGAATCCATCGGCCAATATTGGCCACGGGCCATGAACGAATTAATTTCCGAGTAACAGGAAGACCTGCCCCGTTTCCAAACTGCTGACGGCCACGTCCAGTTTTTTATCCTCATTAAAATCCGCCATTGCCAGCGTCCAGGTTCCCTTCCCCGTCGCAAAGGGCGACCCTGTTGCGGGATGAAACCCACCTCCTCCATCGCCGAGCAAAACCCGCACGGCATCCTCCGCTGCCGCGACCAGGTCCAGCTTGCCATCCCCATCCATGTCCACAATCACCATCTGCCACGCTCGCTTACCCAGGTGAATCGGCGAATTCGTCGTCTTCACAGCACTCCCCTTCCCATCGCCCAGGAAAATCGTGGCCGTATCGGCATCATCGTGAGAAACGATAAAGTCTGGTTTTCCATCGCCATTCACATCCCCCACCGCAACGAAATACGGCCGCTCATCACACGCAATCGATCGCAGCGATGAAAACTTCCCATCGCCCTCGCCCAGCAAGATCGAAACCGTGCCCGGCGTCGCACAATTGGGCACCAGCAGATCCAGCTTGCCATCGGCATTGATGTCCGCCAGGGCAATGGGATACGGAGCCTTCCCGCAGGGGAACGGCGAGCCGCCGGCCACCACAAATCCACCCTTCGCATCCGCAAGCATCACCGCCACATCGCCGTCGTCGCTGTTGGCGGTGACCAGATCGAGTTGCCCATCCCCATTCAGATCGCCCACCGCCAGCCCGTGCGTGTGCGGATGTTCTCCGCGCTTGGGAAAAAACGGCGAGCCGGCCATGGGAGTGAATCCCCCCGCCCCGTCACCCAGTAGAATCGTCACGCCATAGGAATTGTGCGCCACGATGGCCAGATCGAGCCTGCCATCCTTGTTGATATCGCGGCACACCACTTCGTCCGCCGCAACCGGAAGTTCAACCACCGCATGCGCCCGAAATTGCCCCGCGTCATTGCCCAAAAGCACGTCGAGCCCGTGCTCGCTGCGAACCAGCAGATCCATATGCCCATCGCCATTAACATCGGCGGCCAAAAGCGTGCTGGGATACTTCAGCTTCTGCACAAGCACCGCGTTTTTGAACAGCGGAGTCTGTGGCGGCGCAGCGCAGGCAGTTATCGTCATGCAAATCACCAACGCCAAAGCCGAGGGGTGTGGCCAGATCATGACTGTAGTAGGTTTGCCGGCACTATCTATTAGATCGCGCATCCAGCTTCTGCTCCAATTCCCGCTTCACCTCCGGCCATTCCGACTCGATGATGCTGTAACTCACCGTATCCCGAATCGTCCCCGTCGGCATGATCATGTGATTCCGCAGACAACCCTCATACTTCGCCCCAATCCGCTCAATCGCCGCCCGCGACTTGGCATTGAGTGCGTTCGTCCAAAGCTGGACCCGAATGCACCCCCAGCTTTCAAACGCATGCCGCAGCATCAGATATTTCGCCTCGGTATTGATCGGAGTCCGCTGCCACGGCCGGGCAATCCACGTCCAGCCGATCTCCACCTTGCGATGTTGCGCCTCGATGTGCGCAAATCGCGTGCTGCCGATCACCCGCCCCGAGGCTGGATCGATCGTCGCGAATGCGACAATACTCCCCTCCTCCGCACCCTTCAGCGCTGTCTGGATATACGCCCGCACATCCTGCGGCGACATCAGGGCACTGCTGGTCCATCGCCAAAGTTCCGGATCAAAAGCCACCTCGCACAGCCGTCCCTCATGACCAATTGTCAGCGGCTCCAGCCGAACGTGCTGGCCTTCCAGGGTCAGAGGTTGGAACTTCATGCTCACCAGAGCATGTTTTCGCGCTTCTCAACGGCTTTTGCAACCCATGATGGTCACATGTATTATGCCCACCCAATCGCTGCATGTTTTGGGTCTATTAACCCCCCCGGCCCGCTCTACTAGGTCTATAGATGGACCGCTCCGGATTGTTGGCCGGGCCGGTGGACAGGAGTTGTGATGACGGACGGCGAGTTGGTCCGCCACACCTTGGCCGGAAGGACCACCGCGTACGACCAGCTCGTGCGCAAGTGGGCCTCGCGCGTCACCGCCGTCTGCCACGCCCGTGTTGGACGCGCCGACGTCGCCGAGGAATTGGCCCAGGAAGCGCTCTTCCGCGGCTTCAAGGCCATCGCCTCGCTGGCCGAGGTGGAAAAGTTCGGCCCCTGGCTCTGCGGCATCGCCACGCGCGTTTGCCTCGACTGGCTGAAAGACAAGGATCGCACTCAGGTCAGCTTCAGCGCCATCGGAGAAGACGCCCGGCCCGAGGAGATGCCCGACCATCACACCGGCGGGCCTGACCCGGAGCTCGATGAGGACCTGAAGCAGTTGATGGATGAAGTGCAGAAGCTGCCGCCGAAGCATCGCGAGGTTTTGATGCTCTACTATTACGAAGATTGCACCTACGAAGACCTGGCGAAAATACTCGAGTGCTCGGCGGCGACAATCAACGCAAGATTGACCCAGGCGCGACAGATGCTGCGAGAAAAATTGACCCGTGGGGTGGGCACCGCCCACCACTGAAAAAAAATGGACTGCGAACACGTCTCCAACCTCATCTCCGCCCGCATCGACGGAGAAATTCCCTCGGCCGATCAGGCCGCGCTCGACGAGCACCTGACCACCTGCCCCGCCTGCCGCGCAACGATGGAAGTATTGTCGGCGCAGGATGCGGCTTTGCAGAAGGCATTCGCCCCGCGCCGCCGCGCTGCCAGCGCTGTCGCCGATGCCGCCATCGCGCAAATTCATCGCGATCACGTGCAGTCATTTCATCCGCGACGGTTTCCGTTTCTGACCATGGTTCTCTCCGCCGCCGCAGGATTCGCGCTGGCGATGTTGATCGTCCAGCCGTGGCATCAATCATCCACGGGCGGCGGCGGGAAAATCGTCACAACACAACCCGTCTTGCCTGCAATTCCCGCGATCGCTCATCTCGCGCTCGCCACCGGCACTATCGAAATTCAACCACCCGGCGAAAGCACCTGGCAGGTGATGCCCACCGGTGCTGCCATCGCACCCAACTCCAAAATCCGAACCCCTGATAAAGTCCGCTGCGAAGTCGTCATGGCCGATCAATCGACGATTCGCCTCAACAGCAACAGCGAGGTCCTGATCGGCACCGGCCGCGATTTCACGCTGGCGACTGGCCAGATGTGGTCGAGCGTCGCCAAGGCCGCCGATCCGTTCACCGTTTCTGTCGCCCAGGCCAGCATCACTGCCCTGGGCACCGAATTCGACATCGCCGCCGACGCCCAGCAGGCCACGCTGACGGTGATCGAGGGCTCGACAAGAGTCGTCGGCAAAGGCGGCGAGCGCATCGTCAAATCCGGCAACAAAGTCCGCATCACCGGCGGCACGCCCGGCGAGGTCCAGGCGGTCGGAAATCTGATCGTCGCCACCGGGTGGGTCAACGAGCTGCTCATGATGAAAGGCCGCGACAACGCGGAGCTGAGCAAGCGCGTCGATGCCCTCCTTGCCGCCATCGGCAATGAAAAAATGATGTACATGTACGAGGATGAGATCAAAGCCCTGGGCGACCACTGCGTCCTCCCCCTCACCCGCTACGTCCAGTCGCCCCTCTCCACCCGCGATCCTGGAAGGCGCCATCACGCCGCCCGCATCCTCACCGAAATGGCCCAGCCCTGGTCGATTCCAGAGCTGATCGAACTGCTCAAGGACAACGATGGCGAAATCCGCTTTTACGCCGCCCGCGCCCTCCAGCGCCTCGCCGGCCGCGGCATGGGTCGCACCCCCGAGCAATGGCGCGAGCAGAATTATGTGAACACCTACGACGAATGGCGAAAGTGGTGGCAGGACAACCGCGAGCGCTACCCCGTCGGCCCCATGGGCCCCACGCCCGCGTCCCCAAATTCACCACCTATGCCGGAAACCAAGGCGCGCGGGTGATGTCATGGGGCCGGCGCTGTGATTTTGATCCGCAACGTATTGCTCTCCAAATCCTCCAGCGCCTCCTCCAGCAGCGTCTTTGACTGCGCGTAATAAACAAAGTGCAGCTCATACTCCCCCGGCCCCAGCTCCAGCTCGCGATCGATCCAAACTGCCGTGTTCACGCTCCCCCCCACATTGAAATCAATCGTGTGCGGCTCGCCGCTGCTACAGACAATCGGCGCCGCCCGCTGCGGCAATCGCGCATCCCCCACCTTCTTCACCACCAGCCTCCCCTCCGATTGCGGCGCGCCAAAAACCGCCGCCGCATCCACCAGCTCAATATCAATCGTCCGCGTCTCCGCCAGCTTGTGCCCATTGACCCCCACGCAGCGAAACACAACGCTCAGAGAGATGGGTTTCCCCGCCGCAAATGTGTTGGTCCGGCTTTCCAGCGTCGCCTGAAATCCCCCGACGACGTTTCCGCCCTGCTGATCCACATACCGCCACTGATTGGAAATCTCCGCCAGAATCGCCCTGCCCCGTGCGGTGAATTCCGGCGTCGATTCCAAAATCATCGCCTCGCGCAGCGGCCGCAGCACCCGGGGGCCGATATTGATCAGTTTCAGCGTCGCCTTCTCGCGCACCGCCGCATCCGGCGAATCCAGCACCGCGATCAACTCCAGAATCTGCTTATCCAGCGCTGCAATCGACGGATTGGTCGCCGGCCGCGTCGCGGGAGCGGCCCCCTGGGCCAATTCGATCACAAGGCCGCAAGACAGGACCAGGAGCAGCAGGAAAATTCGCCTCACGACTACTTCTTGTTGATGTAATTTCGGTGCAGGTAATGATCCCCGCTTTCCTTGTCGCGCGTCTCGAACAAAACCGATTCCGTCCCGTCCCGCGTCACGATCGCCGCCCGCGGCCCGCTCGGCTGCGTGGCCGGCTTCGCCTTGTGCGCATTTTCGACGCACGTGAAGACATCATCCACGGTCGCGGCCGCAAACTTCCCCTCCTTCTTCTCCGACGTCGCCTCCATCGCGCTCGCCTTCAGCAGCTTCGGCCACAATTTTTTAAACAGCCCGCTATTCGCGTAAATATCCGCGCTGTTCACCTTCCCATTGATCGCAAATGCATACCCGATCACATCATTCTTCCCCTCAACCGCTCCCGCCAGCGCCTTCACATACTGATCGCTGCTCTCCTGCACCGCCTTGTTCTCCAGCGTGAGTTGCAGGCTGCTTTTGGATTCCGGGGCTGCAACTGGCCTGCCAACACTGTCGGCAAGCTTCAACTGCGCAACCTCAACTTCCTTCCAGACCTCCGCCTGATCCTGCTTGCTTCTAACCGCCAGCTTCACATCCTTACTGGCAATGCTTACGCCATAGGAGAACATTCCGGCGTTCTCTTCTCCACGCTGCTGCCACCTCCCATGCTCCACGCAAAACGACGCGATCGGCAATTTCCCCGAATGTGCCGGCACGATGAAATCCATCGCGATCGTCCGGTCCTGCTTTCCTCCCTTTACGATGTCCCCCGACTGCACATACACGTCCGTGCTGCCTACATTCTCAATCGCCAGCTCATTGACGTTGCTGGTTTCATGCACCACCGCCACCTTCTTCTCCATCGCCTCCCCAAGCGTGAGAAACTCCCGATTCTTCAGTCTATCCGGCCCATGAATCAGGAAGACCGTCAGATTCCCGTGCGTATACGGCCCTGACATCTTACAGTCCGCCAGCGCCGGCCGCGTCGCCGGCGAAACTTCGGCTGCCATTAATACACTCGCACATAGAACCAATGCGCCCGCAATCAGAATGGTTTTCATGGCCGCACTCCTGTAGGTCCGGCTGCGCCGGACGAATGGATATCCGGCACAGCCGGACCTACTCAATACTCAAATTCTGCACGTAATCATCCAGTTCCTTCTGCTTCTGCATCGCGGCCTTTTCCAGATCGTCCTTGGCCTTGAGCATTCCGTCGATCTGCTTCTCCTGCTCCTCCAGCTTCTCCAGCAGCCGATTCCGATAGGCGCTTTTATCCGGCGCCACTTTGACATTTTCCCGAATCCGCACCTGCTCCTGCGTGATCTGATTGATCTCGGCCTGCCGCTGCTGCGCCTCGCGGCGCAGTTGCTCCAGTTGCTGCTTGAGCACAATCGCCTTGCCCAGCGCATCCCGCACCGCCTTGCTGATCGCGCCCGTCTTGGCATAAAAATCCAGCGTCCCCACATCCCGCGGCAGAATCTCCACGTATTCATAATTAACCAGCTCCTCCTTCACCGTCACGCTGCCGCTCTTGGATGCAGGGATCGTCGTCTTGAACCGATACAGCGCCTCCGTCGTCTCCAGCGGCTTCTCCGGCTCCAGCAATTTCCAACCCTGCCGGAACGAATGCTCGATGATCAGCGTCTTGTCCTTCTCATCCTTGTTTTCCGCGACATATTCCTGCGTGAACACGTTCCGCCGCCTCACGTTCAGAACCCCTTTGACAATCTTCCCGCTCAGAATCGCCGACTCCTCGCGGTTCTTCGTGGCGTTGACCAGCATCTGTAAATCCACCCCATAGCTCAGCAGCCGCTCCTGCCCCGGCGGCACGTTGTCGACCTTCGCATCCCCCGCATAACCCCCCGCCTCGATCACCGTGATTGGCCCCTGAAGCAGGTGCTTTTTGGTGGTGTTCTTCAGCCGCGCCCCGTTGAGCGGATTCTTGGGCAGCACGTTCTGGTTGTAGATGGACAATTTCTCCACCTCCACCGCATCGGTGATGATCGGCAGCATGGCCGACTTCTGCCGCGGCAGAGAAACATTGCCCACCGTGTACTGAAACAGCTCGCCGATCTTGGCGGCCGATGCGACTGATGCAACCGACGCCGTCGGATCCATTGGCTTGTCCGCCAGCTCTGAAATTGCACCGAGCCCTGTCATCTCGCGGGGCGCGCCCGCCGGCGCATTCCGCCGCCCCAACTGTTGTCTCATCGCCGGCGCGCCGCCGCCGGCGCCGCCGGCCTTCTCCTCCGCGTCCGCCAGCGCTTCCCGCTTGAACCCCAGCCCCGCGTCATACGTCTGCGGCCGCAGGCTCGCAAACAACTCCGGATAAACGATGGGCCGCGGAATATACAGCGGCTGATACAGCTCCTGAATGAAACTGATCGGCCGCCCACTCACCAGGCTCAGATCAACATCGTTCCAGTCATTGTCCGTCTGGTTCTCAACAATCGCCCATCCCTGGATCTGCGGCTTCGCCTGCCCCGCCGCGCCAAACAGCAATCGATAGCTCGTCTTCCAGACCGGCGTCTCCACCACATACCCCACGCGCACCAGCCGCTCCCCCTCGCCCTGGAAATTGATCGTCACCGGCTTTTTATCCTGCCCCCGCGCCTCGGCCAGCGCATTGAGCGCCTTGGCCAACTCCTCCGCCAGCATTGGATCCTCCAAATCCAGCCGCGTTACTTCCTCAAGCGGAATCGAGCGGATCGTCCCCGCGCTGATCAGATTCAACTGCCACACTTCAATCTGCCCTTTTTCAACCGCCTTCGGCCGTTTTTCCAACCCCAAAATCGTCCCCCCAATCGTCTCCGGCCCGACATTCACCTTCACCCGCGCACCACGAAGCTGATTGAGCAGATCGGCCAGCGACGGGTTGGATGACAGATTCACCTGAAAACTGGCCAGCGTCTTCCCGATCGGATCCTGCGATGGATAGATGATCGTCGAGACCTTCCCATTGCCCATATCCTGAAGCACCAGGCTCTTGAGAATGTCATTGATCTGCTGCGTCTTGAACCGCAGTTCCGTCGAGCTGTCCCCCTTCACCGTCCCGATGTGCTCGAAATACCCCACTCCGCTCGAGAACAGCACCACCACCTTCACCGGTACATCGGCCTGCTTTGCCCCCGGCTGCGTCGCCGGCGCTGCCTCCGCCAATCCACAACTCCACAACCCCACCGCACCCGCCCAGACAAATCCCATCATCGAAGCTCGCATCGCGCTACTCCTCTTGTCAAATATTTCCAGACGCCCTGTTCATCTTAAAGTTTCGCAATTACATTGGACCTTCATGCCTCTCTCTCGCCGCGAATTCCTCGGCTCGACCATGAGCGTCGCACTGCTGCCGCTCATCTCTCAGGCCGCCGACCCGCCCCAACCCCGCCCCAACATCCTCCTCATTCTCGCCGATGATCTCGGATATGGCGACCTCGGCTGTTTCGGTCATCCCTTCATCAAAACTCCCAACCTCGATGCCCTCGCCGCCGCCGGCGTGAAATTCACCGACTGCTACTCTTCCGCTCCCGTCTGCTCACCCTCGCGCTGCGGCCTGCTCACCGGCCGAATTCCCCACCGCCTCGGCATCGACGATTGGATTCCCCAGGGCTCTCCCATCCATCTTCGCCGCGAAGAAATCACCATCGCCCAACTGCTCAAAAAAGCCGGCTACGCCACCTGCCACTCCGGCAAATGGCACTGCAACGGCAAGTTCAACAACCCCAATCAGCAACCCCAGCCCGGCGATGCCGGCTTTGATCACTGGTTCTCCACCCAGAACAACGCCGGCCCCAGCCATCACAACCCCGTCAACTTTGTCCGCAACGGCAAGCGCGTCGGCCCGCTCCAGGGCTATTCGAGCGAGATCATCGTCGATGAGGCCATCACCTGGCTCAAATCGCTCTCCACCGCGCCAGGCCAAACCACCAAACCCTTCTGCCTCTTCATCTGGTTCCACGCCACCCACGAGCCCGTCGCCACCGCCGAGGAATTCGTCAACCTCTATCCCAATACCGATCCTCCCGAAAAAGCCGTCTACTACGGCAACGTCAGCCAGCTCGATCACGCCGTTGGCCGCCTCATGAAGTCGCTGGCCGACCTGAAGCTGGCCGACAACACGCTCACCTTCTTCACCAGCGACAACGGCCCCGAAGGCCTGAAGCGCTATGAGAAAGCCACCTTCTCCCACGGCAGCACCGGCGGCCTGCGCGGCAGCAAGCTCCATCTCTACGAAGGCGGCCTCCGCGTCCCCGGTATCCTCCACTGGCCCGGCCATTCACCCGCCAACGCCAAAATCTCCGAACCGATTATCAACCTGGATCTCCTCCCCACCTTCTGCGCCGCCGCCGGCGCAGAGCCCCCCAAAAACCGCACCATCGACGGCGCCAACATTCTCCCCCTGCTCGCCTCCCAACCCCTCAACCGCCAAACCCCCCTCTACTGGCAATACAACATCGCTCTCGGCGGCCCCAAAATCGCCATGCGCGATGGCGACTATAAACTCCTGGCCCGAGAGGACTTTGCCGGCCTTGAGCTTTACAACCTCTATTCAGACCCCAAGGAGAAGGAAAACCTGGTCGAGCGCGATCCCCAGCGCCGCGAGCAGATGCTTGGGAAGATACAACGACTCCACGACCAGATCAAATCCCAGGAGCCCCAGTGGCCCCCACAGCCGCCCGCCCGCCTCAAGGCCAAACCCGACCCCTAATCTTCCCAAACTGCCAAACTTTCGGGTTGACCAATTCATTCGGCGCGGCACAATATCATGCCTGCATCCCAACGAAAGGATCCCGCGATGGCCGATACATATGTCGTCGATGTGGATTTGGCGCAGCTCCGGGCGCATCGCTCCCGCGTCGAGAATCGCCCCCTCAGCGATGAAGACGTCCGCTCCTGGCTGCTCAACTACGGCTTCTACCCGCGCATGGATGGTCTCTACCTCGCCGATGATGCCGTCCTTCGGCTCCTCGACCCCTCTGAAATCATCGCCGCCCGAGCCGTCGGCCACCTCGTGCATTAATTGAGCCGGGTTGATGGGTTGAATTCCTCCAACCCCCGTGTGTGCTTGATGCACGCATCGCTCTATTGGCATCCAATTTTCCGCCAGCCAGTGCGATTGGTCGTCTTCACCCCCGCAATTTTTTTCCGGTTTGGAGCAATTGCACGCCGGACGGCCCTTCGGCTAATATTTTGCTGGGTTGGTTCGTCGAAGGAGTTGAGTACGGTTCGGGAGCAAAGGGATGGCGGACAGGAATGTCCGCCCCACCGCTCTGAAAGGCCCACCTCAGTCGCCCTCCACCTTTCGGCCGGAACGTCGGCCTCTTTCAATGGGACCCGGAAAGAAAAATGGCGGGTCGCAGCTGCCCAATCAAGGAGATTACGATGGGCACCAGATTGTACGTAGGGAACCTGCCCTACACGGTTAGCAGTTCGGAGCTGGAACAGATGTTTTCCTCGCATGGCACCGTCCAGAGCGCGGAAGTCGTCGCCGACCGGGACACCGGCCGGTCCAAAGGTTTCGGCTTCGTCGAGATGGGTTCGGAAGCCGAGGCGCAGGCCGCTATCGCTGCCCTCAATGGCCAGGACAACGGCGGTCGCGCCCTCACTGTCAACGAGGCTCGTCCTCGTGAAGACCGTGGCGGCGGGGGCGGTGGTGGCCGTGGCGGCTTTGGCGGCGGACGCGGCGGCGGCGGCGGCGGCGGTGGCCGCGGCGGCTTCGGCGGCGGACGCGGCGGAGGCGGAGGCGGTGGCGGCGGTGGCCGCGACCGCGGCGACCGCGGCAATCGCTACTAAGCTTTTTGCCTGCTTACGAACCGAAGGCCACGAAAGTGGCCTTCTTTTTTTGGCGCTCGATTTGTCCGGCAGAGCAGGACCTACGGGTGCGGCGACGGGTTGATTGTCCGGCACGGCCGGACCTACGGGTGCGGCGGCAGGCCCGGCTGTGCGAGACTTAACCGGTATAATCCTCACCGGCCGAACAGGCTGCACAATCCCAACCCCGTCGCCGGTGCCCCATTTTTTTGCCGGGAAATCTCTTGATTCACCGACCCCCGCCCGGATAATGCTCTTCTGTAGTCCCATCGCCGAACGGGGATTTCTCTCGGGTGTGAAGAAATTTAACGGGAATGGCCATTTCTTCGCGCGGGCATGGTCCGCGCAGAGGGTGAGTATGGGCATGCGTGTATTGTTTTGCACTGTGGCTGTCGGGGCTTCGTTGGCATGGTCGCCGTTTGCACTGGCGATCAATCCAAACGCCAAGCCGACGGCCGGGGTTTATGACGAACAGACGGTACAGACGAACACGGTGGACTTTACGGCCGCCGGCGTATCGTTCTCGGAGGCGCGCTTCGCGGCGCGGGTGCGCGATGGGTATTTGAACAATTTTGGCGGCGTGATCGACGGGACGACGTTTGGCGAGCTGTACAGCTACGGCACGAGCAACACCAAGGTCTTCGACATCGTCTGGGACAACAATCTGCTCTTCACCCCGACGACGGCGACTCCCATTTCCGGAACAACGGCGTTTGGCACGGGCAGCAAAAATGTCACGATGGACGTGTCGATTTTCGAAGGCGGCGCTGTTGGCGAGAAGCCCGTCGAAATGGCTTTGACGGCCCTGTCGCAGAACGCCAGCAACTTCGGGGCGGTGACGGTTCGCGCCCTGCTCGATAACGGGACGTCCCTTTCCGCCAATCGGAACATCACTGAAGCGGCCGGCGCGGGCGATACGTTTTTCAGTTTTCGCGCCCCGGCGGGGAGATATATCACCGGCATCAACATCACTCACAATCATCCCACCAGCCTGCGAATGCACTTTGACGATGTGGGATTCCGCACGGCCGTGGTTGCGCCGTTCAGGTCGGAAAAACTGCCGGCCGTGGACGTGTCGGCGGAATCCAACGGCGGCGGGCCTTTCTTTGTCGGTGACGGTGCTCAAAGCATCAATGTTCGCGATATTGGTGGGACACGCCGGCGGATGGTCATGGAGTTTAATGTCACGGACTTGAGCACGGACATCGTGGACGCACTGCTGGAGCTGGACGTGACACAGGCCTCTGCCGGGACCAACACGCTCTCGGTCCTTGGCTATGCGGGTGATGGAGTGGTGACGCCTGAGGATGCAGGGCAGGCTGGGACACTGCTGGCGACTCGGACGATCGAGGGATCCGGGCTTTTGGCTATCTCCCTCAATGCAGCGGCGGTGAAAAACCTGATGGGCAGCTCGACGCATCTCGGTCTGATTCTCAGCGAATCGACTGGAGCGGACATGACGATCAATACGAGCGATAACAATTCGGCACTGCTCAAGCCGACGCTGACCATCAATTATTCGGCGGTTCCCGAGCCGGGGACCGCAATTGGGCTGTTGGGGCTGGGAGTGTGGATGCTGAGCGGCCGGCGCAGGTCGGGTGGCCGGTAGGATGTAAAGTGGGTTTGCCGAAAGCTCAGCCAAAGGCCACGCAGGTGGCCTTCTTTTTTTACGCGAACTTTTGGCACCGGAAAGTATCATCTGGGTATGCGATGCATACCGAAGATCGTGTTCATTTGCGTGATTGGCGGCCTGAGCGCGCTGTCGCTGGCGGCGGCCCCGAAGGTGGTCAAGGCGTCGCCGGACAATGGGCAGAAGGATGTGGACCCGGCGACGGCCGAGCTGCGAATCGTTTTTGATCAGGCGATGAGCCCCGGCGGGAGATCCATCGTCAATTCCAGCCGGGGGATTTTGCCGGAGCTGGTGGATCGGCCGCGCTGGGAGAATGAGCGGACATTCGTATGGAAGATGAAGCTGGAGCCGAACACCGACTACTGGCTGAGCATCAACAGCACGCGGTTCACGAATTTCCGGAGCAAGGCCGGGGAGTCGGCCGAGCCATACGTCATTGCCTTCAGCACCGGGGCGGGCGCCAATGCCAAGCCGGCATCGCCGGAGATGATCAAGGCGAATCGCGAGGCGATGGCGCGGCTGAAGAAGGCGATTCTGGAGGATTATTCCTACGTTGATCTGCGGAAGATCGATTGGCAGAAGCAATTTGCCGAGTTTGCGCCGCGCCTGGAATCGGCGGGGGGGCCGGCGGAGTTTGCGAACACGGCCGGGAAGCTGCTGGCGGTGGCGCAGGATGTTCACCTGGCGATGCGGGCCGGGGACCGGCGGATTGTCACCTGGAAGCGGGATGTGTTCCCGGCGATGAACTTTGAGCTGATGAAGTCGATCCCGATGTGGATGAAGCGGCACAACTTCGTTTACAGCGGGATGTTTTCCAATGGGGCGCGATATCTGTGCATCACCTCGCTGCCGGCCGACGATGCGGCATTTTTGCTGGCGATTTATGAGGTGATCGGGGATGCAGCGCAGGCCAATGCGGGGCTGATCATGGACCTGCGGCTCAATGGGGGCGGGGATGAGCTGACGGCCCGCAAGATCGCCGGGTGCTTTCTGGACAAGCCTGCGGTGTATGCCGGGCACGTGATGCGCAGCGGCGGGAAATTTTCGGAGCGGCAGACACGCACGGTGGCGCCGAATCCGGCGGGGCCGAAATTTCGAGGGAAGGTGATTGTCCTCACCGGTCCGGGGACGGTGAGCAGTTGCGAGGCGTTGGTGCTGATGATGAAGCAGGCGCCGGGGTGTGTCGTGGTCGGGCAGAAGACGGCGGGCAGCTCGGGGAATCCGAAGATTTTTGACCTGGGAAACGGTACGTCGGTGAGCGTGCCGCAATGGAAGGCAATGCGGCCGGATGGGACGGTTTTCGAGGGCGAGGGGATCGCGCCGGATGTCGAGGTGCAGGCAAAACCTGCTGATTTCGAGCGGGAAGACCCGATTTTGGCTGAAGGACTGAAACGCGCCGGCGGTTGACTTATTGGGCGGATTATTGAAGAATAGCCGGAGATTGAAGGATGTCGGGCAAGAGTGCCCGACCCACCAATAGAAGCCACCGATGAAAACGACCACGTGCTAGTCTCAACTGCGTCGCATCCGCCATGGCGGAGGCATCCAGTTGAGCAACGCACGCAGGAAAATTCGGCGGCTTCTTGTGTTTATGGGCCGCCAGACATCTGACAACCAGGAGTCGTGCCATGTCCGTCAACGTAGCCATCGCCGGAGCCACCGGGGCAGTCGGCCAGGAATTTCTCACTGTTCTGGCGGAGCGGAAGTTCCCAATCAAGAACCTCAAGCTGCTGGCGTCGAGCAGGTCGGCGGGGAAGACGGTGGAGTTTGGCGGAGAGAAATACACGGTCGAGGAAATGACCAGGGACAGCTTTGAGGGGATCGACATTGCGTTCTTTTCGGCCGGGGGGGCGATCTCGAAGGAGTTTGCGCCGGCCGCGGTGGCGGCGAAGGCGGTGGTGATCGACAACACCAGCGCGTTTCGGATGAAGGAGGGGGTGCCGCTGGTGGTGCCGGAGGTGAATCCGGAGCAGATTCACAGGCACAACGGGCTGATCGCCAATCCGAATTGCTCGACGATCATCATGAACGTGCCGGTCTGGCCGCTGCATCGGGTGAATCGGGTGAAGCGGATCATCGTTTCGACGTATCAGGCGGTGTCGGGGGCGGGGGCATCGGGGTTGCATGAGCTGGATGAGCAGATGAAGGCGTGGGTGATTGGCGGGCCGATTGTGAAGCAGAAGTTCCCGCACCAGATCGTGAACAACCTGTTCTGTCACAACACGAAGGTGGCGGAGAATGGGTACAACGAGGAAGAGAACAAGATGGTCAATGAGACGCGGAAGATTTTTGGCGATCCACGGATCATGATTGCGGCGACTTGCGTGCGGGTGCCGATTCCGAGGGCGCACTCGGAGTCGATCAATCTGGAGTTTGAGCGGCCGATTGGTGTGGAGGAGGTGAGGGAAATCCTGCGCCGAGCGCCGGGGGTAAAAGTTGTGGATGATCGGGAGGGGAACCATTTTCCGATGCCGCTGGAGGCGAGTGGGCAGGATGAGGTGCTGGTGGGGAGGATTCGGCAGGACATTTCGCGGGAGGATGGGAGGGGGATTGAGTTGTTTGTGAGTGGGGATCAGATTCGGAAGGGTGCGGCGACGAATGCGGTGCAGATTGGGGAGAGGTTGATTTGAAGTAAGAGAGAATTCGGAATTCAGAATTCAGAAGAGTACCGCAGCGTTATTCACGATGGTTGTCGATTCGGTGTGGGAGGGTTTTTTGGAGGGGGAGGGGGAGTGCGTGATTGTTATTGGAAGTTCCCTTGGGGTCGGGGCTGGTTTGGTTTTTGTCTTCATGCCGCGGACGCGGGGGCTGGCTGCCCCCGCACCCCCGCTAAATCCGGTGAGATAACGTCACCTGCGGTGACTGACTGGAGGCAGTTGATTTAATGCGGGGGAGGAAGGGAGGAGGGGGGCGGTGGAAAGAAGTGCAGTCGGGGAGATGTTGGCGATTCTTTCGCCCCTACGGGGCTTGTGTCTCTCGGGTTTACCCACCGCAGGGCTCGCGCCCTGGGCTATCGTCTTTCGCCGCGACGCGGCTGTGAGGCTACGAGAGATCGGGAGCAAATGGCGGGCGGGCGGCGTGGGTTGGTAGGATGTGGGGATGAGAAGGATCACGCGGCGGGGGTTGATGGGTGTATCGGCGGGGGCGGCGGCGGGTGTGCTTGGCTTGCCGCTGGCCAGTCTGGCTGAGGATCGGCCAGCGACAAAAGGGGCGCTGAAGGTGGTGGTTGTGGGGGGGCATCCGGATGATCCGGAGTCGGGGTGTGGGGGAACGATGGCGCGGTTGGCCGATTTGGGGCACGACGTTGTGGCGATGTATCTGACGCGCGGGGAGGCGGGGATTCGTGGGAGGGGGGCGGAGGCGGCGGCGGAGATTCGGACGGCGGAGGCGGAGGAGGCGTGTCGGATATTGAAGGTGAGGCCGATGTTTGCGGGGCAGATTGATGGGGGAACGGAGCTGAATGCGGGGAGGTATGAAGCGTTTGCGAAGATGTTGATGGGGGAGAAGCCGGATCTGGTTTTTACGCAGTGGCCGATTGATACGCATCGGGATCATCGGGCGGCGTCGCTGTTGACGTTTGATACGTGGCAGAGGGCGCGGGCGGCGTTTGCGCTGTACTACTTTGAGGTGAATGCGGGATCGCAGACGACGATGTTTCGGCCGACGCATTATGTGGACATCACAGCGGTGGAGGAGCGGAAGCGCGCGGCGTGCATGGCGCATCGGAGCCAGGACCCGGAGGGGTTTTATGGGATTCACACGGTGATGGGGCAATTCCGGGGGCGGGAGCACGGATGTAAATTCGCGGAGGCGTTTGTGCATCACAATCAGAGCCGGGTGGTGGGGCTGCCGTAATTGATGAGTTTTCGTTGACAAGTTCCTCCGGGCGGAAGGATAATTGGGGCGGCGAGGGTGGTGGCGGCAATTCCGAAGGGGCAAGGTGACAACATGAAGCGGGAAAATCGAGCTTTTACGCTCGTGGAACTGCTGATCGTTCTGGCGATCATCGCATTGCTGATCGCCATTCTCATGCCGGTGCTGAGCCGGGCGCGGCGGATGGCGCAGGTGCTGGCGTCGCCGATTGCGTTTGCGGGGAAAGATGGGGGCGTGCATCTGACGGATCCAACTGGCGGGGCGGATGTGGGGGTGAAGGGGACGACGGCGATGCAATGTCCGGTGTGCCATTCGCCGCCGGTGTGGTCGCCGTCGGGGCAGGTGTTGGCGTTTCGAGTGGCCGATGGCACGGGGATTTTCACGGCGATTGCGGAGCCGTCGCCGAATCGGTTGAAATTATTTCAGGAGAGCGGCCGGCCGTTTATTTCATGGGGCGAGGGCGATTATTGGTATCAGGCCACGGGACCGGGCGGGCCATATCACCTGAGTGGATCGAACGACAACATCATTCGCGAGACATTCCAGCCGCCGAATCAGCCGATGTACGTCTCGCCAGCGCCGCCGGGAGCGCCGGGGCGATATATCGGGAGCATCGTGAGGCGCCCGAACGGGAATCAGCAGCGGGCGGTTGCGGTGAGCTTTTTGAAGCGCAACCTGTCGGAGGCGAAGAATGTGTGGTCGTCGAGCGGCTTTCAGCCGCTGGATGTGGAGGTGCCGAGGGTGGATACGCTGGGGGAGAACGTGGCCTGGTCGTTGGCGCGGACGACCGGGAGCCAGATGAGATTTGTCGCGGTGAAGAACGTGCGCGATCCGAATTCGATGCCGCCGACGCTGATTGGGGGGGATTTTGCCTCAGCGCATTTGTGCGACTGGTCGGAGAACGGCAACATTCTCGCCAACGTTAGCAGTGACATGAAGACGTGGAACCTGGCCATTTTTGACAGGAAGGGGCGGCTGGTGAAGAAGCTGGATACGCCGGCGCTGCCGGCGCAGGGGCATATTGCCTCGTGGCGGAAGTATGGGCATCGGTGAGGGGATTGGTTCATCCAAGCAGGCTTTAGTTCATTTCAAATGCAGTTGAGGTTGCGGCGGGGGATGCCCTTTTTAGGGCAGGTGGAAATTCTTTGGGGGCAGGGGTTTAGATGATAGAATCGGGGTGTGGCGTTGTGAGAGGCGGCTTTGATTTGGGAAGGGAATGCTGTGCGGGCTCCCCGATATTTGCTGGTGCATCATGGGACGCTGAGGGTGGCGGATTACCCGTCGGATGGGGTTTATTCTGTTTTGGAATTTGGCTCGGAGGGGGATGCGTATCGCTATTTGCAGCGGTTTGCGCGGAATCCCAGGGCGATCTCGCGGCTGGAGGAGTTGGTGAAGGATGATGAGGAGGAAGATGAGGATGAAGGGGAGGGAGCTGGGCGATCGCGCGGGCCGGCGCAGGCGAAAAAGCGCGATGTGCTGGCGGAGATTGCGGAGATGATTGCCGAGGAGGAGCTGGGGGTGGCGGAGCAGGTGGCGCGGTTTAATCCGCCGACGAAGCTGGAGGAAGTTGGGGCGGCTTCGGCCGAAGCGCCGCCGCCGGAGGCGAAAAAGAGCCCCAAGAAGGTGACGTTCATCGAGGTCAAGGTGGTCATCGATGATACGGGCGAGCCGGTGAACTGGGTGCGGATGGTCATCAAGACGCCGGATGGGAATGAGGATTTTTATACGACCGACAAGGATGGGCTGATTCGGATCGAGGACCTGGACGAGGGGACGACCTGCGATGTGAGGTGTGATACGAAAGAGGCGAAGCGGAAGGATACGCTGCGGTTCATGTCGGCGGGTGAGGCGAAGGGGAAGAAACCGGACAAGAAGGTGGCGATCAAGCCGGGGGTTACGCTTCGGATTCTGACGATTGAAGATCACCAGGTGAAGACGGGGGAGACGCTGGGCGATCTGGCCAAGAAGGGGGGAGTGACCGAGAGCGAGCTGAACAAGTTTAATTTTGATACGGATGACGCGGCCGGGGTGAACAAGCAGATGGGGATCATCGTCGGATCGAGCAAGACGGACGCGGGCGGGAAGCTGGTGCTGGATTCGGCGGACAAGCCGGGGATTGTGTTGATCCAGTCGAAATTTGAGCAGGGTGGGCTGGCGGCGGGGAAGCGGCACACGTTTCGGGTGCAGCCGCTGGCGGATGTGAGGCGGGAGTGGATCATCGAGATGGAGCACCTGCACTTCCATCACGACAGCGCGGTGCTGCTGGCCGATTACATCAGTGATGATCCGAATCAGACAATTCCGCCGGGGGACCATGTGACGGCGATGTCGGTGCTGGCGGAGGTGCTGGTGGAGGCGAGGAAGAATCCGACGCGAAAAGTTTTGATCGCGGGGCACACGGATACGAGCGGGTCGGCGGAATACAACCTGCCGCTGTCAGCGCAGCGGGCGGAGATGGTGCTGGCGTCGCTGATGGGGGATCGGGACCGGTTTGTGGAGCTGGCGCTGGCGAAGCACAAGGTGGAGGATCACCAGTTGATCCTGAAGTGGATCGCGGCGGACCGGGGGTTTGCGTGTGATCCGGGGAAGGTGGACAACGCGGACGGGCCCAAGACCAAGGCGGCGGTCAAGGAATTTCAGAAGCAGTACAACATCGCATTCAAGAAGGCGATCGCCGAGGATGGGATCATGGGGAAGGAGACGTGGGGGGCGTTTTTTGATGTTTACATGGATGAGCTGAGGTCGGTCCTGGATGTGGATGAGGCGGAACTGGCCGAGCTGCGGGGGAACATCAAGTTTGTGGATGATTCGAAGAAATCGGTGGGATGCGGCGAAAATTTCCCGATTGAGAAACGCGGTGTGGACAACTTCCGCAGCAAGGAAAACCGGCGGGTGGAGACCATTTTCTTCGAGCCGGACCAGTTGCCGGTAATGACCTGTCACGCGGGCAAGTGCAACGCGGCGGTGTGCCAGGTACACGATCCGAAGATTTTCATCCCGACGGTCATACCGGTGCCGGTGAAGCCGGCGATTCCAAAGCCGACGATCAAGTTTGTGAAGATACAGACGTCGGAGCCGTTCCATCCGCCGCTGGTGAAGCCGGTTTATCATGAGGATGATGATTTTTCGCCGAGGCTGTTGGAGAAGATCAAGTTTCATGTGGAGGTGGGGAATTTGGCTCCGGGATTTACGGGGAAGGTGCGGGTGGATGTGGGGAGGATCACCAATCGGCCAGCGGGGGCGAGTCCGGACAAGAACGATGCGTTTACATTGTGCGGGGCGATTGAGGTGGATGTGACGGCGGGGGCGGACCCGCTGCCGGTGGAAATTGAATGGGATGGGAAGGCGACGGTGGCGGTGGCGCAGGAGTATTCGAACCGGACGACGCCGAATGTGAATGGGGGCGCTGCGCCGAACATTCCGCTCAATTCGATTGCATCGGGGAGCGAGTTGACGCACGGGTTGTACGTGGTGGATCAGGTCACGCTGATCGACAAGAAGGGCAAGCAGAAGGCGAAGGAGAGGCCGGCGGATATTGATTTCTCGGTGCCGCATTTGTGCAATTTGCAGTTCAACGGGAACTGGGCGACGGATCTGGCGGCGTTTGGGCTGGGAGTGTTCCAGACGGAACTGGAGGAGGCGCTGCGGCGGTTTGGAGGGAGGGATTATCAGATTCGGGATGCGACGCTGACGAACCGGATGAACGTGAGGTTCATATCCGATGCGACGGTGACCAATGCGCAGTCGGTGCGGCTGACGATCGGGGGGGCGAGAGCGAACGGGTTGTTTGGATCGACGCCGGACGGGCCCGCGCCGCTGTCGGACAATCTGTATGCGATCTTTGAGGGGCTGGGGGCGGATGTGGATATTTTTCCAGGGACGTTCATGCTGTTTAACCAGGCAGCGCAGGCGATCGGGCCGAACGACACGGCCGATTTTCACGCGACGTTCACGCCGCTGGGCGTAGGTGCGGCGGCCAGCGCGGCGGCGATCGGAGTGGCATCAGCGCGGGCGATTTCGGGGACGGGAGTGGTCACCGGCGCGGCGAATGCCACGGACAAAGGGAACATCACGCTGACGTTTGATAATGACGGGCTGGCGAGCGTGGTTTCGACGAGCCCCGGCGCGGTGCCGCCAGCGCGGGCGGCGGATTTGCAGCGAGCGCTGCGGCGGTTTGTGATGATGGTGGGGAACACGACCAATCACGAGGCCGCGCACGCGTTTGGCGTGGTGTCGCGGGTGCGGGCGAACAACAAGATCACCATTGGCGGAGTGACGGTGACGTCGCCGCTGAATGGGGATGGCGGGGCGCACAACCAGGTGACCAACAACACGAACATTGTGGACGCGGGGGGGACGCGGGCGTTTTCGCGGCGCGTGGAGACGACCGGGGTGCAGCAGAAATTCAGTCCCAGCAACACAACGTACATGCGGGACTGCATTCCATTTGACCGGAAGGACAATTGACTGTGCGGCGTTGGACTTCATGCCTGATCGTTGTTATTCCCCTGTTCTGGGGAATGGGTTGCGCTGAAGTTCGCAGCGCGGAAAGAGAACCATCCATGTTTGATACGTTGATCAATATCATTCGCAAATCTGATGAGGTGATGGCGGCGAGGGTGAGCGGCTCGCAGCCGGTGACGGTGGAGGGTGAGAAGTTCGTGCGGGCGGCGGCGGACGTGGTGGAGATGTTCAAAGCGGGAACGGAGCGGCCCAAGACGATCAATTATGACGTCGAGTTTGCCAACAAGGAGACGCCGCAGACGACGGAGGGGAAGACCTACGTGCTGTTTTTGAGGAAGGGAAAGGATGGGAAGGAGGCGGGGAGGCGATTTCTGGTGGACCTGTCGCGGCCGCTGGGAGTGCCGGAGGAGAGGAAGGATGCGTATTTTCAGTTGATCCGGGAATACGTGGCGGTTGCTGAAGGGGAGGCGGCAAAGAAGAACTTGAAGGCGCACCTGCTGAAGGTGCTCCAGTGCGGGATTCCGTTTTTCCAGGAGGATGCGGCCAAGACAGCGCTGCTGGTTACGGACTGGACGCCGCAGGAGGTCGAGAAGATCAAGGAGATTTTGGCCGGCGCAGGGCGGACGAGCGCGCCGGAGGGGAATGAGCGTGACAATCTGGCAGCGCTGGTGCTGAGCCTGGGTACGGCGACGCAGGCGCTGGCGCAGGGACGGCTGGAGTTTGCGCGGGGGAATGCGGATGGGGTTTATTACGGGCTGAATCGGCGCAAGGGGGCGGACGTCGACGCGATGCTGGGGACATTTTTGAAGGATGCTGACGCGGCGGTGCGGCTGGGGGCGCTGCGCGTGGCCGGGCTGCTGCGCAAGGGAGATGTGCTGGACAAGTTTGAGGAGCAGAACAGGAACTCTTTGGATGAGAAGACGCGAAGCGCGCTGAGCGAGGCGCGGAAGCTGGTTTCGCGGGATTGAGAAGATGCGATGAGACGAGTATTGCTGGCAAATGATCAGACGCTGCGGCTGGTGCGCGTGCCCGGCGAGGCGGGAGTGTTCTCGTTTCTGGAACATTCATCGCCGGCGGATGCGCGGCGGTACCTGGAGGAGTACGCGGGGGACGCGATGGCGCTGTGGCAGATGAGGATGGCGCTGGCGGAGGATTCGCTGGGGCTGGACGTGTCGCGGCTGGATGATCCGGAGGTGCTGGATGAGGTGGCGTTGCGGGTGTCGCTGGGACATCTGACGATCGCGGAGGAGCTGGAGGAGCCGCTGCCGGAGATAACCGAGCCGGAGGCGGCGTCGAGCTCGGCGGCAGCGCCGCCGCCGCCGTTGCCGCGGAGCAAGAAGCTGACGTGGATCGAGGTGAAGGTGGTATGGGACAGCAGCGGCAAGCCGGTGGCGAATGTCCGGCTGGTGATTCGCACGCCGGAGGGTGAGGAGAAGTTTCACGACACCAACGCGGAGGGGAAGGCGCGGGTGGAGGAGATCGAGCAGGGCACCTGCGATGTGCGGTGCGAGCTGAAGGCGGTGAAGCGGGAGACGACGCTGATCTTCGTGGGCGGCGGCGAGCCGGCCAAGCCGCAGGAAGAGGCCACCAACGGCAAGAAAGTGAGCGGCACGCTGGTCATTGCCCAGTTGGAAAACCACAAGGTGAAGAAGGGGGAGAGCCTTGATGGACTGGCCAAGAAAGTGGGGATGACCTGGAAGGATTTGGCGAAGTTCAACTGGGGCACCGATCAACCAGAGAAGATCAACGAGCACCTGAGGTATGACGTGGGATGTACGAAGAAGACGGCGGACGGGAAGAATCTTATTTTTGATGACAAGGATGATCCGGGGCTGGTGGAGATGCCCAAGCCGTGGTCGGTGAGTGGTCTTTCGACGGGCCAGACGCACGTGCTGCGGGTTGGGCAGTCTGCGGTGAGCCCGCCGTGGTATTTTTCGGTGTAGGGAGCAATGGGAGAGATGGCGATGGCAGAAAATCGATACGCAAAAGCCGCGAAGGAAGACGAGGCCTTCAAAAAGAGCTCATCCCTGTATTGGGAGTGCAATGTCAAGACTCACACGACGCACCACAGGGGAACGTACAACATCAGGTTTGAAAACGAGGCTCTGCCTGGGGTGGATCTGGTAGTGAAGAAGATCTGCATCCCCAACAGCGGCAAGTTTTACAAGAGCAGTGAAGCGGATCGATCACTTAAGAAAGACCGAGTCATTCTGCACTACACGGCCGGACTGCTGACGGCCAGTTTGAGTGCATTGACGATTCCGGATCACAGCGATGTGTCGGTGGCGTATGTGCTGGGGCGGGATGGGACAGTTTATAAGTTGTTTGATGATGAGTATTGGGCGTATAGCCTGGGGTTGCACGGCAGCGATTTGTCGGCGTGGGGAGCCAACGCGCTTGACATCGAGAAGCACAGCGTAGCCATTGAGATCATCAATGTGGGGTGGTTGAAGAAGTCGGGTGGGAATCTATATCAGGGGACTTGCTTTGATGATGCGGGGAATTTGAAGCCGGGGCAGACGCCGTATTGCGCGGAAGGGGAGCCGGCGGCTTTTGTGCAGAAGTCGTATCGTGATCAGGAGTATTACGCGACCTATACCGATGCGCAATACATCGCCCTCAAGCAGCTCCTGCTGTATCTGACCGCCAAGTACAACATTCCCTACAAGTTCATCGAAGAGTCCAAGCGATATGAGAAGTTTACGGCCAAGAACGATGACTGGAACGGGATCGTCAGCCATGTGAACTTCCGGGATGACCGCACTTCCGCGCATCCGAAGGATTGGGGCAAGTGGGACATTGGGCCGGCGTTTGAGTGGGACCGGCTGCTGCCGGGGGATGGTTTTCGGTTTCCGCTCAATCTCAATGCCAGCCTGGTGGATGCGGGGGAATTGAAGAAGAACAGCAAGCTGCTGTCGGTGACGCAGGAGAACATCGACGCTTATTACAAGCACGTGGAGAAGGAAACCAAAGGCGGTTTTTTCCCGCTGGGGGAGAACACGGTGTGGCACGGGGGAGTACACCTGTTCGCGCCGGAGGATACTCCGGTGCTGGCGTGTGCGGATGGGGAAGTGATTGCAGCGCGGCTGGAGAAAGAGGAGAAGGGGAGCGAGCTGTTTTATGGCAGCCGGAATTTCGTGCTGCTGCGGCACCGGCTGGATCGGCAGACGATTCGGCAGCTTTATTGCCTGTGGGTGCCGATGTACTACACGGTAAAGGACCCGACGATCACCTCGAGCCATCACGGGCAGAACGGTTTTAAGCTGAAGGCGGGGGACATGTTTGCGCGGGCGGATGATCCACCGTCAAAGCGGACTCCGTTTTCGGAGGAGGGGAAAAGTTATCCGGTGAAGCTGGCTTCGATTGCGCCGGGGCTGGAGATTGTGCGGACTTTGATGGTGGCCAAGAAGGATGTGGTGCTGCGCGGGGAGCCGGTGGTGAAGCCGGGGGATGAGGGAGTGATTCTGCCGCTGGTGCCGGGGGATGTGGTGACGCTGGTGGAGGAGAAGCACATTGACGATTTCAACGCGGCCAAGGCCAATGGCTGGTTTCATGTGAAGCTGACGAGTCTGGCGAACATTGTGGCGATCACACAGGAGTACAAAGTCAGCGGCGACTATCTTAATTTCCGCACCAAAGCGCCGCCGGCCGAGCAGGATGAGCATGCCACGGCGGATGATGATCGGTTGGGGGATTTGTATGCGGGGGATGTGTTGGAGCTGGTTGATGTGGATAAGGAGGGGGGCGCGGATGACACGGGGTGGCGGCATGTCAAAGTGAAATCGTTGGGCGCCGGCAAAGATGTGGCGAAATACACGCTGAAGGTTGACTGGTCGTTTCGCGCCAAGGCATCGAGCGGTTCGGTGCTGATGAAACTGCACAAGGGGGACGTGGTGGAGTTGGTGCAGAAATATTCGCGGGTCGAGGGGAACAATGCGTTCGATCTGGTGCAGCTCAGCTCGCTGGTGAGCGGTTATCAGGTGGCGGATTCGTATTACACGGTCAGCGGCGCCGGCACCAAGTTGTATCCGGACGAGGATGCCGACACGGGCGCGGACGTGGCCCATGGAACAAAGCTCGATATTCTGGAAAAAGCGGATGGGGGCCGGGTACACGTGCGGGGTCCATCGGGGGAAGGATGGATCGATCCAGCGCACAATGTGACGCTGCACGCGGGCGAGCGCACCGCGACGGAATGGTGCAAAGCGCTGGTGGGCACGGCGGGGTTTGTGGATGCGCTGGATGCAAAACATGCCACGGTGGAAGCGGCGGCCGGGCGTGGTGTGGCGGTCGGCGACCTGGGGGTCATCGGGTTGCCGCACAAGGCATTTGGCGCTGAGGGCGAGCATCGGCCGCACCTGCACGTGGGCGAGATCGGCAAGGAGGGGTATGTGCACTTCGCGGCGGACAACATGACGCCGGATGGAGCGGGGCGGCCGGAGGCTTTTCACACGCTGCTCAACACTGACGGCACTCTGACATTTACCAAGGCGAAGCTGGAGCCGGAACAGCGCGATATTCCTCCGGAGATCGTGAGCGAGCTGCTGGCCAATCCGGTGTATTACTCGCTGTACATGCACCTGAACAATCACGTGGACATCAGTGCGTCCAATGAGAAGCTGAAGGACTATCCGTGGCTGCCGCGGACCCAGATCGCCAGTCTCAAGCTGGAGACGGCGGCGACGCTGTATCAGGACCCGGCGTGCAGCATCGAGGCGTTTGATTTGCTGAAGGATGATGTGCTGACGGTGACCAAGGGTGGGAAGCACATGCCGCCGGTTTATCAGGTGAAGATTGATACGCTGGTGGAGGCGGACATTGTTAGTGAGATTGACGTGAAGGGGGATCTGACTCTGTGGATGGATGGCAAATGTATCAAGCGGGCGCTGGGGCTGCGCAATGGGGACAAGCTGCGGCCGGCGAGAAACTACAACGATGAGGCGAAGGTGCGGCACGTGGAGATTGTCTCCATCGCACCGGCGGCGGGGCCGGCGATTTATCGCGTGAAAAAGGCGGGGAAGGTGGCGCTGCATTCGGCGGATAATCTCAGTTCGAAGACCATTATCCCTCTGCTGGCCGGGGATGAACTGGTGGTGGTGGACGCGCACTGCTCCAAAAACAAGAGCAACCAGTGGGAGTATGTGCGGATCAAGAAGCTGGTGGATGGGGTGGACAAGAAGAAGCAGCCGGTGGCGCGCAGTTCGCCGAGTGAATATGGGTATGTGTTGTATCTGGCCGACGCGCTGGAGGATGTACCCGGCGACCGGAATGCGGAGCTGGCGAGCGAGTTGTCGGCCTGCGGGAGGCAGGGATATGTGGTGTGGGGAGACGGCGCGAAGTTTTCACCGGTCGTCGTGAAGCGCAAGACGCTTTACAAGGATGCAGAGAAGAAGTTGGAGGGATATTACCCATTTCGGCCGGGGGCAGCGGTGGCGACGATGGAGCCGGATGAGAAAATCATCGAGCGATTGAAGAAAGGGGATGTGGTTGGCTTTGGAGTGAGCGGTTTTGATAAGAATCACCAACCGATTCTCAAGTATCCGGTGGTTAACGCGGGATCACCGCTGTGGGGCAGCGGGAAATATGGCCCGCCGGACAATCGCAAGGACCTGATTCACTGGGAGATTTTCTCGGAGGTCAATCTTCTGCCCAAGGCCCATCTGCCGCTGTGGACCGAGGCGGTGGATGATGATGGGGATTACAACATGGACTGCCAGGCGATTCTCGACCTGATCGAGAAGGGGACGGAGCACGTCGAGAAGGACAACTGGGAATCCATCAAGGAGTCGGTGCTGGGGGACATGAAATCGTCGGACAAGGTGGAGACGCTGTATCAGAAGAAGGAAGTGGCCGAGGCGCTGCGGCATTATTCGTGCCAGTTTGTGATTGAGTGGGGGATCGACCTGGACACGGCGCTGCCGAAGCTCCAGAGGGGCGATGGTTTTCTGGCCAAGTATGGAATCGCCAAGACGGCGGAGGGATATCAGACAACCAAGACCTGGGTGGGTGGCATGCGCAACCGCATCAAGCCGCTTTTGTGGTGGGATGAGGCCAAGCTGGTGGAGGATGAGGAGAAGCACAAAGTGATCGAGCTGCCGGGGACCAAGAAGCTGTGGCACTACAATCCCATTGCATATCTGGAGGCGTACAGCGAGCTGGACCTGGAGAAGCAGAAGAACAGGTAGGCCCGTTGGTTTGCGGCCGGGAGAAACCACTGGCCGCCGCTCCCGTGGACAGGGCCGGGATTTCCCGTCAAACTCCTCACCAATGGCGCTGCCGCCGGACAAACGAGCAGTTGAACCGGCCGGCAGGCCATGCACGTGTGTGGAATGCCCGATAATCCAGCCGATAAAATGAACATGAACCCAAAGCCCACCCCCGAGGCCGCGACCGGTTTCCAGACCAATCGCCTGCACCCTCAGGACAAGCATTCGAAATTCTGGCAGAACGCGCACCTTTATTTTGACCGGGTGTACCAGACGATGCACCTGGATGAGACGTGGCGGCAGGTGTTGTCCTCGCCCAAGCGGGTGATGGTCGTATCCTGCCCGGTGCGGATGGATGATGGGAGGATCCAGGTTTTCACGGGGTATCGCGCCCAGCACAACAATGCCCGCGGGCCGTTCAAAGGGGGGATTCGCTATGACACTTCGGTCAGCCGCGATGAGGTGATGGCGCTGGCGATGCTCCAGACGTGGAAGAATGCGCTGGTGGATTTGCCTTACGGAGGAGCGAAAGGGGGCGTTGTCTGCGATCCCAAGGCGCTGTCGCTGACGGAGAAGGAGCGGGTGACGCGCAGGTACACCAGCGAGATCATGCCGATCATCGGGCCCAACCAGGACATTCCCGCGCCGGATGCGGGGACGGATGCGCAGGTCATGGCGTGGTTTCTGGATACCTATTCGATGATGGTGGGGCATCAGGAATTGGGCGTGGTGACGGGCAAGCCGGTTTCGCTCGGTGGAAGCGTCGGCCGCGAGGAGGCGACCGGCCGGGGGATCATGAATGTGCTGCGGAAGTTTCTGGCGACGCAGAACAAGCAATTGACGGATGTCCGCGTGGCGGTGCAGGGGTTTGGCAATGTCGGATTTCACACAGCGCGGCTGCTGGATGCGCGGGGGGCGACCATCGTGGCGATTTCGGCCAAGGAAGGGGGCATTTTTGATGAGAGCGGGATCGATATCGAGGTGGCCGGGGCTTATTACAAAGAGCGCGGGGTGCTGACGGATTTTCCGGGAGGCGATGCGATCACCAACGAGGAACTGCTGATCAGTGATTGCGATGTGCTGATTCCGGCGGCGATGGAGAGCACGATCACCGAGGAGATTGCCCCGCACGTTCGGGCGCACACGGTGGTGGAGGGGGCCAATGGCCCGACCACGCCGGAGGCGGACGATATTCTGCGCGACAATGGGGTTACGGTGCTGCCGGATATTCTGGCCAATGCCGGGGGCGTGACGGTGAGCTATTTCGAGTGGGTGCAGGGGCTGGACAACTATTTCTGGGACATGAAGCGGGTGCAGGATGAGTTGCAGAAGGTGATGGAGAAGGCCTTTGACGCGGTGAACGCCAAGGCGGATGAGGCGGACTGCGACTATCGAACGGCGGCGTATACGATTGCGATTTCGAGGGTGGCGGAGGCGTGCAGGTTGAAGGGGTTGTTCCCGTGATAGCGCCTGCGTATGGTAGAATGCTGTAATGGATGTCATCAAAGTAGATCCTGAGATCATGCATGGGACACCGTGCTTCGCGGGTACTCGAGTTCCGATACGGCACCTTTTCGATTATCTCGAAGGAAACCACTCGATCGATGAGTTCCTCGACGATTTTCCGACTGTGAGCAAGGCACAGGTTAATGCGGTTCTTGAACTGGCCAGTGAAAGACTTCTGGCCGCCCCAGCTCCGCGATGAAACTGTTGCTTGATGAATGCGTTCCCGCACCTCTGCGACGGCATCTGCGGCCGCACAATGTCCGCACCACAGCCCAAGCCGGGTGGTCGGGCATAAGAAACAGTACGTTGCTCAAGTTGGCAGCGGGGGAAGGCTTTCAGGCATTCATCACGACAGATCGGGGCTTTGAGCATCAGCAGAATTTGTCGACGCTGCCGTTGCCCGTGATCATCCTTATTGGGAAGAGCAATGACGTGAATGATCTGCTACCGCTGATTCCGAAACTGATCCAGGCGTTGGGTTCGCTGTCGCCGGGCGTGACAAGGATAAGTTGATCAGTGCGTGAGCGCGGCCAGAGTGCCGACGACGGCCGCGCCGCTGATCGCGCCGGCGACAAGGACTTCGGCGATGGCCCGGCGGGCCCGGCGCGTCCAGGGGGTCAGGGGAACGGTTGGTTCGGGCAGTGGGCCCAGATCTTCTTCGTGGGCCATGAGTCGGGGGGATGGAGGGGAGGAGCTGCGCTTGGTGGCCCAGGTGGGGGAGCTGTCGCCTTCGCTGAGGCTGGCGGGAAGGTTGATGGCCTGTGATTGGGGAAGGGGTGAGCGATTGGCAATCGGCATGGGGCGGGGGATGGGACGAATGATGGGGCGTTCCACCGGCGCTTCAAATCGGGGAGTGAAGTTGTAGTCCACGACGGTCCCGGAGAGGGCCTCCATCGGATTGGCGGGGCGGTCGGAGGGGGAAAATTCGCGGGTTGGGGTGGAAGTTTCTATCAGGACTTCATCATGGAAGGTGATTCGGGTTCGGCCGACGACCAGGATGTCGTTGTCGGCAAGTTTATGGCGGGTGATGCGCTGGCCGTTGATGGTGGTGCCGTTGCGGCTGTCGAGATCGATGGCGAGCCAGCCATCGCCTTCGGGTTCCAGGCCGCAATGCTCGCGGGAGGCGAGGATGTCGTGGATGCGGATGTCGCAGTCGGGGGAGCGGCCAAGGAGGAGGCTGCCATCGAGCGGATAGCGGCCCAGCTCTTTGCAATCGGCGGAATGGAGGGTGATGTAGGCCATGTGCGGGCGGTGAAACTACTTATCGGGCAGTTGACCGAAAATGTGCAGTTTTGGTCAAGGTGCAAAAACGGCGATTGGGCGCCCGGATGCGGAGGCGCGGACGGGTTGAAGCAGGGAAAAGGCGGGGTTTTGGCTTCTACCACAAACTTCCAGCGGCTAGACTTGTCTATAGGAGCGAGCGGGGGTCCGTGGCCGGACTTTTTCTCCCGCTGACTCGGCCGAATTCTCCTTTGCTGAGGCTCACCCATGCGATGCACTCGATTTGTGCCGGCATTGATTGTTTTGGCTCTGGTTGCGCCTGCGATGGCCGATATCGTGAACCTCACCGATGGCTCCAAGTTGGAGGGGGCGCTGAAGCGCGAGAAGGGGGGATGGTCGGTGACGGATGCGGCCGGGAAGGTCACCACCGTACCGGATGAGAAAGTGGAGTCGGTGCAGAAAACCAGCAACCTGACGCCCGCGGACATGGCGGCGTCGAAATTGTCATCGCTGAAGCGATCGGTGGAGGCGCTAACCGACCTGAACCTGGTCATCGATCGCTACAACAAGTTCATCGAGCAGAACAAGGACACGCAGGCGGCGAAGGATGCCCAGATCGAGCTGGCGACGTGGAAGGAACGCCTGGCCAAAGGGATGGTCAAGGTTGGGCCCAATTGGATGACGCCGGCGGAGCAGGCCGCGATGCTGGAGAAGTCGGTGGCGGTGATCGACCAGGTGCGGGGGCTGATCAAGGTGGGGAAGTATCGCGATGCGGACAAGTTGATCGATCAACTGGTCACGGTCGATCCGGGGAATCCGGCCGGCTATTTTTTACGTGGCGTCGTGGCGTTCAAGCAGGACCAGTTGGGAGCGGCCAAGAAGGCGTTTGAAAAAACCAGGGAATTGATGGCGGATCATGGGCCGACTTTGAACGACCTGGCGGTGATTGGCTGGAAGCAGAAGCAGCAGATGGCCGCTCTGGCGCTCTATGATTTGGCCATGCAGGCGACGCCGCGCTCACGGGCGATTCTCGACAATGTGGCCGAGGCGCTGAATGGCGTTCCCCGGGAGCAGCGGAACTCGGCCACTTATACCAAGGCGCTAAAGCGCTTCACCGAGCAGGACAACGAGCTTCAGAAGGAGATGCAGCAGCAAGGGCTGTACCGGTGGGGAGCGACCTACGTGCCGGCCGCGCAGATGGCGGAGCTGAAGAAGGCGCAGGAGAAGATCAAGGAGAAGCTCGATGCCATGGCGCAGGATTACGACCGGCTGACGGACCGGGTGCGGGAGATCGACAATCGGATTGATGTGAATGAGAGGTCGATCAGCCGGATTTTGCGGGACAGTCAGCGGGTGGATCCGAATGGCAACGTGATCAATCTTCGGCCGCCGAGCATCTATTATGAGATGAAGCGGGACAACGACCGGATGCGCGATGAGAAGGTGTCGCTGCTGGACAAGATGGAAGGATTCCAGGAGAAGGCGATGCGAATCCAGCAGGACACGCCGGTGCCGCAGTTCACGGGGCAGCAGCGGTTGATCGAGGTGGAGGGGACGCCGCTGGCGGTGGCCGCAAAGCCTGGCGAGAAAAAGGGTGCGGCGACGCAGCCGGCGACGAAACCTGTGACACGTTGATGAGGCCTGGCAAATGCACCTGGACCATCCCGCTTCTTCGCTCGCGGACGTAGTGCTTGTCGCTGCTCTCGCGCTGCCCGCAGTGCTGGGTTGGCGAGGCTGGCGGCGTGAAAGGGGAATCGCGATCGGCTGGGCCGCGATCGTGATTGTCTCACAGGCAGTTGCGATTCTTGGTTACGTATACCCCCGACTGTTTGGATGGACCAAAGACGACGTTCACATGCCAGACGCGCCCGATATTCTTCCAACGGCGCTGATCGCGCTAATTCTCAGCGGCATCGCTTTTGGTGTGGGGAGCTTCGCCGCATCTCGATGTCGGCGCAGCACAGGATCATGAAGGACAAAAAACCATTGGCGCCGTGGCTTCCTGGCCGATCTGGCCGGATGACACGCGAACAGTTCGATACGGAATCCGATCAGTACGACGCGGAGTTTTCCGCCACCGGTGCCAAGCGGTTCGGCAACGTCAAGCGGCACCCGCGAAAGCAAGGCCCTTCGCCCAAACGAATTCCACGCTCCATTAGAGCTTCTTGAGGAAGTCTGATATCCGATCCAGACCGCGGTCGATTTCCTTCATGCTGGTGGCGAAGGAAAGCCTCACATGGGTTTCGAAGCCGCTGTCGTTGCCGGGGACGACGGCGACGTGGGCTTGGTCGAGTAGGGTGGCCGAAAAACTGACCGCGTCGGTGATGGGGCGGCCGGCGGCTTGGGACCCGAAGTAGGCGCTGATGTTGGGGAAACAATAGAAAGCGCCCTGGGGTTTGACGCAGATCACTTTTGGCAATGCGCTGAGCCGCTCGTGCATGTGATGGAGGCGGAGCTGGAATTCCTTGCGCATGGATTCGATGGTTTCCTTGCCGCGCGGATCGGTGAGGGCCGTGGTGGCGGCAGGTTGGCAGAAACTGGTGATGTGGCTGGTCATTTGCGACTGGAGCTTGTTGATGACGTCGATCACGTGCTTCGGCCCGCCGATATAGCCCACGCGCCAGCCGGTCATGGCGAAACTTTTGGAGTGGCAGTTGAAGGTGAGCGTTTGCTCCAATAGCTGTGGGTGCAGCGAGGCGAAGGAGACGAATTTCAGGCCGTCGTAGATGAGCTTTTCGTAAATCTCGTCGGAGAAGACGATGAGATTGGGATGTTTGACGACGACGTCGGCGAGGGCTTTGAGCTCGGCGGGGGTGTAGGCGTGACCGGCCGGGTTGGAGGGGGAATTGATGATGAGGATTTTGCTGCGGGGGCCGATGGCGGCTTCGAGCTGGCCGGGGGTGATCTTAAAACCGTTCTTTTCTTCGCCGCGGATGATTTTGTTGATGCCGCCGGCGAGTTTCACCTGCTCGGGATAGGAGACCCAATAGGGCGAGGGAATCAGCACTTCATCGCCGGGATTCAGCAGGGCCATGAAGGCCATGTAAAGGCAGTGCTTGCCGCCTGCGCCGGTGGTGATCTGGTCGGGTTTGTAGGGCAGGCCGTTGTCGCGGCTGAATTTCTCGGCGATGGCGGCGCGCAGCTCGGGGAAACAGGGCGTTGGCGTGTATTTGGTTTGCCCTTTGTCGAGGGCGGTTTTGGCGGCGTCTTTGATGAAGGCGGGGGTGTCGAAATCCGGTTCGCCAGCGCCGAAGAGGACGACGTCGATGCCCTGTTTCTGCATGGCCTTGGCCTTGGCGCCGACGGCGAGGGTGATGGATTCGGAGATGAGAACTGTGCGGTCGGCGAGGGGGATCATAAGAACACCTTGTATGCAAAAAACCGGGGGAACGGTAGCGGAGCAATGGGGGGTTATCAAGAAAGGGGGGGATTTTCGATTTTCGATTGATCGGAAAAGTCAGGCGTTGCGGGGGAGGGTGATGTTGATCAGGTCGGGGATAAGCTGATCGGCGCGGGGGGTGCCGCGGCCGGTGACCAGATCGTAGCCGGGGCGGGCGGAGTAGCCGTTGGAGCCGGTGGTGATGTCGTGAAAATCGGCGGCGGGTATTGAGTAAAGCGCGGTGAGGGATTGGCTGGAGCTCAATGAGCCGGCGTGATGCAGGGCGCGGCCCTGGTCGGCGAGGGCGATCATGGCCGCCCATTGCGGCGCGCCAGCGCTGGTGCCGCCGACGACCTGCCAGCCTCTGGTCTGGCTGCCGGGGGTCGAATCGTAGACCGCAAAGCCGCTGGTGGGATCGGCGTCGTAGGCGACATCGGGGGCAACGGTGGTAACGGGCTCGTAGACACTCAAACCCCCTCCTGAGCCGGCCCAGGCGGTTTCGCCGGCGTATTCATTTTTGCTGTCCAGGTGCAACGTGGTGCCGCCGACAGCGACAACATTGGGCGAGACGGCGGGCCAGGATGCCGGCGCGCCGCTGTCGCCGGAGGAGCTGACGAAGGTAACTCCGCCGCGCAGATTAGAGCCGCCAATGTGGCCGGGAGGAGTGGTGAGGTATTGGTCGTAGAACTGCTCAAAGGGAGACTCATCTCCGCCCCAGCTCAGTGAGACCGCGGAAACGCCTTTTTGCCGGCGGGCGTAATCGATGGCATGAAGCAGAGCGCTGGTGGAGGCATTGGCCGCTTCGACCAGAAGTATATGGGCGCGGGGCGCGATGGCGTGGGCCCATTCCACGTCGAGTGAGATTTCCAGCGCCCAGCCGGGATCGACAGGTGGTTTGGGATCGGTGGTGGCCTTGCTGAGGATGAAATCACCTTCGGCATCCTTGATGGGCAGATGGTAAGTCTTGCTGAAGATGCGCAGGTCGTGGGCGATGTTGGGGGCGTCGTAGGCATCGACGATGGCGATGGTTTGGCCTGCGCCGTTGGCATGAATCGGGCGCTTGCCCTTGCTGAAGATGATGTGATCGAGGTCGTAGGCGTGGCGGATTTCCCGCGGCGAGAGGCCGGGCGGGAGGGAGAGAAGTTGGCGGGGTTCAAGAGCTTCGATGAAGAATGGATGACGCATAAACGGGCCCTCGGAGGCGGGGGCATGATCGCAACTTGGGTGCCGGCGCACAATTTATGCAGTGATTGCACTATTTCCGTAGCGCCCGGCCGCTCGGTGTCGTCTTTGAGGCGTCACTTACGGGAGGCCGGCATGGGAACGAGGATCGAGAGCGGCAGGCGGAGTATTGCGCGGGCGGCCGAGATGGTGGTGCAGCGTCTGGAAGAGCGGCGGATGCTCAGCGCCACGCTGGATGAAGGGACGTGGACGATTGACGTGGACGATGACCGAAATCATGTGATCAGCGTGGATGTCAGCCCAACCAATGCGTCGAAACTGAAGTTGACCATCGATGGGAAGATTATTGGATCAGTTTTGATAGCTGATTTGGAGTCGGTGGAGATTTATGGCGGGGCGGGGGATGACAAGATCAGCTTCAACGTGCCGAATCAGGATCTGTGGGTGGATGTTTATGGCGGGGATGGGAACGACACGATCATTGGCGGCGGGGGAGATGATGGCCTGTCGGGTGAAGGCGGAGATGATTCGGTCGCGGGTGGTGGCGGAGATGATTACCTATGGGGCGATGAAGGAAGCGATACAATCGACGGCGGCAAAGGGGATGATGAGATTTACGCGGATGATGGGAATGACAAAATCGACGGCGGTGGCGGGGATGACACGATCTATGCCGGCGATGGGGATGATGACATTTCCGGCGAGGAAGGCGACGACGATATCTGGGGCGGCTGGGGAGATGATGATATCGAGGGCGATGGAGGAGAGGATGGCATCTACGGCGGGCGGGGGGATGACGACCTGGATGGAGGGGATGGCGGGGATGATTTGAGGGGTGGGAGCGGGGATGACGAGCTGATCGGGGCGGCGGGCGATGATGATCTGGATGGACGAGGCGGGATGGACACGCTGGCCGGTGGATTGGGAGAGGATTCGCTCAATGGCGGGCGCGGGGCGGATCAGGAGCACGGGGGATTTGACGACGATGAGATTTTTGGGGAATTGGGACAAGACACGATCTGGGGCGGGGAAGGAACCGATATGCTGGTGGGCGGGCGTAACAAAGACGTCGTCTACAGCGAGAGCGGCGACAACGTGAAATGGGGGCGGTGGGATTTGTCGCGTAACGATGAGCTGGTGAATCCGCTGCAAAAGGCAGACGAGCAGAGCGCGCTGAAAAAATGGCTGATCGATGAGGCAGTGAAGATTTTCAGAAATCAGTTGGGGACGACTACCTGGCGATATCTGGGTGGTGGCTATCATCTCATTTACCGCGTCTGCTGTGATTTGATCACCCAGCCGATTCTGCTGGACGCGGTTAATTCTCTTGCTACGGTCGCCAGCATGGGCGAGGCGATTAGGCTGGATTCGTCCTCCGCTGCTGTGGATCACTCCGATACCAACACGCAAGTCGCGGGCGTGGATGAGGCGGATTTGGTGGAGACCGATGGCCAGTACATCTATGCGATTAGCGGCGGGAAGCTGGTGATCATCTCTGCTCTTCCAGCAGATCAAACCAATGTCGTGTCGCGGACGCAGCTCGAGGGGAACGTCAATGGCATGTATCTGAGCGGAGATCGGCTGGTGGTTCTCTCCAGCGTTTATGGGTCAAGACCCGTGCGCCCAGTCGAGAAAAGGGGGGGATTCCTGGACTGGGCGGACCATACCTACCAACAGCAGGTGAAGGTGACGGTGTTCGACGTTTCCGACAGGTCGAATTCCAAGGTGAGCGAAGAGACTTATCTGGACGGCAATCTCAACACTTCGCGCCAGATCGATGGGCGGCTGTACATCGTGCTTGACAATTCCCTGCGATTGCCGGGGCCGATGATGATCACGGTGGGTGAGCCGCAGGAAGAAGAGGATACGGGCCGCTGGTCGTGGTATGGAGTGGGCGATCGCGGAGCCATTTTCGACCTCAATGCCACATCGGCGTTTGCGGATGATTCATCAGTTTACACACCCATGAAGCAGCAGTACCGATACGAGACAGAGGCGGAATTTCGCGCGCGGCTGGAGGGGATGCCCCTTGTGGACCTGTTGCCCGGATATATGACACGCGTGAGTGGGGCCGAGGGGCAAATCGTAGAAAGCTCCGGAGATCTGGCCGGCGAGATTTACACCCCACAGCACGCCCAGAATTTCGAGCGGAGCATGTTATCGGTCGTGCTCATGGATCTGGATGATTCACAGCCCGGGCCGACGGCCACGACGAGCGTCATCGGGACCAGCGCGCAAGTGTACGCCTCGTCAAAAAGTCTGTACCTGACCTCGCAAGCGAGGGAGACCCCAATGGGGGATTGGCAGGGGGAGACGCGGACCGATATTTATAAGTTCTCGCTTGGCGAAAGCTCGGTTGATCTGGAGGCAAGCGGCGAGGTGCCAGGCTGGGTGCTCAATTCGTTTTCGATGGATGAGGAGCAAGACCAATTCAGGATCGCCACCAGCAATTCAGAGGGCGGCGCGTCGAATAATGTCTTTGTGCTGGGCGAGCATGGCGACCAGCTGGAAATCATCGGCGGTGTCACCGGCTTGGCGCTGTCGGAGCGAATCTTTGCTGCGCGCTTTGTCGGCGATAAGGCTTATCTGGTGACGTTTCCGGTGGCCATGAGGGGATGGGATCCACTGTTCACCGTAGACCTGAGCGATCCGACGCAGCCCAGTGTGACGGGAGAGCTGGTGATTCCCGGCTATTCCACCTATCTCCAGCCGCTCGATGACACGCATCTGCTGGCGGTGGGACGCAGCTCGCAAAGCGTCGAGGTGTCGTTGTTTGATGTCTCTGACATGAGCAATCCGCGCCGTGTGGACGTCTATACCATCGTGGGTGGCTTTGAAACCTGGTCGGCGGCGGAGCACGATCATCATGCTTTTGCATACTTCCCCGAACATCATATTCTGGCGATGCCGGTAGTCACTTTTGGTTATGGAAATCACCAGCAGGCGCTTTTGCTGAATGTGGATGACGAAAAGGGATTCAAGGAGATGGGGAGGATTGATGGTTCGAGCGGATGGAATGACCAGCGGAATGTGCGGATCGGGGATTTTGTCTACGCATTCTTTGGCCGCGAGCTGAAGGTGGTGTCGCTTTCATCGCCGGGAGATGTGGTGGCGGATGTAGAGCTGAGTCCGGCGTCGGGAAATCAGGTCATTGAAGTGGGTAATCTTGTTAAAGTCGGTAATATCGTGGAATGAAATTGCTTGGACTTGTTCTGATGTTTTTGATGCTCGGTGCTGATGCGGCAAAGAACCCGGCCACCGCGCCGGCGACGCGGCCGGCGGGGCGGAGAGATGTGGGGGTGGATGAATTTGAGAGGCTGTGGAAGGAAAAGAAGGGAGTTGTGCTCGATGTGCGAACGGCCAAGGAGTTTGAGGCGGGGCACATTCCGGGGGCGGTGAATATTGATGTGAATTCCACGGATTTCGACAAAAAAGTGGGCGGCTTGGATAAAAGCCATGCCTATCTAATCCACTGCGCCTCCGGCGTGCGCAGCGTGCGGGCCTGCGAGAAGATGAGCAGGGTGGATTTCAAGCAGCTTTACAATTTGCAGGGCGGGATCAAGGCCTGGGAAAAGGCGGGGAAGCCGGTGGAGAAATAGAAGCCAATCACGCAGGGACGACTTCGCTTCTGCGCGAGATTCCGCTTCGGGCATAAAAGAAAATCGCCATGCCGACGGCCAGCGAGGCTTGAACAGCCAGGCCGATGTCCGGATTGACAGAAGGATCGACGTTCCAAATTTCAAACAGTGCCCCGGCCGGGCTGAGGGTGGAGATGATGCCGGTCACCCCGCGCGAATCTTCCCACAGGCCGTGATAGATCAGATCCGCCAGCACCGGCCCGGTCCAGGTGAGGAGGATAAATGCCGCGGGGATCACCCAGACCCTGCGTTTGCCCAGCGGGATCATTCGCAGCATGTAGCTGATGGTGAAAATGAACGAGACGATGACGATGGCGGTGCGAAGCTTGCCGTGAGGAATGCCGTAGAGCGGATAGGGGAGGACATTGGTGATCAGCACCGGCAAAGCGGCCGCAAGTGCCGCCACGATCAACGGCGAGATCGGCCGGCGGGGCAGAATTACGTCGTTGACCTGCCGGTGATGTTTCCACTTCACCTCGGCCCGCGCAGCGCCGGCCGTGGGAATAATGGCGATCAGCATCGTGGCCAAAATGGTGGCGATGAGGCGCAGCCGTGTGTTGCCGGCTTCATCGCCGAGCCAGTTGGGGCTGAACGAGTCCCAGTAATAAATTCCCAGCATCGACAATCCAATCCAGGCCGCCAACAGCACCAGGCCCAGTTCCGCTCCCAGCGCTGGCACATCAGCACGGCGATATTTGCGCGCTGCCGCGACGAAACAGATGCTGCCGATGACCAGTTGCCCGATGGCCGAGGCCATGTATTCCCAGCTCAACTGCGCCGTCCGCAGGCGCATGGCGAAAATGGAATTTCCAATGAGCGGGCTGGCCAGCACCGTCAGGCCGGGCAGAAGTAAAAGCAGATGTCCCTGGCTGATCCAGAAGCCGATGGTGAACACGCTGACGATCCAGCGGAAGGCCGTCTGGGCCAGGAAACCAAAGAAGACCACGATCACCCAGACAAAAACCGCGAAGCTGACGAGGATGGCGTTGGCCGTCAGCCAACGGACCAGGGCGACGCTTGCGCCGTTGGCCACCACCGCGCCAATGGCGAAGTTGGCCAGGGCCATCGCCAGCGCCTGGCAGGGCGCGCCCAGCACATACCCAAAAATCGCCGATCCTGCGGCCGTCGGCATGAGCCGGTGCGACTCGATCATCTTGCTGGTGTGATCGAGGCGAACGGCCGAGCCGACGGTCATGCAGCCAAAAAGCAGGAGAATGCCGCACTGGAGGCCGAGCAGTCCAACCGTCCACGCCGCAAGGATCCGTCCGCTGCTGAGCGGATTGAAGCGCACCGTGGCGAGGATGAGGATCGAGATGATCAGCGTGTAACCGATGGTGGTGGCCACCATGTTGCGCAGGCCGCCGCGGAGCTGGAGGTGGGCCCAGCCAATCGCGTTGTAAATGTTGGGTTCCGTGGCCATCAGTCCACCTGTTTGATTCCCGAACGCAAATACGCCTCTTCCAATCCGGGGGCATTGGGAGTGAAGGAGGCAATCGGGAGGTCGCGCTTCATCAGCTCCCGCAGCAGTCCGGCGGCCGCCTCGGGCTGGCTGTCGAATTCCATGATGACCCGGCCGTTGTCCTCTTCCACGCCGCTGATTCCAGCGATGCCGGTGAGCAGCTCGGTCAGTCGCGCAACCGGATGCGCCAGGCGAATCGTATAGCGGCAGCGCTGTCCATCGCCCGAACCCGCCACTTCGGCCACCGTTCCATATTGGATCATTCGCCCGTGCGCCATGATGCCGATGTGCGTGCAGTATTCGCTCATGTCCGCCAGGATGTGCGATGAGACGATCAGCGCCTTGCCCTGCTCGCGCAGGCTCACCAGAAGCTGGCGAAACTGCACGCGCCCGGCCGGATCGAGGCCGGCGGCCGGCTCATCGAGCAAAACCAGGCCGGGGTTGGGCAGCAGCGTGCGGGCGATGCCCACGCGCTGCCGCATTCCGCGCGAGAGCGATTTGATCTTCTGATCACCCTTCTCCGTGAGCCACACCTTCTCCAGCCAGAAATCGATGCGCTCCCTGGCTTCTTCTTCACTCAAGTCATATCCCATCGCGATAAAGCGCAGAAATTTGCGGACGGTCAGCTCTTCATAAACGGATGGCGTGTCGGGTGTGAAGCCCAGTTGTCGCAGGACATCACCTGCGCCCGGTTCAATTGTTTCACCGAGCAATTTGGCGACGCCACGGGCCAGCGGTTGTAAGCCGGCGATGGCCCGCAGCAATGTGGTTTTCCCCGCCCCATTGGGGCCGATGAGGCCCAGCAGATCCCCACCGTGAAGAGTCAGCGAGACATCATCCACAGCGCGCAGGTTGTCGAATTGGACGCGGAGATTTTGCGCGTTCAAGAGCGGCGGCGTGGGGTTATCTGCTGCGGGTTGACTCATTCAATCGTGGTTGGCGCGGCCGCGGATCCCAGGAGGTATCGATCATTAAGTGTCCGGCGGCGATGTCTTCCCAACCATAAATCTTGAAGTTCTGGTTTTTTCCGCCGGTATTGGAGCCATCCTGGACAACGAGAAACCCTTTGGAGAAGAGCTCGGAAGTTGGGCGATTGGTGACGGCGATGCCATCCGTGTCATTCACATCATCGATCGCGCCGGCCCTGGGGTCGATGGTGAGGATGAAATTGTTCTGTCCCTGTCGGTCATAGACTTTGAACCTGTCGCTCCCCTGGCTGGAGGCGATCAGATACCCGCGCCCGCCGCTGGCGTAATAAATCGTCAGTCCTTCCACGTCGGCCTTCAGGCCATGATCTCCCACTTTGGCAATGAGCGTGCCCTGCTCGCCCCCATCCGGCTCAGCGCTGAATTTCCAGATCCCCGCTTTTTCCTCGGCTATGTAGAGGAAGCCCAACTCGTCATCCGCCACGCAGCCTTCCGGGGTCGATTTCAGCTTCAAACTTCGCACTTTGGTCGCCGAGATCGCGCTGCCCTTATCAGCGAGCAGGTGCTGTTCCACCAATCCATCCTTGTGATTGACGAAGAAATAATAATGACCGGTGCGAACGCTGTGATAAGCGCAACTTCCATAGGGTGTGCTGCCGTTGAAAACTTTGATGACGCCGCCGGGGGTGATGTCGGTGAGCTTGCGGCTGGAGGGGTCAATCGACCAGATTTTGACGCCCAGCGCCTGCGGGCTGCGCGTGCTGGCGATGGCCAGGTCGGTTGGTAATCCATTGATCACAAATCCGTAGAGAACATCGACATTGTCCGGCTGGCAGGCGGGTGAGATGAGCTGGTGCTGGCTCCCATCCATGTTGTAAGTGTGCAGGCCGCCCTGCTTGTCGGTGCCGAGAATGAGGCTTTGCGCGGGATTTGTCGGATGGATCCAGATGGCCGGATCGTCGGCCGCATCGTTCTTGTGCGGAACCGGCTCGGTTCGGGCGCGGGCCTCGGGGCGCACGATCGCCCCATCGTCCGCGCTGGCGGCGATGAGCAGTGCAACCGCTACACCAACACAGATGGATAATCCAAGGCAAATGAGAACTCGGCGCATGACTCTCCCAACTCTGAGCCTGCAATAGTACCATCACGGGCCATGGGCCGGGTGATTCTAAACCCTTATGGCATTGCCTATTCGCTGGGGCTGACGGCCCAGGGTACCTCGCGCGCCAATCCGCGGCCGATGACGCTGGAGGAGTATCTGGATTTGGCGGATCGGATTGGCGCGGCGGGTGTGGAACTCTTCACCCCCATGGTGGATGACACAGATCTTGGCAAACTGGCCGAGAGCCTGCGCGGCAAAACCATCGTGATGAGCCAGCCGCTGTGGACGGGAATTGAGCGGTCGGTGGCGGTGGCGCGGGCGCTGGGCGCGAAGGTGATCCGCATGCACCTGACGGGGATTTTGTGCGGAGATCGTTCCGATCCGGCCTGCAAATGGGCCCAAACCGTGGCCGACGTGCGGCGGATGCTCAAGGAGGCCGCGCCGCGGGCGGCGGAATATGGCCTGTCGCTGGCCATCGAGGACCATCAGGATTTTACCAGTCACGAGCTTTTGGAATTGTGCAGCGAAACCGCGCGGAACGTGGGCGTTTGTCTTGATACGGGCAACGCGCTCTCGGTCGGGGAGGACCCGGTGGAATTTGCCAAGACCGTCGCGCCATGCGTGAAACACGTTCACCTGAAGGATTACCAGGTTCACTGGAGCGAGGAAGGGTATCGGCTGGTGCGATGCGCGGTTGGCGATGGAGCCATTCCGTTCGCGGAAATCATCTCGATATTCAAAGCAAACCCGGCCATAACCATGGCGTTGGAGATCGGCGCGCTTTCCGCGCGGCACATTCGCCTGCTCAACCCCTCATGGTGGCAGGGATATCCGCAGCGAACCGCCCAGTCGCTGGCCGCCGGACTGCGGGCAGCGCGGGTAAAGATGATGCGCGAGGATGAGGATTGGCGGACGCCGTTTGAATCGGGCGCAGAGCCACAGGAGATTGTGAAGTATGAGATGGAGCAGTTGGATCGGAGTGTGAATTATTTGCGGGGACTGGGACTCATGTAGGAGACAACGTGGCCGCGAAAAAAGTGCTGGATATGTTTCGGCTTGATGGGAAGCGGGCCCTGGTGACGGGCGGGTCGAAGGGATTGGGAAAAGTCATCGCCACCGCCCTCGCCGAGGCCGGCGCGGATATAGCGATCTCGAGCCGATCGCTGGAGGAATGCCGCGCAACCGCCGGGGAAATCGCCTCGGCCACCGGACGAAAAACCATTGCCATCGCCGCCGACGTGGCCAATGACAAGGATGTGGCTCGAATGGCCGACGAGGCGCACAAGGGCTTGGGTCCAATCGACATTCTCGTCAACAACGCCGGCAACAACATTCGTGGAAACGTCGAGCAACTGAGCGAATCCGACTGGGACACGGTGCTGAATGTGAACCTCAAAGGCCCCTTCCTGGTCTCCCGCCGAATCGGCCCCGCCATGTGCGAGCGTGGCTGGGGGCGCGTGATCAACATGGGCTCGATCATGTCGGTAGTAGCGCTTCCAGGACGTGCGCCTTATGCAGCCGCCAAAGCCGGCCTGCTGAATCTGACGCGCGTGCTGGCATTGGAATGGGCCGGCAAGGGCGTGACTGTAAACGCGCTGTGTCCCGGCCCGTTCGCCACGGACATGAACAAGCCCCTGCTTGCCGATCCCGAGAAGTACAAGGCGTTTGTCGCCAAAATTCCCATGGGCCGCTGGGGCGAGCTGCACGAGGTCGCGGGAGCGGCCGTCTTTCTGGCCTCGGATGCATCATCGTACATCACCGGAACGCCGCTGTTCGTCGATGGGGGTTGGATTGCGTGGTAACACGTAGCACGGGCATCTTGCCCGTGAGCACGGGCGGGACGCCCGTGGTACGAAAGAGAGACAAACATGAATTTAAAGGGCGAAGTAGCGCTGGTGACAGGTTCAGGGCGAGGTTTGGGCCGCGCGATCGTGAATCGGCTGGCAGAGTTGGGGTCGGATGTGGCGGTGCATGATGTTTCGCAGGCCGCCCCGGCAGAGTTTGGTGAGGCGCGGGATTTGAATCATGTCGCGGAACAGTTGCGCAAGTATGGCGGCAAGGTGGCGGCGGTCACGGGTGATCTCACCAAAGAGGCCGATGTGGCGGCGATGGTGGAGGCCGCCGAACGCGCGCTGGGCCCAACCACCATTCTCGTCAACGTCGCCGGCGGCGATATCGCGGCCAAAGGCGGTAAGCCCAATCCAAACGACACCCTGGGAATTCCCATGGAGGATGTGCGGGCCATCATCGATCGCAATTTCATTTCCACGATGCTCGTCTGCCGCCGGGTCTGCCCGGGGATGCGGCAACGGCGGCACGGTGCAGTGGTCTGCATTGGCTCCGATGCATCGCTCTTTGGCGTCACCGACGGCGTGATCTATGCCGCCGCAAAAGCGGCCGTGGTTCATTACGCCCGATGTCTGGCCCTCGATCTCCGCCCCCACGGCGTGCGCGTGAACGTCATCAGCCCCGGCCCAACCAAAACCGCGCGTTTTCTGGTGACGCGCCAAACCGATCCCACTCAAATGGACGAAACCCGCCCCCTGGAGCGCTACGGCACACCCTCCGAAGTGGCCGACGGCGTCGCCTTTCTCGTCAGCGATGCCTCGCGCTTCATCACCGGCCAGGTTTTGCGGGTGGATGGCGGGATGCAGGTTTTTCCGGGGTGACCTCCCTGTCGCGAGGGGAAGGGTTGTCGCGGGTGATTCAGAGAAAGTTTTGAGATACCAGATTGGCATCTCAAAAAAACCATCGTGGGAGCGGTGATGGCGGCGAAATCGAAAAGAGGGTCATCTCGTGCTGTAGGAACTGCTGTAATCAAGCACGTTGAGCAGATGATCCTGCTCGTTCGCGCCCAGCGCGTGCTTCTCGATGAGGACCTTGCGCGAATGTACGGTGTGAGCACGGGTGCGTTAGTCCAGGCAGTGAAGCGGAATATGGAACGCTTTCCAGGCGACTTTATGTTCCAACTCGACGAGAAGGAGGCGGCGGCTTTGAGATCACAAACTGTGATCTCAAAAGGAAGAGGCGGTCGCCGCTATCGACCTTACGTCTTCACGGAGCAGGGCGTCGCGATGCTCTCGAGCGTGCTGAGAAGTCCACGCGCCATCGCGGTCAATGTGCAGATCATGCGTGCTTTCGTACATCTGCGGCAGGTACTCGCGTCAAATGAGCACTTGCGCCAGAAGCTGGAGGCCCTGGAAAGAAAGTTTGGGGACCACGACGAAAAATTTGCCGTGATCTTTGAAGCCATTCGCCAGCTCATGACAGAGCCACAGGAGCGGCCCAAGCCAAGAATCGGCTATGCCACGGAGGGACCAATCCAGGATAGAGACGGCTGATAGGGCTCTCTCGCCGTTCCGATCAATGCAGGTTATATTCACCGGGCTTGGAACCAGAAAAACCTCGCAAAAAGCGAAAAAAAGACCAATTCTGGCGCGCCTGCCGCTATCTCGCGCCTCATCGCGGGCTGGTGACGATATCCATCGTCTGCGCCTTCGTCGTCGGTGCTGCCTTCACCGGCGGCCTGGGCACGCTGCTGCCCATCATGCAGGTGCTCATCAAAAACGGCAGCGTGCAGGATTGGGTCAACCGCCAGGTCGTCGAATCCCGCCTCGACGTCCGCCTCGTAGACACTGCTCACGAGGTCCGCATCGCCGAACTCACCCACAAGCACGACCGCGACTACAACCACTTCAAGACCGGCCAGGTCCTCTCCCTCCCCGGCGCGCCCGACGGCCCCCGGGGCGTATCGCGACTGCTAAGCGCCCTCTCCGACTCCACCAAAACCACCGTCCCCATCAATCTCGATGGCCAACCCGTCACGGCCGGTCTTCACCGCGCGCCAACTCACCTGGCCATTGCGCAGCGCCTCGCCCAAAAAATGCCCACCGATCCGATCAAGTCGATCGCCGTCATCCTGGCGTTTCTGCTTTTTCTTTCCGTCTTCGGCAACATCGTCCGCTTCTTTCAGGAATACCTTTCCGAAAAAGCGGCCATCCTCGCCGTCCGCGACATCCGCCATCACCTCTATGACCATACCCTGCACCTGCCCCTCACCTTCTTCGGCCAAAAGGGCACCAGCGACGTCACCAGCCGCCTCACGCAGGAAGCACAGGGCCTCCAGGATGGCCTGAAATCCCTGCTGGGCAACTCCGTCCAGGAAAGCATCAAGGCCGTCATGGCCCTGGGCGCTGCGCTCTACGTCTCCTTGCCACTGACGATATTCGTGATTGTTTTCGGGCCGCTGATGTTTCTGTTGATCAAGAAATTCGGCAAAAAAATCCGCCGCACCGCCCGCGCCGCCCTCGAAAATTCCGCGGTCGTCCTCGGCCAGATCGAAGCGTCGCTCATGGGCCTGCGAGTCGTCAAGGCATCGCGCGCCGAGCGCTTCGAGCGCCGCCGTTTTCGCGCCATGACCGACAAGCTCACCAACGAGCAGCTCAAAATCGCCCGCATGGAGGCCTTCAACACCCCCATGCTCGAGGTGCTCACCCTGATTGTCGTCTGCGTGATCGTCCTCTACGCCTCCTACATGGTCATCGTCCGCCACAGCCTGGATAACACCAGGTTTTTCTTCGTCATGGCCTGTCTCATGGGCATCGGCGAATCGCTGCGGCGCGTCAGCAAGATCAACAACCTCCTCCAGAAATCCAACGCCGCCGCCGCGCGAATTTTTGAGATGATCGATCTCCCCGTCGAGCGGCCCAGACATCCGCTGCATCCGGTGACCGGCCCGCGCGGCCGAAAAATCCTCCCTCCCCTCGCCCGTGAAGTGGCTTTCCAGAACATCACCTTCTCCTATCCCGGCGCTTCCGCCCCCGCGCTGAAAAATGTCACCCTCCGCGTCGCCCGCGGCGAATCGGTGGCCATCGTCGGCCGAAATGGCAGCGGAAAAACCACGCTGCTCAGCCTCCTTCCGCGTTTTTACGAGCCGGATCAGGGCCGAATCCTGATTGATGGCGCTGACATCCACGAAGTCGCCCTCGGCTCTCTCCGCCGCCAGATCGGCATCGTCACCCAGGACGCCGTCATCTTCCCCGGCACCATCGCCGACAACGTCGCCTATGGCATGCCCCTGGCCAAGCGCGACCAGATCATCGCCGCGGCCCGCAAGGGCTTCGCCCACGACTTCATCATGGAAAAGCCCAACGGCTACGACACCGTCCTGGGCGAACACGGCGCTCAATTATCCGGCGGCCAAAAACAGCGCCTCTGCATCGCTCGCGCCATCCTCCGCCAGACCCCGATCCTGATCCTCGACGAGGCAACCAGCCAGGTGGATGCCGAGAGCGAGCACCTGATTCAACAAGCCATCGAGAGCCTCATGCACGAGCGCACCACCTTCGTGATCGCCCACCGCTTCAGCACGATTCTCTCCGCGGATCGAATTGTCGTCATGGACCGCGGTGAAATCGTCGGCCAGGGCAACCATCAGGACCTGATGAACTCCTGTCCCACCTACCGGCAACTCTACGAGCGCCAACTCTTCGCCGCGTAAACTCTCCTCTTCTCCCCGCGCCCCCGTACTCGGGGGAGAGGGTCAGGGTGAGGGGCTCTTCTGAGTTCTGAATTCTGAGTTCTGAATTCTTTGTTCATCAGTTTTGACCCACTGCAAATATAACCCCTGCGGCGGCGCAGTCGGCCCCGCCGCCCGGCGGTCCAGTGCCGCCAGCATTTCGGCGATACGTTCCGGCGGATATTTTCCCATCCCAATTTCAACCAGCGTCCCGACCATGATGCGGATCTGATTCCACAAAAATCCGCCGCCTTCAATACCGATCACGATCATCTCGCGCCGCCGGCTCACATCGCAGGAAAGAACCCTCCGAATCGTGTTCTCCCGCAGATGGCCCGGCCGGGCGAAGCTGGCAAAATCCCGCTCTCCGATGAACTGCGCGCCGGCCTCCGCCATCGGGACAACGTCCAGCGGCTGCCAGCGGTACCACGCCAGCTCGGAGAAAAAAGGGGGACGCTCCTCCGCGTTCCAGATCAGATATTGATAGCGCTTGCTTGTGGTTGAAGCGATGGCATCGAAGGAATCAGGCACGGGCTCGACGTTTCGAATCACGATATCGTCCGGCAGCGCTGCATTGATCGCCCGCCGCAGTCCCAGAGGGGGAATCTGCGTCTGATCCGTATCAAAATGGGCCACCTGCCCCTTGGCATGAACACCCGAATCGGTCCGCGAGGAGCCAATGAGCCTGATCGGATGCCGCACAACCTCCATCACCGCGCGCTCCACCGTTTCCTGAATGGTGGGAATCCCGTGTCCTTCAGCAACCGGCGGCCCTTTATAGAACTCGTTGGCCGCCTGCCACTGCCACCCGTGATAGTGCGTCCCCCGGTAGGCAATCGTCAGCTTGTAGCGCTGCTGCGGCATGGCGCGAGGATATGTCCAAAAAGACAAAAGGTAAAAGGCAGCCGATGCCTTTTACCTTCGTCTTTTCTCCGCCCCGCGTAAGTGAAATTCGTCGAGGTCGTAGGGGCGGCTTCAGCCGCCGTCTCCGCCGCCGCGGTTCAGTAGGGGCGTCGTAGGGGCGGCTTCAGCCGCCGTCTCCGCCGCCGCCGCGGTTCAGCAGACCTTGTTCAAATCCACATCCAGCCCCGAGCGCTTCAATTGCTTGGCCAGTTGAATCTGCCATCCCTCGGCCGCGTCGATCGGGATATAGTTCACGCCATTCTCATCATGGAACAGCCCGGCGCTGCTGATGTGCAGCACGCACACGCGATCCGGACCCAGCTTGCCGCAGCAATAGCCCATGTCAAACGCCGCCCGCCGCGCTGCCGGCGACAACGGCTGATCCAGTGCCTGTGCCCCGGCGATGTCCTCAGCGCTCGCCAGCAGCATCGCAAATCCAATCTGCGTCTGCTGCCCCAGCCGCTCGATCGATGCCTTGATCCCGTCGGTGCTCTCGGTGATCAGCAGCAGCTCAAAGCCCAGCTTGCGGACAAACTGCGAAAGCGCCTTCTCCACATCCTCGTCCCGCTCGTGCAGGATCAACACGCCCACGCGTGAAATCTGCTGCGCTGATACATGCTGCACCGAAGTCAGCGACATCGGCGTGTGCGATACCACCGTGGACTGCTGCGGCTGCGAAACCGGCGCTGCCGCGCTCGACACCGAGTTCATCGTGCTCCGCGACATTGGCGCTGGCGCCGGCCTCTGCATGGACGACTGCGAAACCGGCGCGGGAGCGGGCACCGGCTGATCCAGCGAGGTGAGGCTCATCGGCGAATTTCGATGCGTGGCCGCCATCGACGGCCCCTGGGCGACGGCGTGCGAGGCGCTGTGGGATTGTGTATTTGAAAGATCTTTCCGACGGACGATGTCCGGCTCCGACTCGACACGCTTGAGAATGGAATGGAGCTTGCCGATCCGCTGGTCCATCTCGTCGTAGAAATGTTCGATAAAGCGGTCCAGGTCCGCGAATTCCGGCAGGATTTTTCCCTTCCAGGCGTTGTATTCCTCGATCACCGAATCGCTGTCGAAAATCTTGCTCAGCAGGACGGTCGTGGACTGCGTCCACTCCAGCTTCTGCTCGCGGGCCCGCTCCAGCCCCGTGGCCGAGCGAATCTTCTGCTCGCGCAGGGCGTTGCCCTTGTCGATCTGCCCATTGAGGAACTTGACGGCCTCACTGCGATGCAGCAGGAGCTTCAATGGCTTGGTCGTGGCGTTGATCATCTCGGGTGGCACGATGTCCTCCAGATTCTGACGGAATCCCGGCCGGCGATGCCGCGGACAGAATCTGTATCGGTTGGCGCGAGGGTGGGGACGAACCGGATAATACGGAGAGGAGTTTTATGTCGCAAACGTCCGCTGCCGTTTATACCGGCTGTGCGGGATGAATGGGTCAGCGGGCAATTCTCAAAGCCAGAGCAGCAACTCAAGCAGCAACTGCCATCGAACCCTCCGCGGGAACCCCATTTTTTCTCGGACCCTCCGGCCCAGGATGGCGGACGGCTCCGCTTAGACCTTCACCGACTTCACCAACTCCTTCACGTGCTCCACGCTGCTCTGGAACATCCTGCGTTCCCCCTCATCCATTTCAATCTCGATCACCTTCTCCACCCCATCCTTCCCCAGCACGCAAGGCACCCCCACAAAATATCCGCCGATCCCATATTCCTTCTCGCAATATGCCGCGCACGGCAGGATGCGCTTCTTGTCCCGAATGATCGACTCCGCCATCGCAATCGTCGCCGACGCCGGCGCGTAATACGCGCTGCCCGTCTTCAGCAGCCCCACAATCTCCGCCCCGCCATTGCGCGTCCGCTTGATGATCTCCTCCAGCCGTTCCTTCTTGATCAACTGCGTTATCGGAATCCCCCCCGCGAACGTATAGCGCGCCAGCGGAACCATGTCATCGCCGTGGCCGCCCAGCAGCAGCGCCTGCACATCTTCAACGCTGCACCCGATCTCCATCGCCAGAAACGCCCGATATCGCGCTGTGTCCAGCACCCCCGCCTGCCCCACCACGCGCTTGGTCGGCAGCCCCGACGCCTTCCACGCCACATACACCATCGCATCCAGCGGATTGCTCACCACGATCAGCGTTGCCTGCGGCGAATGCTTCGCCACCTCCTGCGCCACGCTCTTCACGATGCTGGTATTGATATTCAGCAGGTCATCCCGGCTCATCCCCGGCTTTCGCGCCACGCCCGCCGTGATGATCACCACATCGCTCTCGGCCGTCGGCTCATAGCTGGTCGCCCCGACAATCTTGCAATCAAACCCCTCGATCGGCGACGCCTGGAACAAATCCAGCGCCTTCCCCGCCGGCATCCCTTCCGTCTGCGGCACATCGACCAGAACGATGTCGCCCAACTCCTTGCTGGCGGCCCATACCGCCGCGGTCGCCCCCACGTTCCCCGCACCGATGATGCTGATTTTCGGCCGACGCATAACATCCTTTCTTCAAATGCTGTTCCCCTCACCCCGCTACTCCTCTTTTATCCCCTCGCCCCCGTACTCGGGGGAGAGGGTTAGGGTGAGGGGGCGTTTATTTTGGAGGTGGGATTATGGAGAAACCACCCCACCGTTGCAATTGCCACCACATCCGCTTACCAAGGACATCATGCTCAACCGCCGCATTCGCCTCGCCGTCATTTTCCTGCTCTTCCTCGCAACAAATTCCTTCGCCGCTCCCCAGACCATCGACTTCACCGAGGAAAAGCTCCCCAACGGCCTGCGCGTGATCTACGCCCCGCTCCATCAGGCGCCGGTTGTCCACGTCCGCGTCCTCTATCACGTCGGCAGCCGTGATGAACGTCCCGACCGCCAGGGATTCGCCCACATGTTCGAGCACATGATGTTCCGCGGCTCGGCCCACGTGAAGCCCGAGCAGCACATGAAGCTCATCAACAGGGTCGGCGGCAATTCCAACGCCTTCACCAGCTTCGACCAGACCGTTTACGTCAATACCCTCCCCGCCAATCACCTGGAAATGGCTCTCTATCTCGAGGCCGACCGCATGGCCAGCTTCAAGGTCTCCGAGGAAATCTATGACATCGAGCGCAAGGTTGTGGCCGAAGAATGGCGTCGCCGCCAGAATCAGCCCTACGGCACGCTCTTCGAAGACTTCCTCAAGCTGGCATTCATCAAACATTCCTATCGCTGGACCCCCATTGGCGACATGGGCCATCTCAAGGCCGCCCGCGTCTCCGAGCTCCAGGAATTCTTCAACCAGTTTTACACTCCCAACAACGCCATCCTCGTCGTCGCCGGTGACTTCGATGTGCAAAGCGCCAAAGCGCTCGTGCAGAAATATTTCGCCTGGATTCCCGCCGGCGGCGACATCACCCGCCGCACTCCCGCCGAGCCACCGCAAAAGGAAACCCGCAAGGCCGTCGTCCCCCGCCAGGTCCCGCTCCCGCGCATCCTCGTCGGCTATCACATGCCACCCTATCGTTCCGAGGATCAATACCCCCTCGGCCTCCTCGCCACCATTCTCGGCGGCGGCCGCTCCAGCAGGCTCGATCGCCTCCTGGTCGCCGGCGAGCATCCCCTTGCCGTCGACGCGGGCGCGGCCAATTACAACCTCGAAGATGGCGGCAGCTTCGCCGTCTACGCCACCGTTCTCCACGGCAAAGATCCCGACGAAGTCGAGAAGAATCTGATCGCCGCCGTCGCCGATGTTCGCGACATGGGCGTCACCAACCAGGAGCTCGCCAAAGCCAAAACCGCCGAGCGCGTCAGCTTCGTCGCCAATCGCGAAACCGCCGAAAAACTCGCCACCCAGCTCGGCGATGAAGCGCTCTTCGGCGGCGATCCCACCCGCGTCAACACCGCCATGACCAAAATCGAGGCCGTCGAGGCCATCGAAGTCCAGGCCGTCGCCAAAATCTATCTCCGCGAGGATGGCGCAACCATCCTCCGCATCAAACCCGATCCCCTCGGCAAGGAGCAGCGCGCCGCCGCCACCCAGGCCGCCGCCGCCGCAGGTGATAATCCCCCCGATCCCAAACCCATCCAGCCGCGCGTCGTGCAATTCCCCCAGGGCTATCCGCAGGAACCTCCCCTCGCCCCCGCCAAACTTCAGGCCAATTTCGCCAAAGGCGCCGAATCTACCATCAACGGCGTCAAGGTGATCGTCATGCCCGACAATCGCCTCCCCTCCATCGCCTGGAGCGTCACCCTGCGCAGCGGCGCTCATCTCGACCCCGGCAGCAAGGAAGGCCTCGCCGAGATCACCGCCGGACTCGTCGGCCGCGGCGCGGCCGGACTCTCTTATGCCCAGCTCAACGAAGATCTCGAATCCCGCGGCATCTCCATCAACGTCAATGAGGCCGGCGACCACACCCGCCTCACCGGCTCCTGCCTCACCGAACAAATCGACCACGCCATCGGCCGCTCCCGCGACATCCTCCGCGCTCCCACGCTCGCCGCGGATGAATTCGCCAAGCTCAAGGAACAAATTCTCAGCGGCCTCCAACTCGCCCGCTCCCGCCCCGAAACCGCCGCCGCCCAGGCCCTCGCCGAGGCCCTCTTTGGCTCTTCACCCCTCGGCCGTTTCGCCACGCCCAAAAGCGTCGCCTCCATCACCCTCGATGATGTGAAGGATGCCTATCAAAAATTTTATCGCCCCAACGACGCCATCCTCCTCATCGCCGGCGACATCACCGTCGAGCGCGGCCAGGAACTCGCCGCCAAACTTCTCGACGGCTGGCAACCCGCCAACTTCCCCATCGCCGACTACACTCTCGCGCCAATCCCCGCCAAGCGCCGAATCATCCTCATCGACCGCCCCGAAGGTAAACAGGCCATGATCCGCATGGCCATCCGCGCCTATGACACCCACAACGACGAAAAATTCGCCGGCTCCCTCGCCGGCAGCATCCTCTCCTCCGGCATCGAATCGCGCCTCGGCCGCTATGTCCGCGCTGAGAAAGGCCTCGCCTACAGCGTCTACGGCATCTTCCAGCCCAACCGCCACGCCGGCCAATTTTCCGCCGGCACCGAGACCGACGTCTCCACCGCCGCCGACGCCGTCGAAGCCATGTTCAAGGTCTTCGCCGACATGGCCAGGGACGGCGTCACCGAAGCCGAGCTGAATGACGCCCGCCTCCGCATCGTCGGCAGCATGGTCATGGGAATGCAAACCATCGGCCAGCAGGCCGACTACCGTGTCCAGGGAATTCTCAACGGCTACCCCATCGACTACTACGACCGCTATCCGGAGCGCATCGGTGCTGTCGCCCCGCCCCAGGTCGGCCAGGTCGTCCAGAAATACGTCAAGGACGACCAGATCGTCGTCGTGGTCGTCGCCCCCGCCGACGCTGTCAAGAAACAACTCGAACGCCTCGGCGCCGTCGAAGTAATCCCGATGCCGTAGGTCCGGCTGTGCCGGACATCCTTCATCCCCCCAAATACGCCTTCTTCACATCCGGATGCTCCAGCAAATTGCTCGCTTTATCCGAAAGAATCATCCTCCCACTCTGCAACACATACCCCCGATGCGCCACCGACAAAGCCATGTGCGCATTCTGCTCCACCAGAAAAATCGTCGTCCCCTGTGCATTGATGTCCCGAATGATCTGAAAAATCTTCCGCACAATCAGCGGCGCCAGCCCCAGCGACGGCTCATCCAGCAGCAACAATTTCGGCCGCGCCATCAGCGCCCTCCCAATCGCCAGCATCTGCTGCTCTCCCCCCGACAGCGTCCCCCCGCGCTGATTTTTCCGCTCCGCCAAAACCGGAAAGAGCGAAAAGCATCGATCCAGTTCCTGCCCAATCCGCTCCCGCGACTTTTCCTGATACGCCCCCAGCATCAAATTCTCCCGCACCGACAAATTCGCGAATATCTGCCGCCCCTCCGGCACATGCGAGATCCCCAGCCGCACAATTTCATCCGGCCGCATCCGCTGCAATCCCACCGGCCCGCGCGGATCAGCAGGCATCCACGAAATCTCGCCCCGCGACGGCCGCAGCAATCCACTAATCGTCCGCAACAACGTCGTCTTCCCCGCCCCATTCGACCCAATCAACGTCACCACCTCCCCCTCTTCAATTTGCACCGACACCCCCTGAAGCGCTGAGATCACGCCATAACAGACCTCGAGATTGTCCACGCTCAGCAGCATCTAAATCTTCACCGGCTCGCCGAGATACGCCTCGCACACTTTCGGATCCGCCTGCACCGCCGCCGGCGGCCCAACCGCGATCGTCTCTCCATGATCCAGCACCGTGATCTGCTCGCAGATGCTCATGACCAGCTTCATGTCATGCTCGATCAGCCAGATCCCCACCTTGAATCGATCCCGAATAAACCGGATCAACTCCATCAGCTCCACTTTCTCCTGCGGATTCATCCCCGCCGCCGGCTCATCCAGCAGCAGAATCTTCGGCCGCGTCGCCAGCGCCCGGGCAATCTCCAGCCGCCGCTGATCCCCATACGGCAAACTCCCCGCCAGCTCATTGGCCCGGCTCGACAGCCGCAGCGTCTCCAATAACTTCAGCGCCTCATTGAGATGCGAAGCCTCATCGCGCTGGTGCCGCGGCGTCCGCAAAACCGTCCCCGCAAATCCGTGCGTCAACGACTGGTTAAATCCAATCAGCACGTTGTCCACCACCGACAACCCCCCAAACAGCCTGATATTCTGAAACGTCCGCGCAATCCCATACTGATTGATCCGAAAAGTCGGCCGCCCCGCGATCTGCCTCCCGTCAAACAAAATGCTCCCCGCCGTCGGCCGATACATCCCGCTCACCACATTAAACGCCGTCGTCTTCCCCGCCCCATTTGGCCCGATTAGGCCGAGAAGCTGCCCCGAATCGAGCGCGAAGTTGAAGTCCGTCAGGGCCTTGAGCCCGCCGAAACGAACCGAGAGGTTTTTGATCTCCAGCAATGGCATTCGCTACGAAACCTTAGGCTCAAATCCCCGCTTCGTCGGCAGCGTCCTCCGCGTCCACCACACTTCCCGCTTCCCCAGCAGCCCCTCCGGCCGCAAAAGCATCATCAAAATCAGCAACACCGAATAAATCACCATCCGCAGATCCTCTCCCGTCCACTCCTTCAAATACCGCAATCCCTCCGGCAAATACGTCAGCACCGCCGCCGCGATGATCGCCCCGGTGATGCTCCCCGACCCGCCCAGCACCACCATCACTACGATCTCAATCGACCGCATGAACCGATACGACTCCGGATCCAGATTCCCCGTCAACGTCCCCGACAACCCTCCGGCCACCCCCGCGAAAAAAGCCCCGATCATGAACGCCGCCACCTTATAGAACGTCGTATTCACCCCCATCGCCGCCGCCGCGATCTCATCCTCGCGCACCGCCAGAAATGCCTTCCCCTTCGTCGAATACACCAACCGCCAGATGCAAACCACGCACACCACGACTACCGCATACGTCCAGAAAAAATTGTTAAACAGCGGAATGCTGTGCAGCCCGCTTGCCCCACCAATGGGCAGCGGCCCAATCTGATCCGTGTTGATGATCAGCGTGTGAATGATCTCCCCAAACCCCAGCGTCGCAATCGCCAGATAATCCCCCCGCAACCGCAGCACCGGAATCCCAATCAGCAACCCCGCAATCGCGGCCAGCATTCCACTGAGCAACAGCACCCCAAAGAACATCGCCACATATTTCGGCTCACCCGTGTGCCCAAACGCGTAGTGACGCAGGATCGACCCGGTGGTGTACGCCCCGATCGCCATGAACGCCGCATGTCCCAGCGAAAACTGCCCGGTGATCCCATTAATCAGGTTCAAACTCGTCGCCAGAATGATGTTCAACCCGATCTGCACCAGGATCAGATAATAATAATCATCCAGATTGGCCTGCATGAGCCGGTCGAGCGGATAGAGCGCGAAGATGAGAACAGTGAGCCCGACATTGATGACCCACGCGGGGATGCGCTGTCTGTGCGTTGCCTCGAGCGGATTGGGATTGAGCATCGTCATACCTTCTCCGCCGCTTGCGAACCAAACAGCCCCGAAGGCTTGACCAGCAGAACCAGGATCAGGATGAGGAAAGCCACCGCATCCGCATACGCGCTGGAGATATACGCTTTGACCAGCGTCTCAACCAATCCAATCAGCAACCCCCCAACCAGCGCCCCCGGTATCGATCCAATCCCTCCCAACACCGCCGCCACGAACGCCTTCAATCCATACAGGATGCCCATCAGCGGATAAACGTTGTAGCGCAGCCCATCCATCACCCCCGCCACCGCCGCCAATGATGATCCGAACATGAACGTGAAGGAGATGATCCGGTCCGTGTTCACCCCCATCAGCGCGGCCGTATCGAAGCGAAACGAAACCGCCCGCAGCGCCAGGCCAGTGCGCGTCTTGAGAATCACCCACGTCAGCAGCGCCATCAGTCCCAGCGAAACCGAAAGGCTGAGAATATCGGAATAAGTCAGCGAAATGGCCGACCCCGCGCGGAATACCTGCGTCGCCAGGGCCATCTTGATCGACTCTGGATACTGCCGCGGCGTCGGGCCGAAAAATACCCCCAGCTGCGCCAGATTTTCCAGCAGCAGCGACACCCCGATGGCCGTGATCAGCACCACCAGCCTCGGCCGCGAGCGCAGCGGCCGATACGCGAACCGCTCAATGACAAACCCCAGTACCGCGCAGATCACAATCGACCCGGCAAAAACGACGGTAAGAGTCAGCGCCAGCGGCGCATTCTTCTTCACCATCCAATTGGAAAGGTAATACCCGCTCACCGCGCCGACCATGTAAACATCGCCGTGCGCGAAGTTGATCAGCCGCAGCACCCCATAGACCATCGTGTAGCCCAGTGCGATCAGGGCATAGGTGGCCCCGACCGACAGGCCGATGATCAGTTGCTGCGGGAGTTGGTCCATGGCAGGAGATCAGCTCCCCATTGTTACGGCGCGATGGTTTCGGCGAGGTGGGTTGCGCCATCTCGAAGCTCGAGGATCACGATTGGTTTGCGGGCGTTGCGCTTCTCATCGATGGTGATCTTGCCGGTCACGCCGGGAAAATCCTTCGTGGCCGCCAGCGCATCGCGGATGGCCGACGAATCAGCCTTGCCGGCGCGCTTGATGGCATCGAGCATGACGTTCCCGGCGTCATATCCGAGCACGGCCATGGCATCGGGGTCTTCATTGTATTTGGCATGGAAGTCGTCGATGAACTTCTTGACCTCCGGCCGCGGATCTTCGCGATGAAAATGGTCGGTGTAATAGCACCCGTTGCCGATGGAGCCGAGTTTGAGCGTTTCCGGGCTGTCCCACCCATCGCCGCCAAAGAGCGGCACATTCAGGCCAATTTCTCGTGCCTGGCGGACGATCAGGATCGCCTCGCCGTAATACCCCGGAACGAAAACCGCGTCCGGAGATGCGCCTTTGATCTTGGTGAGCTGCGCTTTGAAGTCGCGATCATCGGTGCGATAGCTCTCCTCCATGATGATCGTGCCCGACCGGCCATACGCATCGCGGAAGGATTTGGCCAGCCCCTTGCTGTAATCCTGGCGGGCATCGGTGAGCATGGCGATCTTCTTCCAGCCGCGCTTGGCCGCAAATCGCCCGCAAACCGCCCCCTGAAAATCATCCGTAAAGCAGATGCGAAAGACATGGTCGCCGATTTCGGTCACCGTGTTGTTGGTGGAGGCCGGAGAGAGCATGGGGATCTTGAATTTTTGGCACACGCTCCCACCCGCCAGGCTCCGCGAGCTGGCGACTTCGCCCAAAATGGCCACCACCTTGTCGCGGCTGATCAGCTTCTGCACCGCCGCGTTGGCCTGGTCCTGATTGGATTGATCATCTTCAGTGATCAGCTTGATCTTCTTGCCGATGACGCCGCCGGCGTTGTTGGATTGCTCGATGGCGAGGATCAAACCTTTGTGTGAGCTTTGGCCAAAAGTGGCGGTGCCGCCGGTCATCGAGGCATATTCGCCCAGGACAATTTCGTTGGCGTTCCCGCCTCCGGAGCCTTCTTTTTTGCAGGAGTTGAGGGAGAGAGAAAGGAGGGTGATGGTGATGAGGAGTCGCCAGCGCATCGAGTGCTCCTGTTTGGGGTGGGCCGAATTTAGCAGTGCTCGATTCATAGATCAAATCTCTCCCATGTCGGGCAGGAGTGCCCAACCTGCCAATTACACCACCAGCATGTCCGCGCGGGGAACGGTTTGGTTTTGGAAGTGTCCGATGACTCTCGGCCAGTCGCCCGACAGTTGCGTCAGCACCTGCGGCGCCAGGCCGGAAACGACGATCGTGTCTTCCGATTTGACGCCCGGCACCGAGGGATTCCACGCGAACGCCTGGTTATTGAGCACCACAAGCGACGAATCCGGCGTCGCCACAGCTTCCCGGTTCGCATACCCCGTCGGCCCGCCCTGGTGATGAAATTTCCACTGCTCACCAAAGCCATTTTCAGCATAACTTTTCTGGAGGATGCCGAAAATTTCCGAGAGCCGTCGCCCGGGCTTGGTGGAGAGGATCACCGCCGCGTCGATGTTGGCCACGGCCTGAATCTTCTTCTTAAGGTCGGCCGACGGCTGCCCGAAATGCACGAAACGCGTCATGCACGAAATCAGCCCGCGATACTCCGCGCAGGTGACCAGCATGACATACCGCGCCACTTTTTTCTCCGTGGGAATCGGATGGCGGAACCGTTCGATGCGGTCGTCGGCCGCGATCAGCGTAACCAGCGGGTTGAGCGACTGTTTGCGAAGATGATTGTCCAATATCCCGGCCACGTCATGTTCCGACATGTTCACCTTCACATCACGGCACGCCGATTGAACCGCCTGGCTGGTGCGCTTCGCCCCCTCCTTGTAACGCACAATTTCCGCGTCCGTCAGCGACCAGCGCAGCTCCAGGAAACCCGGCGGCGGCTGATGCAGCCCCAGTTCCAGCGGATCGGTATCGCACACGATGCGCCTGGCGCCGATCAGATCACGCACGACCTTCTGCGCCGCGGTTTTGTCATACCACGGATAAACCACGGTCTTGATCCCCAGCCCCACCAGCTCCTCCATCTCCATCCGCGGCGATTCAATGTTGGACGTGAGGCAAATCCGCTCGGTTTTGGTGAACAAAATCGAGGCCACGCCCATCGGCGTATTATTGGGAATATGATTGTCGCGCCCGCACGTGATCCACGCGAAGTTGGCCCGCTCGGTCAATAAAATGCCGTCCAATCGCTGCCGATCCAGCAGTTCACTGACTCTTTTGCTCTTGATTTCGAATTCACTCGACATGGTTCTGTTCTCTCTCCTTGAAGAGCGCGGCCGCACCGCCCCTGTTATTGCGGCTCCAAAAGGCCGATCCGCCAGGGAATCTGCCCATAGCCCCGATCGGTTTTGTCGTATTCATCGATGCCCGCAAAGAGAAATTGAATGTGCAGCGGGTCGATCTCCATCCGCTGGTCGTAGGATGAGCGCAAAATTTCCCCGCGCGAAACCTGCTCGATCCACTGCGGGTCCTGCTTGATGTTCCGCTTGCTGGCAAACGGCCGTTTCTCGCTGACGGCCAGATCATCCCACCGGCCATTCGGATAGTCGGCCCAAAACGCCTTGCAATACCGCCTCCCGGTTTCCTGCGCCTCGATGATCGCGAGATATTTCCGATATCCCTTGAGCCTGTAAACCCGCGCCCCCTGGAGCACATCCGATTCCAGACAGTTCTGCGGCAGCGACCACTTGCCCGGAAAATCCTCCACCCGGGTAGCGGCGCGCCAAAGGTTCCCATCCCGCGAGGAGAAAAACACAAACGCCCGTTCCTCCGTGCAGATCACCCAGAAATCAGTCCACAGCCGAAGGTTCTCCGGCTGTGTCGCAAAAAGCGGCTGCGGCCTGCTCCACGACGCGGGATTGGAAATGTCATCGGTGGTCGAATAAACCGGTTGAATCTCCGGCTTGGCTTTCGGATTTTGGATCTGATAAATCAGATACCACCTGCGCTGCCGATCAAAATAAAACACCTGCGGCGACGCGGAATGTGCTTCATCAAGCTTGAGAATCTGCCGCGGTGATTTATCCGCTTCATTCCAATCTGCAAACGAAAGATAAACGATCTGGTGCGTCGGCTTCTCGTTGCGAACCGTCGCGAACAGGTGCCACTTACCCTGGTAAAAAACCGCCGTCGGCTCCTTGATCCCCCGCCCCCGAGCGGCATCGTTATCCCCCCGCGCCGGCCAGATCAGCACCTGCGACGATTTCCACGAAAATCGGCCATAAATCAAATTCACGATCGGCCGCGGATACTGAAATTCCCACGACCGGTCAGTCGTGTTCGCCGGCTGCGCGCAAAGCGATGACGAAAAAAGGGCAACAAGCAGAAAGCTGGCCAAAACAACCCGCGGCATGTACGCAAAGCCTAACGGACGGAGCCGCATGGGTCGAGAATCCCCCGCCCGCAACCCAAATCTACAGTGCAAACACAATCGGCACGGGAGTCCCCTCCCCGCCCAGCGCCGCGCTCGCCAGCACGGTGTCGGGGTCGTCCAGCGAGATCACCTTCACCGCATCCGTCCCGATCGAATAGATGTAATTATCGATCCTCACGCTGCGCTGCACTTCCCCATCGTGCTGAATCTCCCCGAGCTTGCTGAACCCACTCGTCTCATCGAGCTTGAGCAACGCCAGATTGCCGTGCCCGTTCCACCAGCCCCAGTCAAGGATCGGAACCGCCAGCACCTTCTGGTCCGGGAAATACGAGAACGCATGATGGTCCCATTCCGCCCCGCTGCTGTTCCAGAACCACCCCGGATGGGTCGGATCATCACTCTCAAACTTGTATGTTCCCACCAGCTTCGGATCGTGAATGTCCGAGACATCAAACAGCGAAGCCTGCAACCCCTGCACCCGCCCATCCAGCGTGGCATCGCGGCCAAAGCCAATCACATACCGGTCGTCAATCGGATGCAGATACGACGAGTACCCCGGAATCTTAAGAATCCCCGCCACTTCCGGTTTTTCCGAATCGCTCAGATCCAGCGTGAACAGCGGATCAACCTGCCGGAAAGTAACGAGGTATCCGCGGTCTCCAATGAATCGGGCCGAGTAAATCCGCTCTGAAAACGCCAACCCGGTAAGCCCCCCGACGATGTCCAGATGATCCCCCTTGTCCTGAAGCGTAAACACATTGTTGGAGATCCCGCCCGATTCCGTGGTGGTGGCGATGTGGAAATCTTCGCCATTCTCCCCCATGGAAAACTCATTGTGTACCCACCCCGGCACCTCCCCCGCCCCGGCCAGCGGCACCGCATCTTCCCCAAGTGCAAATTTATAAATATTCGTCTGCGCATCCCCCTCCCACCCCCGCAGCGGCGAATCCCAGGTCTGGCTGGTCACATACAAATTCTCCGTGGACGCATAAACCGTCCCCGAGAATCCAACCACCGACGTCGTCGCCTTCGGCCCCGGCTCAGAGTCGGCCAGATCCATCAACACCACCGAGAACAT
>DASYUA010000114.1:0-30423 GCA_036001665.1 Tepidisphaeraceae bacterium
TGGGGGGCGGATTCGTTGCCTTTGAATAGAATCGCGCTACAGGCTTCGGGGGAGATTACGGAGTACCAGGCGAATTCCATCATGGCGACTTTGTCGGCGACGCCGATGCCCAGGGCGCCGCCGGAGCCGCCTTCGCCGCAGACGATGCTGACGATGGGGGTTTTGAGACGGGACATTTCCATGAGGTTGACGGCGATGGATTGGGCCTGGCCGCGTTCTTCGGCGCCGATGCCGGGATAGGCGCCGGGGGTGTCGATGAGGGTGACGACGGGGAGCTCGAATTTTTCGGCGAGTTTCATGCAGCGGAGGGCTTTGCGGTAGCCTTCGGGGTGGGCGAGGCCGAAACAACAGGCGACGCGTTCCTTGGTGTCGCGGCCTTTGTGGTGGCCGATGAGCATGACCTTGTGGCCGCCGAGGCGGGCGAAGCCGCATTTGATGGCCGGGTCGTCGCCGAATTGGCGGTCGCCGTGGAGTTCGCGGAACTCGCGGCAGATCATGTCGACGTAGTCTTTGAAGAGGGGTCGCTGGGGGTGTCGGGCCACCTGGACGGTCTCCCAGGCGGAGAGGTTGTCGTAGGTTTTGCGTAAGAGGGAGGTGTAGTTGGCGCGAAGCTGGCGAAGCTCTTTCGTATAATCCACCTGTTTGGTGGCCTGGAGGGCTTCGAGGTCCTTGACCTGCTGTTCGAGCTTGGCGAGGGGCTTTTCGAACTCCAGGACGTGGCGGGTGCCTATGGTGGAGGCTTGCGGTTGGCTATTGGTAGTCTCAGCACCTTCGAGGGATGCGAGTGTCTGCATAACTTTCGGCCGGGTGTGACAGAACCGGCCGCCTTATTGAGTCCATCCCTCCTGGATGTCGGGCAGGGGTGCCCGTCGAGTGTCGGGCAGGAGTGCCCGACCTACCAGTAGGGCAATAGCGTAGTCAGGGCACCTGTCGAGTCAAGCTAACGCTCCGGGCCGCAACAGGGCCCATTAATGCTTATCGGCCGGCTGGACGACCACCAACTGCTGGATTAACTTATCGGACGATGGTGATACGCCAAATTAGTATCCTTGGGGTAGGGCTTTTGGGAGGGTCCATTGGGCTGGCGGCAAAATCGGCGCTAAGTGATGTGGAAATAGTGGGTTATGGTCATCGAAAATCCACTTTGGAGCGGGGGATTGAGGTGGGGGCGATCGATCGGGCGGTGATGGGGGTTACAGAGGCGGTGGAGGGGGCGGATTTGGTCATTCTTTGTACTCCCGTAGGGATATTCGAGCGGTTGATCGGGGAGATGCGAGGGGGATTGAAGGCGGGGGCGGTGGTGAGCGATGTGGGGAGCACGAAGAGGTCGGTGGTGAAGGTGGCGGAGGAGCGGTTGGCCGCGGGGGTGCATTTTGTGGGGAGTCATCCGATGGCGGGGAGCGAGAAACGGGGGGTGGAGTTTGCGCGGGCGGATTTGTTTGCGGGGGCGACGTGTATTTTGACGCCGACGGGGAGGACGGACGCAGGGGCCATCGGGGCGGTGGAGGGGTTTTGGAAGAGTCTGGGGATGAGATGTACCAGGCTGTCGCCGGAGGAGCATGATCGGCTGTTGGCGGAGGTGAGCCATTTGCCGCACGCGGTGGCGGCGGCGCTGGTGAGTTTGCAGAGTGAGGGGGCGCTTTCGTTGGCGGGGAAGGGGTTTTTGGATGCGACGCGGATTGCGGGTGGTGATGGGGGGCTATGGCGGGATATCCTGATGGACAATAAGGATAATGTTCTGGCATCGATCGGGGTGCTGAAGGAACGATTGGGGGAGTTGGAAAAGCTTTTGAAAGGGACGGAGAGGGAGGAGTTAGCGAAGTGGCTGGATGGGGCGGCGGCGCGGCGGGCGAAGTTGGTGGAGTTGAAGTTGAGGGAGATTAATCCGGATTAGGTAGAAAGAATTCAGAATTCAGAAGAAAAGCCCCTCACCCTGACCCTCTCCCCTGCGTACAGGGGAGAGGGGAAAGTGGGCAAAGAGAAGTCAGAAGAAGACCCCTCACTCTGACCCTCTTCCCTGCGTACAGGGGAAAGGGGAAAGTGGGCAAAGAGAAGTCAGAAGAAGACCCCTCACCCTGACCCTCTCCCCTAAGTACAGGGGCGAGGGGATAAGAGGGAGTACAGGGGAGAGGGAAAGAGGAAAGCCAACCGTTCGAATTGAAGGTCGCTCAGTATGAGCTTTTGCACGTGGATTGATCCTTATGATGCGGACCCGCGGGCGGTGTTGCGGGGGGTGCCGGAAAGTGGGATGGCGGCGGCGCTGGGGTTTCATCTGGCGGGGCGGGAGGAGCGCGGGGCGGTGATGGTTTGTCCGGGGGGGGCGTATGGGGCGCTGGCGGAGGTGGAGGCGCTGCCGGTGGCGCGGTTTTTGGCGTCGCACGGGATTCATGCTTTTGTTTTGCGGTATCGGCATGCGCCGCACTTTTTTCATCCCGCTTCGCTGGAAGATGCGCGGCGGGCGCTGCGGATCATTCGGCATGGGGCGCAGCAGGGGTGGTGGCCGGTGGAGATGAGGCACGTTGCGGTGATGGGGTTTGGGGCGGGGGGACATTTGGCCGCGCTGCTGGCGACGGATGGGGTTGAGGCGGATGAGAGGCACAGTGATGCGGTGGAGCGGCAATCGAGCCGGCCGGATGCGCAGGTATTGGCGTATCCGGTGATACAGATTTCGAAGGCGGGGGAGGATGAGGCGATTCTGCGGAATCTTTTGGGGCCGGAGGGGGCTTTGGAGTTGGCGGGGGCGGTGGCGGGGTCTCTGGATGCGGATCAGCGGGTGACGGCGACGACGCCGCCGGCGTTTTTGTTTCATACGGCGTCGGACGCGGTGGTGCCGGTGGGGCATTCGCTGGCGTATGCGCTGGCGCTGGTGAAGAACAAGGTGGCGGTGGATCTACACTGTTTTCAGCCGGGGAGGCATGGGTTGGGACTGGCGTCGGAGAACGTGGATTTGCAGGGGTGGCCGGATTTGCTGGCGAGTTGGTTGAAGCGGTTGGGGTTTTAGGGGGAATTTTTGATTTGCGATTTGCGATTTTCGATTGGGAGAGGAAGTGGAGCAATATTGGCAGGTGCTGATCGACGCTTATGATAGAAAGGGACGGCGGCTGAAGCCGCCCCTACGGGTGAAGAATGACGGTGGAAGGAATGGATATGAATTACTACTTCGCGGATGGAAGCGTGCAGAAGGGGCCGTTTCCGATGGATCAATTGGTTGCGCAAGGATTGAAGCGGGAGTCGCTGGTTTGGAGGGAGGGGATGGCGCAGTGGCAGAGGGCGGAGAGCGTGCCGGAATTGGCGGGGCTGCTGGGGAGCGCAGCGTATCAGCCGCGGGAGGTTGCGCCGCCGCCGCCGCCGAATCCGGGGTTTGTGCAGCCGCCGGCCGGGGGCGGTGGATTTGGGCAGCCGCCGCCGATGCAGTATCCATCAGCGCCGCGGTTTGATGCGGCGACGGCGAACAGTCAGAAGATCGCGTCGGGGATTTGCGGGATCCTGATTGGGGGGCTGGGGATTCACAAGTTCATTCTGGGGATGACGGGGCCGGGGTTGATCATGCTGTTGATCACGGTGCTGACGTGCGGCTTTGGGGGGATCGTGATGCACATCATCGGGATCATCGAGGGGATCATTTATCTGACAAAGACGGATGAGGAGTTCTATCGGACGTACATGGTGGAGAAGAAGGCGTGGTTTTAGATTCGAGGAGGGAAGAGCGGATCAGGTCGAAGAGGTGATCGGAGCATTCGGTGAGGTCGTGGGATGCGCCGGGGATGATGTGGAGGCGCTTGGGGTCGCGAGCGGCGGAATAGATGAATTCAGAAATGCGCGGGGGGATGCTGCGGTCGGCAGCGCCGTGAATCAAGAGGAGTGAGCAGTGGGGGTTGAGCTGGAGGGGTGATCGGCGGCCGCAGCTTTGGGTGGCGAGGGTGATCAGGCTGGTGATGCGATCGCAGGCGACGGCGGCTTCGAGGGCGACAGCGCCGCCGAAGGAGTAGCCGATGGCGGCGAACTGGTCGATGCCCTGGGTGCGGAGGAAGACGCAGCCGGCCAGCAGATCGAGGGTGGCTTCTTCGAGAACAGTTGAGAAGCGGTAGGAGACGTGTAGGGAGGCGATGCCTTCTTTGGCGAGATCGGTGGCGATGCGCGAGTAGAGATGGTTGGCGGGTTCGTGGAAGCCGGGGATTGCGCCGCCGGCCCAGACGATGGCCCGCCGGCCGATGGGGGCGGGGTAGTAGCGGCAGCGGATGGGGCCGCGGCTGGTGGAGAGGAGGATGCGGGAGAAAGGTTCGTGGTAGCGTTCAATGCGGAAGCCGTTGAGCTCGAGGCCGAAGCGCTCGGGCTGAGCAGGATCTGGTTGCGGTGGCGCTGGCATTTTCCCCGTCCAAAAGGTGAAGCCTGTGTACCGCGAGATGCTGGGCTCAATTGTTGTGGGGGTTTACGCTGCAAGCGGGATACCAATGGGTTACGACTGGGTCGAATCGGAAGAGTTGAGATGGGAAGGGGAGCGATTGTCGTGAGGAGAAGCGCGATTGGGCAGGCCGGGTAGCCGACGAGCGAGAGGTTAGCGGGGGTTTTCCTTTTTGTCGTCGGTCAGATTGGCCTGGACGTCGGTGCGGTCGGGTCGGGCTTTCATGGCTTGGGGGATGATGAGGAGGACGTCTTCCTGTTGCTCGGTTGGGCCGCCCTGCATGAGGAAGGCGTGGCCGAGGGACATGGTGGATTTGGATTCGGGGGAGGGGCCGAGGATGAGGAAGCCGTCGAGGGGGATGTCGGTGCGGAGGTTGAGCTGGAAATATTTTTCGGGGCTTTTGTATTCGACTTCACGGGTTTCGAGGTCGCCGATGGCGATCAGGCGTTTGCGGAGGGTGCGGACCATGGGGACGAAGCTGACGCGGACGTCGCCGGCCTTGCGGGGGGCGGGGCTGAACTCGACGCAGAAAATATTGTCGGACTCTTCGAAGCTGCGGACGGTCATGGTGTTCTTGAGATCGAAGTCGTAGAGGACCTGGTCGAGCGCGCCTTTTTTCATGGGGAGCTCGATGAGTTTGGTGCCGGAGGCGGCGAAGACGGTGGGGAGAGTCTGGATGGGATTGCGGTCGAGGACTTTCATGAAGTAGTCGAGGTCGGCCAGCGGGGCGCGGCCGACACGGATGCCGTTTTTGTAGAGGACGTCGTAGGTGGTGATGTCGAGGGCATGTTCATCGACGTGTTTCCAGAATTCCTCGCGGGCGCTGACGGCGCCGAGGGGGACGCGGAGATGGTAGATAGAAAGGTTGACGGTGGGTTTGAAGAGGGTTGGGGGATCGGCGGGGGCGAGGGTACGGCGGGTGAAGGGTCGTTCGGGTTCGGAGTTGTCAGTGGTCCGTTGTGCGTTGTCAGTTGAGCGTTGTCCATTGTCGTTTGCAACTAACGATGGACTACGGACGAATGATGGCTTGTCCTTTGCGGCGCAGCCGATGAGGAGGCTGGCGGAGATTGCTAACAGAGTCCTGAGCATAAGTGCTCCATCGGCGATCGAGGGCGATTGTGTTCGGTTCAGGCGGTTAAGGTTGCGACGACCGCGTCCAGGCCCTGTTCCCACAGGTCACGGGAGATATTAATCGGTGGAGCGAGGCGAATCACCTTGGAAGCGGTGAGATTCAGGACGACGCCGCGATCGAGGCCTTTTTCGACGATCTTTTCGGGGGGGTCTTTGAGTTCTATGCCGATCATGAGGCCGCGGCCGCGAACGTTGGTGATTTTGGGGGCGAGTTTGGGATCGTTCTGGAGGCGCGAGATGGCCCATTCGCCGAGGGAGGCGGCGTTGTTGAGGAGGTTTTCGCGCTCGACGACGTCGAAGACGGTGCGAGAGGCGGCCATGCAGATGGCGTTGCCGCCGAGGGTGGAGCCGTGGGTGCTGGGGACGAGCAATTTGGCGAGCTCGGTTTTGGCGAACATGACGCCGACGGGGAGGCCGCCGCCGACGGCTTTGCCGAGGGTCATGATATCGGGCTCGACGATGCTGCCGTTGGCCCGGCGGAAATGCTGGTGGGCAAACCAGCGACCGGTTCGGCCGCAGCCGGTCCAGACTTCGTCGAAGATGAGGGTGATGCCGTGACGGTCGCAGAGGTCGCGGACCTGGGCGGCGTATTCAGGGGAGAGGAGATTGACGCCGCCCTCACCCTGCACCGGCTCCATCATGATGGCGGCGGTTTCGGGTTCGATGGCGGCTTCGAGGGCTTTGATGTCGCCGATCTCGACGTGTTTGAAACCGGGGACTTCGGGATCGAAGCCGGCCTTGATTTTGGGATTGCCGGTGGCGGAGATCATGGCCAGGGAGCGGCCATGGAAGCTCTTGGCGAGGGTGATGGCTTTCCAGCGTTTGGGATTGGAGGCGCGGCCGCGGAGGCGGGAGAGTTTAACGGCGGCTTCGTTGGCTTCGAGTCCGCTGTGGCAGAAGAAGGCCTGGCCGGTGAAGGCGGTTTTGTTGAGTCGCTGGGCGACTTCGATCTGGGGCTCGGTGTAGAAGGTGTTGCCGACGTGCCAGAGTTTTTTGGCCTGCTGGGTGGCGGCTTCGATGAGGGCGGGATGGCAATGGCCGAGGATTGCGCCGCCGAAGCCGGCGAAGAGATCGATGTAGCGTTTGCCGTTGGCATCCCAGAGGAGCGCGCCTTCGCCGCGGGCCATGACGATGGGGACGCGCGCGTAGTTACCAACGAGAACATTTTTTCCGCGTTCGATGAGGGCTGCCATGTCGGACATTTACCGGCCTTTCGTTTCTTCCAACAGGAGAGGCAAGCATACTCGATAGAAAGCCCCGGATGTATGTGCGGGACCTGATCGCAATCGACGGTGAATGATAGGGAGCATTTTGAAGCTCAGCCGTATTCAAAGAATGATAGGGAGCATTTTGAAGCTCAGCCGTATTCAAAAAAATGGCCGGGAGGTATGATTGGGGGTGGCGGAAGGAACCACTCTGGCGACTCCTCACCCTCCGGATCGTCAGACCCTTCCGCCATTTTGGATTTTTGTGGATTAGTCCAGGTTTAGGAAACCTTAGGATGGAAAGTTGTACCCGAAGCGGCTTGGCCGGTAATGTTGTATACAACCGCAACAAAGGGATGGACCCATGCCCGAGGTCGGCGAAAAAAATTGTGATACGGTGATCGTGGATGATGATGAGTCGTGCCGGACGCTGTTGGAGAAGTTTTTGAGCGTGCGCGGGCATATCACGGGGTGCGCGGGTTCGCTGGCCGAGGCGCGGCCGATGCTGTCGAGGGAGTGCAAGCGGGTGATCCTGGATCTGAATCTGCCGGATGGACAGGGGACGGAGCTGTTGCGTCAGATCCGGGATGAGAATCTTCCTATTAAAGTGGCGGTGACAACGGGGCTGTCGGACCGGTTGCTGATGGCGGAAGTGTCGAAGCTTCAGCCGGATGCATTCTTCGTCAAACCAGTGGATTTGATGGAACTGATGTCCTGGATGAAGTCCGTGTCATAGGGGATTGATCGTCTTACCCATTTTCACGTGACAGGGTGGAGCGGACGGAGACACTCTGTCGTTTGCCCGCTTTCTGCAAATTACAGAGGTTGCCCGGTGGTGATTTCTGGGGCATAATTCAATCGCCAGCAAGGGGTGAGTCGGCAAGCGGTTAGCGGTCGCAGCTCAAAAATTGGCCGCTGGTTGCCTGTTCGGGGCACCGAATTTGCCGATCAGCACGGCTGGTCGCACGGGGATTGGCGGTACTCGCACGGTCCGCCTTGTTTCACTGGAGGTCTCATGTTGAATCGTCTAGGGTTTTTCCGGGTCTCGAAGCGCGCGCCCGTGCTCCCTGTTTTTCAGCCCCTGGAGGAGCGGCGGCTCCTGGCGGCTTCTGTGGAAGCAGGATTGCTCACCGTCGTCGGCACTGATGCTTCGGACACCATCACCGTGTCTCTGAATGCCACCGACAACACCAAGATCGACGTTGGGGTGAATGGCACCGTCAGCAGCTTTGCGCTGTTGAATGCCGATGCCACGGCGGCGATCACCGGAATCAAGGTTTCCGGCGGCAACGGAGATGACAAGATCACCATCGATCAGACCAGCGGCGGCATCACGCTCCCGGCCACGCTGCTGGGCGGCAATGGGCAGGATACATTGAGCGGCGGCGCTGGCAACGATGTGCTCAACGGCGGCAATGGCAAGGATGTGCTCAGCGGCGGCGATGGCGATGATTCGCTGCTGGGATGCAACGGCAATGACATGCTCGATGGCGGCCTGGGCACGAATGTGCTCGATCAGGGCAGAGGCAAGACGCCCAAGGCGAAGAAGGCCGGCCACAGCGATGGTCACAGCGACGGTGGTTGCGATACGACGACCGGCGGCGGCGCTGGCGATGATACGACGGGTGGCACGTGCCAGAACGATGGGCACAGTGATGGCCACAGCGATGGCGCTGGCGATGACACCACCGGCGGGACCGGCGGTAGCGATGGTCACAGCGATGGCGGCTGCGACACGACTTGCGGCGGCGATCATGGTGATAAGGGTAAGCACAAGGCCAAGGGCCATGACAAGACCCACACCAATAAAGGCAAGCACCTCGCGAAGGGCCACGACAAGAATGGCGACAGCGACGGTGGCAGCGATGGAAGCTGTGACAACAACGGCAAGGCCAAAGGAAAGGCCAAGACCAAGCATGGCAAGGCCAAAGGTCATGCCAAGGATGACAGCACTCCGTGTGATAACGGGAACGATTGAAGAGGGCGTAGCGGGACTACACTGGTCCGGCCGGACATCTGGAAAGGTGTCCGGCTTTTTTTGCGCTGAAAATGAGAGTGGTCCCCGCAAACACAACGACACGGGCATCCGAGTACGGCTGCCATGCCACCCATCGAAAAAGGGTGGACGACGTACCACGGGGAGAGGAGTCAGCGGAGGGGTTTTACGTCGAGGTGGCTTTCGAGGATGTCGAACATTTGTTGGAGGGGGTGGATTTCGCCGTTGATCATGGCTTTGGGGAGGATGAGTTTGGGGATGGGGCCAGCGCCGGCATCGCGGTAGAGCTGGACGGAATCCTGGATGTGTTTTTCGACCGAGGGGTCGGTGAGGGCGGCCGCGAAGGAGCGCGGGGTGACGAGTTCTTCGGCGAACAGGCGGGCTTGTTCGAGGGAAGCGGGACGATCGCCTTCCATGAGGCGGTTGTGGAATTGCTCGAAGCTTGCGGGATCGGCTTTCCAGACGGCCAGGGCGTAGCGGATGTAGGTGCAGGCGTTGATGTGCTCGGGGAAGATGCGCGGGACGGCCGGATTGCAGGCGGGTTCCAGTGGGACGGGAATGGCGAAGATGGCGATCTGGGTGCCGTAGCGCTGGCGGGCCTGCTGGAGGAGGGGATACTCGCGGCGGCAATGGTCGCAGGTGTAGTCGAACATCATGACGATGGGAAATTTGGCTCTGCGCGAGCCAAAGAGTGGCCAGGCGGAGGGATCGATGGAGATGCGGCCGTCGTAGAGGGAGAGGCGAGGAGTGGAGGGATTGGGGAGTGTCGGCCGGGAAGATTGAGTTGCCGGGTCAGCGCCCTGGGTGATGGTGTAGAGTTTGGGCTCGAAGAGAAGTTGTGTGGAGATCATGGCGAGGAGGAGAAGGATGGCGGCGATGATGGGAGGGAGGCTGATGGATCGCGGCTCGTGGGCGGTTAGTTTGAACCATTGCCAGAAGATGAGAAGACTTGCTGAGATTGCCAGGGCGTGGGTGAGGATGCAGTAGGCGCAGAAGCGGTGAATGATGAAGGCCTGGAGGGAGAGGAACCAGATGGCAGCGCCGGCGGCGATGATGGCCAGAGCTGGGAGGAAGCGCCAGGAGAGTTGGCGGCGGCGCGGGTGGTAGCTGGCGGTGCCGGTGGCGAGAAAAGCCATCGACAGGAACACGGGAAGGGCGGCGACGGTGACGGGGAGGGGTCCGATGCGCGACCAGCGGCTGGAGAGGACGGAGTTGCAGCCGGAACCAGCGCCGCAGCCGGGGATGCCAGCGCCACTTTGCGATTGCCAGAGCAGGAAGGCGGCGAGGATGGCGGCGGCGGCCGAGAATGCGGCGATGATGGAGCTGATGCCGGTGGCGCGTTTCACGGACAGCATGTTAGCTCATTGCGTTTGCGATTATTACCGACGGGCGTGATTCACTCGGGGAAATTCAATCGCTAGAGTGGTTGCATGACGAAAATTCTGGAGGAGATTTGCTCGCTGCCGACAGCGCCTTTTCTGGAAGGGGCTGTGGTGGAATATGTCGAGCGGTTTGTGGCGGAGCGGAAAAAGCTGCGGCTGGCGCGGGATGAGCACGGGAACCTGCTGATCAGCCTTGCGGGACGGAGCAAGGCGGTGGCGCGGTGGGTCTTTACCGCGCACATGGATCATCCGGGGCTGATCTCCGGAAGGATGATTGATGAGCAAACGGTGGAGTGCGAATTGCGCGGATGGGTGCTGGCGGAACTGATGAAGGGGGCGAAGGTTCGATTTTTCGCGGGGGAGCGGGAGATTCGGGGGGAGATCGTGGATGTCACGGCGGATGGGGATGAGGGGAGAGGGGCGCGGGGGAAAATGGCGCGGGTGCGGGTGGGGAAGAGCGTGCCGGCAAACGTGGCGGGGGTGTTTGATCAGGGGACGGGGCGGATCCGCAATGGGAAATTCTATTCGCGGGTGTGCGATGACCTGGCCGGGGCGGCCGGGGCGATGGCGATGATGGATGAGCTGCATGGCAATCCGCCGCAGTCGGGTGTGGCGGTTTTGCTGACGCGGGCGGAGGAGGAGGGGTTTATCGGGGCGGTGGCGGCGTCGATTGAGCCGAGATTGCTGAAGAAATCGGATCGGTTGATCGCGATTGAATGTTCGGCGGCGCAGCCGTATGCGCCGATCGGGGGAGGAGCGATCATCCGCGTGGGGGATCGGACGAGCATTTTTAACTCAGCGCTGACGTTTTTTCTGACGCAGCAGGCGGAGGCGCTGGCGAAGGAGGATGAGTCGTTCAAGTATCAGAGGCAATTGATGCCGGGGGGGACGTGCGAGGCGACGGTTTATGATGTGTATGGATTTCATGCGGCGTCGATGTGCGTGGCGCTGGGGAATTATCACAACATGGATCGCAAGCGCAGGAAGATCGCGGCGGAATACATCGATGTGGGGGATTGGACGAACATGGTGAAGTTGTTTCTGGCGGTGGCGCGGGCGGGGCATACTTATACGGGGACGCACCAGGCGCTGAAGGAGCGGATTGAGAAGCGGTTTGAGAATTTGCGGCATTTGCTTTGAATAAGGCACTGGCAGCAAGCTGCCAGTGGCACGAAGCACCCCACAGCGCGGCGGAGGCGCGGCTTGACTTGAGCGCGCGAGGCTCTGATAATTTTGCCGCTGAGAGTTGTTTAGGCGCCCCCATCGTCTAGTGGCCTAGGATGGCTGGTTCTCAGCCAGCAGACAGGGGTTCGACTCCCCTTGGGGGTAGTTGCTTGCCATGCAAGCGTCGGGAAGAATCGGGATCGCCCGGGAAATCCGGGCGATTCTTGTTTTTTGTTTTGCCGTCCTCCCGACGCCGGAAAAGATCGGACAGATGCTGGAGCGTAGGGGGATGATGCATTAAAACGAGCAGTATCAACGGAGGAGGCTAAGTGGCGAAACGATTCATTTGCGGGTTGGCGGTCGTGGTGATGATGTCTGCTGTGGCCGCGCCGGTGCGGGCGCAGGGGCGCGGCGGCGGGCCGGCGCTGCCGGATGATCCCGGCCAGGTTATTCAGACACTCGACGGCTTTAAGCTGGAGCTGGTCATCAGGTCCGAGCCGCAGAAACACGGTTCGTGGATCTGTGTGAACAAGGATGACAAGGGGCGCCTGCTGCTGGGCGGGCAGCGCGGGCAGCCGCTGACGCGATTGACGCTGGAGAATGGGAAGGTGGTGAAGGAGGAGGTGCTGAAGCTGCCGGTGTCGGAGATTATGGGGATGCTGTGGGTCAACGACAGCCTGTATGTAAATGGGGGAGCGAAGCTGCCGGGAGAGAATGCCAACAGCTATGGGCTTTTTCGGATGCGTGATCCAGCGCGGGATGGGAGCTTCAGCTCGATCGAGCGATTGCGGACCTGGCAGAATGGATCTGGCGAGCATGGGGCGCATGGGATCGTGCTGGCGCCGGATAAGAAGCATTTGTTTATTGTCGTGGGGAACGCGGTGGGACAGCCCAGCGATGTGGCGGCCAATTCTCCAGCGCGAAATCTGGGAGAGGACCGCGCGATTCCGAAGCGCGAGGGTGGGTTCATGAACGGCGAGCGGCCGCCGGGTGGGTCGATCTATCGCTTGGACCTGGAGGGGAAGAACATCGAGCGATACGCGGCGGGGCAACGCAATACTTATGACATTGCTATTAATGCCGATGGAGAGATTTTCGGGTTTGACAGCGATATGGAATGGGATTGGGGATTGCCGTGGTATCGGCCGACGCGCGTGTTTCATGCCACGAGCGGGGCGGATTTTGGATATCGCGGGGGGAGCGGGAAGCTGCCGGTGTATTGCGCAGATACGCTGCCGCCGGTGGTGAACATTGGGTTGGGGAGCCCGACGGGGGTTGTGTTTGGATACGGGGCGAAGTTTCCGGCCATGTATCAGAAGGCGCTGTACATCATGGACTGGTCGTATGGGCGGCTGATCGCGGTGCATTTGGCGCGGATGGGAGCCAGCTATACGGCGCGGTGGGAGAATTTTGTGGCGCCCAAGTCGCTGCATGGGACAGGGCCGAAGTTTCCGCTGAATCTGACGGATATGGTGGTGGGGGATGATGGGGCGCTTTACTTTGCGTGCGGAGGAAGGAATACGCAGGGGTATCTTTTTCGGGTGACGTACATTGGCGCTGACCCGACGACGGTGGTCGATGCACGCGACAGCGAGGGCAATGGAGAGATGTTGCGCGAGGCCCGCCGCAAGCTGGAGGCGTTTCATGATCACGTCGATCCGAAGGCGGTGGTGGCAGCCTGGCCGGACCTGGGCAGCGACGATCGGTTCATTCGATACGCGGCACGTATTGCGATTGAGGCGCAGCCGGTTTCGGAATGGAAATCGAGGGCGCTGAGCGAGAGACTTCCGACGAAAATGGAGGCGCTGCTGGCGCTGGCGCGGGTGGACGGGAAGGAATCGGCGGGGGAGGTTTTCGCAGCGCTGGCGAAGATTCCCACGGCGGGATTGGACCAGGGTCTACAGCTGCGGAAGTTGCGAACGCTGGCGGTGGCGATCAGCCGCAATGGGCCGCCGGATGCCGACACGGCTAAAGCGATTATTGCTGATCTTGACCCATTGTTTCCCAGCGCTTCGCGCGATCTCAGGATGGAGCTCGATATGGAGCTCTCGCAGGTGCTGCTGGCGCTGAATGCGCCGCAGGCAGTGGCGCGAAGCGTGAAGCTGGCGCAGACAGCGCCGACGCAGGAGGAGCAGATTGCGTATCTGCTTTATCTGAGGCAAATCAAGAATGGTTGGACGCCGGAGCTGCGGCGGGCGTTTTTTGAGTGGTTCAACGCGGATCACAGCAACGCGAAGCATCCTGAGTCGCTGTTGCGGTGGTTTGAGGAGGCGGGAACGCGTTACAACAGCGGGAATGAATTCAGCCTGTATCTGAATAACATTCGCACTGAGGCGCTGGCGACGGTGACCGATGCGGAGAAGCAGGAGCCGGAATTGGCGGCGGTTTTGGCCGCGTACAAGCCTCTCGGCAAGCCTGTCCGAAACGCCCCGCCGCCGCGGGCGTTTGTGAAGAACTGGAAGATGGATGATTTGCTGCCGGCGCTGGCGGATGTGAGCAAGGGCCGGAATTTCGGTCGAGCGCGGATGGCTTATGACGTTGCGCAATGCGCTGCGTGCCACAAGATGGCGGATTCGCCAGCGCCGGGCGGAGTTGGGCCGGATTTGACGGCGGTGGCGTCGCGTTTTGGGCGGCGGGACATTCTTGAATCGATTCTCGAGCCGTCGAAAGTGGTTTCGGAGCAGTTTGCCAACACGATCGTGCGCACAAAAAATGGCGAGGTCCTCGACGGGCACATTTTGGAGGAGACGGCGGACAACATCGTATTGCAGACCAATCCGCTCAAACCTGAGAAGGTGACGATCAAGAAGGCTGATGTGAAGTCGCGCAGTCTTTCGAAATTGTCGCCGATGCCGGAGGGGTTGGTTGATAATTTGACCAGGGATGAGATTCTCGACCTGATTGCCTACCTCGAGGCCGGCGGTAGTCGAGATCATGCGGACTTCAAGCGGAATTGACATTTGGAGGAAGACGATCATGCGGCATTCACGGTGGTGGCGTGCGTCTTGCGTTTTTTTTATGGGGGCAATGATCGGCGGAATCATTTTGCAGGTGGTCAATTCACCGTCACATGCGGCGGATGCGGTGGCGAAGGACGATGAAATGGCCGCGCTGAAGGCGGAAGTGGCGCGGATGAAAGGGATGGTGACGGACCAGTCGCATGTGATGGCGGATGTGGGATATCACTATGCGAATTTGTGGTTCGCGGGGCAGAGCGAGAATTGGCCGCTGGCGCAGTTTTATGCGGATGAGACGAGATCGCATTTGAAGTGGGCGGTGCGGGTGATTCCGATTCGAAAAGATCGGGAAGGTCGCGAGGTGGATTTACGGGCGATACTCGATGCACTAGAACAAACCTCGCTCAAGAATCTCGATCAGACAATCAAGGCGAAGGACAAGCCGAAATTTACGACGGCTTACCAAGGGCAGTTGGAGAATTGCATGGCGTGTCATCGTGCGGTGAGCAAGGAGTACATCCGGCTGCACGTGCCGGAGCGGCCGGATGCAGGGATGGTGGAATTTGCGGTGGAGAAGCCGGGGCAATGAAATTCGTCATGCTTGATTGAGCGATTGGACGGCGAGGCGGTGGAAGTGATGGGGGCCGGTTTCGCGGGTGGGGGAATAGCGGCCGCGGGTGTAGAGGGAGGATTTGAGGCCGCGGTGGGTGGCTTCGACGATGGCTTCGTCTTCGCGCTCGACACGATCCAGCCCTGCGCCTGCGCCGCGATCGAGTTTTTCGGGTTTCCAGATGTAGGTGAGGAAGTTGACCTTGGTGAGATCGACGGAGAGGGGGCGGACGATGTTGATGGAGAGGCCCCAGGGATAGAAGTTGAACATGAGGTTGGGGAAGAACCAGTAGTACCAGGCGGCGATTTTTTGGCCGTGGTCGGGGGAGGATGGGGGGAGATCGAAGATTTCGGAGTTGACGTCGGCGAGGCCGATTTGCAGGACGCCGTGGGGGAGAAGCTCGGTGGTGTAGTTGTCGTAGTCGAGCTGATCGTTGAGGGAGGCGTGGATGTAGGGGATGTGGAAACCTTCGAGATAGTTGTCGATGTAGAGGGCCCAGTTGGCGCGGATGGTGTATTCGCGGTTGCGGGAGGGGTCGGGCTGGAATTGATCGATGGGAAGGAAGGCGAGGCGGTCGGTCATGGGTTTGAAAACTTCCGCGAGAGAAGCGGAGGGATTTAATGAGGCGAAGAGGAAGCGGGACCAGCGGGCGAGGGAGATTTTAGGGAGGTTGTCGGCGGGCGAGGGGAAGTTGGTCGCGCCGTTGAATTCGGGCATGGAGACGAATTTGCCGTCAAGGTCGAAGCGGCGGCCGTGGTAGCGGCAGCGGAGATTTTTCTCGGTCCCACCTCCTTCGCAGACGAGATTGCCGCGATGGGTGCAGACATTGGCGAGGCAATGAATCTGGTCGTTGTAGTCGCGGGTGAGGAGAAGAGGCTCGTCGATTGCGCCGTCGAGGAAGGAGCAGGGGTGGACGTTGCCGGGGGCTTTGATGACGTCGGCGTCGGCCAGGAGTTGCCAGGAGCGGGGGAAGGCTTTTTGTTTCAATGCGCTGAAGATGTGGGGATCGGTGTAGAAGGAGGCGGGGGGAGTTTGGGCTTTGCGAATGTCGGGGTCGATCGCAAAAGAGAGCATGGCCGGCATGCTAAGGCACGGCCGGCCACGCTACAAACCCTCCGGAATTCATTGGTGCGGCGAGCCGCACCCTACATTGCGAAATCAGCACATACGGTCAATGCTTTGCGAGCATAGTGTCGGCGACTTCGAGGAGCTCGCTGTCGCGGTTGCGCCATAGCGTGTTGAAACGGTGGTTGATGGCATCGTAGACGCGATGGCAGAAGGCCTTGCCGATCAGCAGATCGCGCTTCAGGGCATCTTCGACGCCGTTGCCGTTGCCATTTCCGTTGCCGTTGTGGCCGTTGCTTCCGTGGGCTTCGAGGATGGACTGAAGCTTGCTGATGACGGCGGCCATGGCGAACATCTCGACCACCGACCAGGAGACGCGCTCCTGGAGGAGCTGCATGTCCAGGATGTCCATGCGGTGGGTCCGCAGGAGCTTGTGGACGGAGCGGGCCAGACGAGTGGTGAGGCTGGCGAGCATTCGGCCTTCTTCGTGGAGCTTGGGGTGGAGGCGGCCGGTGTCGCGGCCGGGCTTGGCGCCGGAGCCCATGACGACGTCGGACCATTGGCTGGAGGCGAATTTGGCCAGGCGGCCGAAGTTGCCGATGGGATGTTTGCTGGCGCGGAGGATGGATTCAAATTCCTCACCGACGTTTTTCATGCCCACGAGTGCGACGAAGGAAGTCATCACTTCGGTTGCGCCTTCGACGATGCGGTTGATGCGGGCATCGCGGACAGCGCGCTCAATGCCGTTTTCGCGGATGTAGCCTTCGCCGCCGAAGATCTGGAGGGCATCGTCGGCGATCTGCCACATCATTTCCGAGCAGAAGAGCTTGGAAATGGCGGTTTCGAGCATCATGTCGCCTTCATGGCGATCGACCATGCCGGCCGCGAGATAAGTCAGGGCATCCATGGCGAAAATGTTTTGCGCCATGAGGCCGATCTTTTTCTTGATGAGGTGAAATTCGCTGAGGGAGCGGCTGAACTGCTTGCGGTTGAGGGCGTGCTTGATGCACATCTCCAGCAACTGCTTGGAGCCGCCGACGCAGCCAGCGCTGAGGGTGCAGCGGCCGTAGTCGAGGACGCTGAGGGCGACTTTCAAGCCCTTGCCCAATTGGCCGAGGATTCGGTCCCTGGGGACGCGCATGTCGGTGAATTTGAGCGTGGCCTGCCAGGTGCCGCGGATGCCCATCTTGCTGCGATTGGGAGAGACGACTTCGAAGCCGGGGAGATCCGGAGTCACGATGAAGGCGGTGACTTTTTCCTTCACTTTGCCGTCGATTTCGATGGGCGTTTTGGCCATCACGGTCATCATGCCGGCGAGGGCGGCGTTGGTGGCGAATTTTTTGTGGCCGTTGAGGATGTAGTGCGTGCCATCGTCGCTGAGGCGCGCGGTGGTCTGGATGTTGGCGGCGTCGGAGCCGACTTCGGGCTCGCTGAGGCAGAAGGCGGCCAGTTTTTTGCCGGTGGCGAGGTCGGGCAGGAACTGTTTTTTCTGTTCATCGTTGCCCATGAGGACCAGGGCCTTGAGGCCGATGGACTGGTGAGCACCGATGAGGACGGCGGTGGAAGCGCAATAGCGGCTGACCAGTTCGAGGGCGCGGCAATAGGCGGTCTGGCTGTAAGCACCGCCGCCGAATTCCTTGGGCACGGTCATGCCGAGGACGCCGAGCTTGCCCAGGCCGTCGATGACGGACTTGGGGATGCGCTCTTCGGCGTCGATCTTGTCGGCGTTGATTTCGGACCTGAGGAACATCTCGAGGTTGGAGAGAAGCTCCTCACCGCGCTGGGCATCGTCGGGGTTCTGCTTCGGGTAGGGCATGACCTTTTCGAGGTTGAGCCGGCCGAAAAACAGGGATTTTACGAATCCCATTTCGGCGACGGGCGCGCCCTCGAGGAGGTCCTTGGCCTTCTCGAATTCCTCCTGGTCCCGGCGTTTAAAGGTCGGCATGACGGTCTCCTTGTTGCGAACTCAAATGCGTGGCGAACAGACGACGCTCTCCTGGGACTCCCGGACTGATGTTTCTGCCGGCCGCACTGGCGGGTGCGACGGTTCAAATTTCGTTGTGTCGGCGATGGGACGATGGTTCTCGGCCAGCCATTTGAGCGGGGCGGCGGGGGCGAAGCGGGGGCCGTGTTTGGCGGCAAGTTCATCGAGCTGGGCGACGATTTTGTCGGCGCCGAGGCTGTCGCCGAAGTGGGCCAGGCCGCCGCGGAACGGGGCGAAGCCGAGGCCGAAAACAGTGGCAAGGTCGATGGTGTCGGCCGAGTCGGTGACGCCTTCGGAGAGAAGACGGACGGCTTCGTTGACCATCGGCAATAGCAGCCGGCGCTCGATTTCTTCGTCGGTATGGGTGACGCCCTTCCTGGTGACGAGCATCGCGGCCAGCTCGTCGTTGAGCTTGGGCTGGACGCCTTTCTTCTTGCTGTGAATGTAGAAGCCCTGGCAGGATTTCTTGCCCAGCCATTTTTTTGACAGGGCGGTGCCGATGGCGGGAGGAACGCGGAGCGGCGGGTCCATGCGGTCGCCGACGGATTTGAGGACGTGAGCGCCGATGTCCAGGCCGATTTCATCGAGCAATTCGAAGGGACCCATGGGCATGCCCCACTTCTTCATGACTTTGTCAATGTGGTTGATGGATGCGCCTTCTTCGGCGAGGACGAGGGCCTCGACGAGATAAGGAATCAGCACGCGATTGACGAGAAAGCCGGGGGCATCTTTGACGAGCACGGCGGTTTTGCCCATTTTGGCGGCGACGGAGGCGGCGGTGGCGAGGGAGACGTCATCGCTCAGATCGGTGCGGACGACTTCGACCAGGGGCATCTTGGGGACGGGGTTGAAAAAGTGCAGGCCGACGACGCGATTGGGTTTGGTCGTCGCCTGGGCCATTTCGGTGACGCTCAGCGAGCTGGTGTTGCTGGCCAGAACCGCATCGGGCGGGCAGAGTTTGTCGAGCCTGGCGAAGACATCTCGCTTCACATCCATCGATTCGGCGACGGCTTCGACGACCAGGTCGCAGTTGTTCAGGCCGGTCCATTCGACAGTGGGGGAAATTCGGTTGAAGATGTGGCGGGATTCGAGGATGTTGATTTTACCGCTGCCGACTTCTTCTTCGAGGGTCTTTTTAATGCGGCCAAGTGCGGCCGCGGCGGCGTTGGCGTTGACTTCGATGAGACGGACCTGAATGCCGGCGCGGGCCAGGCCGTGGGCGATGCCTGCGCCCATGGTTCCGCCGCCGATGACCGCGGCGAATTTCACTTCGCGGGGCTTGGCGTGGATTTGATCGGCCAGGGCGCGCTTGACGCGCTGTCTGAGGAAGAAAAGGCGCATCAGGTTTTCGCAGGCCGGCGTGTCCATCAGCTCGCGGAGCGACTGGCGCTCGGCGGCGAGGCCGGCTTCGTGGCCGAGGTTGAAGGTGGTGCGAACGATGTCGATGACCTTCATGGCGGCGGGATAATTGCCGTGGGTGGTGGCGAGGGTTTTCTTCTCGGCGGTGGCGAGGACTTTTTTGCGGATGAGGCCGAGCTTTGCGGCCTTGTCGATGAAGGCGAGCTTGCGCTTAATTTTCGGTTTGGTCAGGATAAGCCGCTTGGCGGCGGCGAGGATCGCTTCGGGACGAACCACTTCGTCGATCATGCCGATCTTTTTGGCCTTGCGCGGAGGAAGGGCTTTGCCCTGAAGAATCAGTGGCAGTGCGCGGGTGATGCCGATGAGTTTGGGCAGGCGAACCGTGCCGCCCCAGCCAGGAAGAATGCCGATTTTGGTTTCGGGGAGGCCGATGTTGATCGAGCCATCTTCGGCGGCGACGCGATAGGTGCAGGCGAGGGCCAGCTCCATTCCGCCGCCGAGGCAGTCGCCGTTCATGGCGACGACGGTGGGCATGGGCAGGCGGGCGATGCGGTCGTAGAGCCCCTGGCCGTCGCTGAGAAACTTGGTCATGGTGTCGGGCTTGAGGGCGCGGATTTCGAAGAGGTCGCCGCCGGCGACGAAGTTTTCATTCTTTTTGGAGGCGAAGATCACGCCCTTGGGGCGCTCGGCCTCGATGTGCGCGACGGCCGCGGTCAGGTCATTGAGCATCTGCTGGCCGATGGTGTTGACCGACTTGCCGGGGACATCAATCCAGACGGTCATGATGCCGTCGGGATCGACGGTGGTCTTGATGGTCTGAAGTTCAATGTTGTTCATGTTCGCCCTTTCCACTTTTTCATTTCCGTTCATTACTTTCGCTCCAGCAGGATGGCCGCGCCCTGGCCGCCGCCGATGCAAAGGGCGGCGATGCCCAGATCGACGTCGCGCTGCTGCATTTCCAGGAGCAGGGTGAGGACGAGGCGGGCGCCGGTGGTGCCGACGGGATGGCCCAGGGCGATGCCGCCGCCGTTGACGTTGAGTTTGTCGAGGTCGATTTCGCCGACGGCGTGGTCCTGATTGAGGTGCTCGCGGGCGAATTGATCCGACGACATTGCCTTGAGGCAGGCGAGGACCTGGGCGGCGAAGGCTTCGTTGATTTCGATAATCGGAATATCCGAGAGAGTCAGGCCAGTCTGCTTGAGGAGTTTGTTGATGGCGAAAACGGGGCCGAGACCCATGCGGGAAGGATCGCAACCGACGGCGGCGTAGGAGCGGACATAACCGAGTACTTCATGTCCCTCGGCCTTGGCGTATTCGGGATCGGCGAGCACGAGGGCGGCCGCGCCGTCGGTTATCTGGCAGGCGTTGCCGACGGTGACGGTTCCATCCTTGCGATCGAAAATGGGTTTGAGCTTGGCGAGGGCTTCCAGAGTTTGATTGGCGCGGGGGCCGACATCTTCGGTGACAGCCTCGAAGCCATCGCGGCCGGGAACGTAGACGGGGACGATTTCCGATTTGAATCGACCAGCCGCCATGGCCGCGGCCGCCTTTTGATGCGAGCGGAGAGCAAATTCATCCTGTTCCTTGCGTGAGATTCCAAATTCGCTGGCGAGTAATTCGGCGGTCTTGCCCATGATCATGTCGTTGGTGGGATCGGTGAGGCCGACCTCGAGGCCGGCGATGGGCTTGAAATGGCGCGGGCGGAGCGAGCCGATTGCGCCGAGTTTCTGGAAAAGAGTTTTGGCGCGGGCCATTTTCGCCATGGGGCCGAGAGTGGATGCGGGGAAGAGGAGTGGGATGGTGCTCATCGACTCAGCGCCGCCGGCGAGGATGATGGGGGAGGAGCCGTTGGTTGCGCCATCAGCGCGTGCGGCGCGAATTCGCTGAGCGGCTTCGGCGACGGCTTCCATTCCGGAGGCACAGTTTCGCTGCACGGTGAACGCCGGCACTTCCTGCGGCACGCCGGCCCAGAGCGCGGCGACACGGGCGGGATTGGTGGCGTCGGCGGGCATGCAGACGTTGCCGAGGATGACCTCATCGAGCTGATCAGCGCGCAGGCCGGTGCGATAGAGGGCCTCCTGCATGACGACGCGGGCCAGCTCGGTCACGTGCAGATTGCGGAAATTGGCGCCGGCCTTGACCAGCGGCGTGCGCACGCCGCCGAGGACGGCGACGCGGCTCGTGGCGCAGGCTGCTCCCTTTGACTTCAATGGGCCATTGCTCAGGGCGACCATCAGGCCACCTCCTTTTTTCCAGCACTTTTTCGCGAACTGCCGTTTCCGCCGTGGTCGGCGACATCATCATCTTCGTCAGATTTGTCGAACTTCTTATCGAGATTTCGCGGGTCGAGCGGGAGAACCGCCTGCCCGTTCACCTGTTTTCGCAGCTCGCGCTTGAGCAATTTGCCCAGCGGCGAGCGCGGCAGCGAATCGGCGAATTCGAACAGCTTGGGAACCTCGTAGGGCGCCAGGTGCTGGCGGCAGAGGGCGCGAAGGTCTTCGCTCAGCTTTTCCAGGAAAACCGTGCGTTCGGATGACTGCGATTTGTCGCCTTTTTCCGGCACATTCTTGGCGACCACGACGGCGACGACGATTTCCGTCTGTTTCGGATCCGACCGCCCCACCACCGCGGCATCCATCACCTGGGGATGGCTGCGCAGGACCTTCTCAACGCGGGCGGGAAACACTTTGAGGCCGGAACGGATGATCATGTCCTTCTTGCGGTCCACGACGTGGAAATATCCATCCTCATCGACGGTCACGATGTCGCCGGTGCGGAGCCAGGTGTTGCCGTCTTCATCGTTGATCAGGGCGATGCGGGTCTGCTCGGGATTGGCGAAATAGCCGAGCATGACCTGCGGGCCGCAGATCAGCATTTCGCCGGGCTCGCCGGGGGCGACGTCGCGGATGCTGCTCCACTGAACAGGGACGTTGGCATGGCTTTCATCGATCTCGACGACGCGAATGCGCGTGTCGGGCATGGGCAGACCGATGGAGGTCGCCCGTGGCTTGCCCAGGAAGTTGACGTGCGTCACCGGCGATGCCTCGGTCAGGCCATAGCCTTCGAGAACGGGAATTCCCGTGGTCGAGGTGAATCGTTCGGCCAGTTCCGTGGGCAGCGGGGCAGCGCCGCTGAGGCAGAGGCGCACGCCGGTGATCGGCGCGGGCTTGCGATTGTCCTTCTTCTGCTGCTTGTCGAATTCATCGCAAATTCCGGCACAGATTGCGGGAACCAGCGGCATCACGGTGGGTTTTTCGCGCCGCACGATTTCGACCAGTTCGCGGGCGTTGAAGCGGGTCTGGAGGATCATGCTGGCGGCGTTGAAGACGGGAGTGATGAAGCTGGTCATCAGGCCGTAGACGTGAAACATCGGCAGCACGGCCAGATATCGATCCTGTCCCGCCTGAGCAGACATCCACGCTGAAATCTGCGCGGCATTGGCGAGAAGATTGCGATGAGAGAGCTGCGCGAGCTTCAGTGTGCCGGTGGTTCCACCGGTGGGCTGAAGCACGGCGGTCTTGGAAGGATCTGGCTCGATGGAGGGCGGCCGCGCGGGGGCCTGCTCGATTAATTTCTCGAGCGCAAGGTGTTGAGCGGTGTTGCCCTGGCCGTTTCGGCCGTGCCAGAGTTTGTAGCGATAGGCCAGGCGCTTGAGCACCGGCTGATACGACTGGAGAGAGACCCAAATCCAGTGTTCGATGGTCGAATTATTGACATGACTCAGGAGCGGCGCCTGGAGATCCAGGCCAATGGCGACGCGTGGCGTGGTGAGGCTCATGACTGTGCCAACGTCGTCGATGCCCATCAGCGGGCCGGCGTTGACCACGACCGCGCCAAGTTTCTGCGCGGCCATGAAACCAACGACCATCTCGGGGCAATTGGGAAGCGTGAACAAAACTCGATCCGCGCGGCGGACGCCCAGGCTGGCCAATCCACCGGCCATGCGGTTGATCTGGGCCAGCAGCTCGCGATAGGTCCAGCGCTGCTCGCCATAAACCATCGCGGTCGCTTCGCCATAGCGCTCGGCGGCGTGATCGACAAGTCGGCCCAGCGTGCAGTTTGGATAGACGAGATTGCGCGGAATCCCCGCCTTGTCCATCTGCGCGAGCCACGCGGGCTCGGGAGCGGGTTTGGGCACGTTCTCGGCCCCGTTGCCGTTGCTCCTGCCCGGCCCATCGGCATCGATGGACGCAGTTGGGCCGCCGGTCTTCCACCACCGCCGCATTGAATCGAACGGGTGGATCATTTGTGGCTTCCTTTGCTTGGCGACATCACCAGATCTTTTGCCAGCGCCTGGCTGGGTTGTTTTTTCAGATGAAAGGAAGTCGGCGCGCGAGTCTCAACCATTTCCGGCACCTCGATCTCTCCATCCCTTAGGAACTTGATGACCATCGGCAGCACCAGGTCGGGCATCTCACTGAGCGGGTTGTGGCCCGCCGCCTTGAGCAGCACGAAATGGCTGCCGGGAATTTTGTTGGCCATGATCTTGGCGTAGCAACTGGGAATCAGTGCGTCATATTCACCGGCGATCACCAGCGTCGGCGCGGTGATGCGATAATCGGCCGGGGCAACCTCGCTGCGGAGAAGGCAGCGGAGCTGGGTGGCCATGGCGGATTTGGGAATGGGGTTGCTGCACTTCTCGCGCATGGTGCGATCGATCTCGTCGGCGTGCTCATCGAGATAGAGCGGCGCGGTGGCCAGCAGCTCCATGGTCTGGAGGAAGAGCATGCGCGGGAACCGCCGCAGCGAATGGCCCAGCAGGGAGGTGATCCGCAGCAGGTAGGAGGAGAAGCGATCGGCGCAGCTCATGAGGATGAGGCGCTTGATCTTTTGCGGATGATCGATGGCCAGGCGCTGGGCGGCGATTCCGCCCAGCGACAACCCGAGCACGTGGGTCTGATCGACCCCGAGATGGTCCAATAATTCGGAGTAATCCGCTGAATAGTCGGCCAGGGTGCGCGGCTTGCGCTTGGGCTTGGAGAGGCCCATGCCGCGGTTGTCGAGCATGATCAGCGTGAAGTGCTTGGCCAGCTCGGGGACAACGGGATCCCAGAGTCGGCAGGTTGCGCCCAGGCCGGGAATCAGCATGAGGGGTTCGCCTTCGCCGATCACCTCGTAGTAGGCGCGACAATCTGTAAGGTCTGCCCAGGCCATTCGCCGTCCTTATGTAAGGACACCTTCGCCACGCGAGCGGCTCACTGACGCTCGGCTATTCATAATGTCCCATGCTGCGTGGCAATGGTGGCTCGTTCCTCTGATAGTTGTACGGACGGACGTCATGAATTGTGCGGTTGGGGAGGCCTGTGACACGTGTATGATCTCGCGCCTAGAATCCATGATGGTGACTGGATTTAATGCCACTGAAGACGCTTGTTGACCGATCCGACCATCTCATGATGCGGCGCAATTTTTCTGCTCTCGGCGGCGAAATGTTCGACGTGCTCGTCGTGGGCGGAGGGATCTTCGGCGCGGGAATCGCCCGCGATGCAGCGCTTCGCGGGCTGCGGGTGGCGCTGATCGACAAGGGAGATTTTGCAAGTGGCACTTCCAGCCGATCCTCCAAGCTGATTCACGGCGGCTTTCGCTATCTGGAGCAAGGGGCGTGCCGTCTGGTGATGGAGTCGTGCCGCGAGCGTCAGGTTTTGCGGAACATGGCGCCGCACCTGGTGCGGCCGATGCCTTTCTTGCTGCCGGTTTATCAGGGGGATCGCCGGTCTCTGGGCAAAATGCGGGTGGGAATGGCACTTTATGATGCCCTGGCCCTATATCGGAATCATGCCAGACACCGGGGGCTATCGGCCAGCGCCACGACCGCAAAGGAGCCGCATCTGGCCAGGCAGGGGCTGGTGGGGTCGATCCTCTATTACGACTGTCAGGAGGATGATGCTCGCTTTTGCATCGAGAACATCCTGCACGCCGGCCAGTTGGGGGCGGTTTGCGTCAATTATTGTGAGCTGACCGGATTTGTCTCGCGCGATGACAGGATTGTCGCGGCGGCGATGACGGATCACATCGGGCATGGGTCGCTGGAGATCCGGGCCAAATGCTACATCAATGCCGCGGGACCGTGGGTGGATCAGGTGGCGGGACTGGCCGGTAAGGGGAATTCGTATCTGCGGCCAACAAAGGGAGTACACATTCTTCTACCGCGGCTGACCGAGCATCACGCGATCACGTTTCAGGGGAAGCGCGATGGGCGGATCATGTTCATCATGCCGTGGAACGATTGCACGCTGGTGGGCACGACCGATACCGACTTTCGCGGCGATGCGAACGATGTGCGGGCGGATGCGGCGGATATTGATTATCTCCTGTCGGAGGTTCGCGCGCTGCTGCCGGATGCGAGGGTGGATTATTCGGACATCATCACGACCTTCGCGGGTTTGCGGCCGCTTTTGCACAATGGAGACAAATCGCAACCCTCAGCGCGCTCGCGCGAATGGCAGATCATTCACCACGGCGCCAATTTCATGAGCATCGCGGGGGGAAAATATACGACGTATCGAGCGGAGGCCGAGAAGATCGTCGATGCGCTGCTGCAAAAGCTTGGCCAACACGCCCGCTCCTGTGCGACAGCGCAAACTCCCCTTCCGGTTCATCCTGCAAATCCGGATGAGCCGCTGGCGGATGCGCCGAAGGTATATGCCAGCGACATCCGCCGCGCCTGCGAGGAAGAGATGGCGATGACGGTGGAGGATGTGATGCGGCGGCGCACATCGCTGGCGCTGAGTCGATTTGCCGGTCCCGAAACGGCCGCCGCCGTGGCCCGCATCATGGCCAATTGCATGAGCTGGAGTGAAGCGCAGATGCGATCGTCGCTCCAGGAATATCTCAGCCAGTGGGAATCATCCCGCGACGCTGCGATCATGCCCAATACCGCCGCTTGACAGGCGAAATGACCCCGATCCGGCCGGCCAGCCGCGCCCATTGATCCTCGCCGCTTGAAATGGCCGATAATTTCCACTACATCGGAGGTCGGCAATGGTCATGCGGCTGGTCAGGGATGATGAGATGATGGAGAAGATGCACACCCAAGTCGATGGCAGCGACCTCCCTACGGAAGACGAGGATGGACCAGTTCAGGAATTGGCCGATGATTCCGCGCCGGCGGCCGAGGAGGAGCAGATCGACCTGGCGACGCTGGAGGCGCTGCTGTTCTCGACGCAGCACCCGCTGACGGCGGGAAGGTTGGGGGAGTTGCTGGACTGCTCATCGACCCGGCCGATCCGGCGGGCGATCAAGGCGCTCAACGAGCAGTATGAGCAGAGCGGCCGGGCGTTTCGGGTGGAGCAGGTGGCCGGGGGTTATCAGTTGCTGACGCTGCCGCAGTTCAATGACCAGGTGAACAAGCTGCATCAGAAGGAAGGGGATGCGAAGCTGACCAAGGCGGCGCTGGAGACGCTGGCGATCATCGCCTACAAACAGCCGATTCTGCGGGCGGAGATTGAGTCGATCCGGGGCGTGGCCTGTGGGGAGACGATCCGGTCGTTGATGGAGAAGCACCTGGTGAAGATCGCGGGGCGGGCCGAGGAGCCGGGGCGGCCGATTCTGTATGGAACGACCAAGCGGTTCCTGGAGCTGTTTGGATTGAACAGTCTCAAGGACCTGCCGCAGGCGGGGGAGTTGATCAAGCCTGCCTGATCGATGTCGGGCAAGAATGCCCGACCTACCAGTCCCCATCCAACGCTCATCCGGGGGTTAGCTGGACTTTGAAGTCCTTGATGGCGGTGCCATCCTTGGTGGTGAAGCGGATGGCGCCCTGCCAGTTGTTGTTCTCGTTGATGACCTTGAAGACGATGGTGTTGATGCCCTTCTTGAGGGTCTGGCCTTCGGCCTTGTCGGTGTCCTTGTCGAAGGTGCGGGTGCCGTCGAATTTCACGACTTCCTTGCCGTTGAGATAGACCTTGCCTTCGTCGTTGCTGCCCATCAGGAGCGTCACACCCGTCTTCTCGGCCGGGACGTTGATGTAGGCGACGAAGTAGCCGGCGGCGTTGTCGGTCTGGCTGCCGAGGAGCTCGTTGACATCGAAGAAGGCGTCGGCCGCCTTGATGGCCTTCCAGGTGAGCTCGGTGTCGCCGGCCTTGGTTTTGTCGCCTTCCTTGGGCTGAATTTTGCCCTCGTCTTTGACCTGCTGCTTGTCGATCTCCTCAGCGCCGTTGTTTTCCTGGGCCAGCTTGATGGGGGCGAGCATCAGCCAGTTGCGGATGAAGCCCTCATCATCAGGGCTGTAGTCGGCCGCGCGGCTGATCGCGCTGGGGACGAGCATCAGGGCGAGCATTGCACACAAGAAGATGGCGATGTGTTTCCGCATGATTTGTCTCCTGTTTTCGTAGGTCCGGTTCTGCCGGACGATTTGCCGCCAATGTCCGGCACAGCCGGACCTACAGGGGAATTGCAGGCTAATCCTCCGTGGTGGCGGTGTCAACGATGACTTAACAGCGGCCGGTATCGGCGATAGAACAAGTGCATGATCCTTAGACTCTCGATGCTGGTTTTGGTTCTGGCGACGGCGGTTTTTGGGCAGTCGCTCCCCCCCACCATGCCGCAGCCGTCGGCGGAGGAGCGCAAGCAGTTGGAAGCGGGTTTGGGGGAATTGGGGAAGCAGATTGAGGGGCTGCGAAGGGATCTGAAAGATCGGCCGAATCTGCTGGAGAAGCTGGCGGATGTGGAGATCTTTCATAAGGCGGTGAGGTTCCCGCTGGAGTATGGGGAGATTTGTGATGTGGCGAAGGCGCGTAAGGCGTTGGAGATGGGGATGAAACGAGCGGAGTTGTTGAAGGAGGGAAAGACGCCGTGGGTGAGCGAGGGTGGAGTGCGGGCGTATGTGTCGAAGATCGATGGGTCGGTGCAGGCGTACATGCTGGCGGTTCCCAAGAATTATCACCCGGCGGCGGCGATGAAGTTTCGGGTGGATATTTTCTGTCATGGGCGGGATGAGAAGCTGACGGATTTGAATTTCATCAGCGGGAAGGCTCCGGCGGCGACCGAGGATCATTTTGTGGTTCATCCGTATGGGCGGTATTGCGTGGCCAACAAATTCGCGGGGGAGGTGGATCTGTTTGAGATACTCCAGTCGATGAAGGGGCAGTATCCGGTTGATGAGAATCGGATTGTGCTGACGGGGTTTTCGATGGGCGGGGCGGCGGTGTGGCATCTGGCGGCGCACTATCCGGATCGATGGGTGGCCGCTTCGCCGGGGGCGGGGTTTGCGGAGACGCGGCGGTATCAGAACATCGATGTGAATGGGCCGAACGCGCCGCCCTGGTATGAGCAGAGGCTGTGGCATCTTTATGATGCGACAGATTATGCGGGGAATCTGGCGAATCTGCCGTTGATTGCCTATCACGGAGAGCTGGACAAGCAGAAGCAGTCGTCGGATGTGATGGAGGCGGCGATGAAGGGGGAGGGGTTGAAGCTGGAGCGGATTGTGGGGCCGGGGGTGGCACATAAATATGAGGAGAAGGCGAAGGGGGAATTGGATCGGAGGCTTGGGGAGTATGCGGCCAAGGGGCGCGAGGAGGTGCCTCAGCATGTGCATCTGGAGACCTGGACGCTGCGGTATCACCGGGCGTTTTGGATCAGGCTGGAGGGATTGGAGCGGCATTGGGAGAGGGCGGATGTGGATGCGAAGCTGGTGGAGAATGGGATCGAGGCGAAGACGAAGAATGTGAGCGCGATTATTTTTCGGTTTCCGGAGAATCGGCCGTTTGCGGCGGGAGTTCGGCCGGTGATTGATATGGATGGGCAGAAGATTGAAGTGCCGGAGGTGCCAAAACGGCAGTGGCAGGTGACGCTGGTGAAACAGGGTGGGCAGTGGGCAGTTGAGAAGGAGGCGAATGAGAAGCTGCGGAAGCGGCCAGGGATGCAGGGGCCGATTGATGATGCGTTCATGGACAAGTTCATTTTCGTAGCGCCGACGGGAAAGGGGATGAATGCCGCGGGTGAGAAGTGGGGAATGTCGGAGCTGATGGGGGCGCAGCAACGATGGCGCGGGCTGTTTCGGGGGGAGGTGCGGATGAAGAGGGATACGGATCTGACGGATGAGGATATCGAGACTTCGAACCTGGTGCTGTGGGGGGACCCGTCGAGCAACAAGCTGCTGGCGATGATTATGGATCGGCTGCCGATCCAGTGGAATTCGAAGGAGATTGTGGTTGGGGCTAATTCGTTTGATGCTTCGCATCATTCCCTCCTTTTGATTTATCCGAATCCGCTGAATCCGAGTAAGTACATCGTGCTGAACTCGGGGCACACGTTTCGGGAGGATCACAACCGCACGAACTCGCAGCAGACGCCGAAGCTGCCGGATTGGGTGGTGGTGGATTTGAATACGCCGGCGAATGGGAAAGGGCCGGGGAAGGTGGTGGCGGCGGGGTTTTTTGATGAGAGATGGCAGATTTCCAAGGATGCTCCCCATGAATGATCTGCGGGTGGCGGCGGGACAGTTTGAGGCGCGGGATCGGGACAAGGGGTTCAATTTGTCGCGTATCCGCGAGCTGTCGCGGAGGGCGGTCGATCAGGGGGCGCAGATTGTCAGTTTTCATGAATGTTCGATCACGGGGTACACGTTTTTGCAGACGCTGACGCCGCAGGAGATGGGGGAGATTGCGGAGGCGGTGCCGGAGGGGTCTTCGACGCGGGAATTGATCAGGATAGCGAAGGATTTGAAGACGGTTGTGATGGCGGGGCTGATTGAGCGGGAGCCGGATGGGAAGTTGTACAAGTCGTATGTGACGGTGGGGCCGGAGGGGTTCATTACCAAGTTTCACAAGCTGCATCCGTTCATCAATCCGTCGCTCTCGCCGGGGCGGGGGTATAACGTGATCGAGCTGCTGGGGTGGAAGGTGGGGTTTTTGATTTGTTACGACAACAACCTGCCGGAGAATGTGCGGATCACGACGATGATGGGGGCGCAGGTGATTTTCATGCCGCACGTGACGGGGTGTCTGCCATCGCCGGGGCCGGGGAGGGGGACGGTGGATGAGAAGTTGTGGGAGAATCGGGAGAGGGATCCAGCGCGGTTGCGGATGGAGTTTGCGGGGCCGAAGGGGCGGGGGTGGCTGATGAAGTGGCTGCCAGCGCGGGCGTGGGAGAATGGGGTTTATGCGGTGTTCAGCAATGCGATTGGCCGGGATCATGACACGATCAAGCCGGGGTTGGCGATGATT
>DASYUA010000115.1:0-26219 GCA_036001665.1 Tepidisphaeraceae bacterium
ATTTGACGCGCACTCCCCCTCTTCATAGCATCGACCTGTGTAGCGCACGTTCCGGCTCGAATAGGGCGAAACCTTTTTAATCCAATGCTCCGCCTCGGCCCCCTCATCTTCCGCAACGTCCTACGGAATCGCCGCCGCACCATTCTCACGCTGGCGAGCACCGCCATCTCCCTCGCGCTCCTCGCCCTGCTCACCGCCCTTTACCAGGGCTTTTTCTTTGATGAACCGGCCTCTCCCTCCGAGGCCATGCGGATGATCTGCCGCCACCGCGTCTCCCTCACCCAGCCGCTGCCGGCCAGCCACCAGCAGCGCATCAAGTCGATCCCCGGCGTCGAGGAAGTCTCCGCCTGGTCCTGGTTCCAGGGCACCTACAAGGAGCCCAAGGACTTTTTCGCCCGTTTCGCCGTCGATGCCGACCTGATCTTCAACATCCGCAAGGACTGGCTGATGCCGGCCGAGCAGCTCGCCGCCTTTAAGCGCGAGCGCACCGCCTGCGCCATCGGCGAAAAAATCGCCAAGCAATTCAACATCAAGCTGGGCGAGCGCATCGTCATCGTCGGCGACATCTACCCCGTCACGCTCGAGCTTACCTGCGCCGGCATCTTCTCCCATCCCGTCAATTCCGAGTGCCTCGTCTTCCATCGCGAATACCTCACCGAGCTCCTCCCGCTCACCTCCAAATCCCGCGACTCCGTCGGCACCTACATGATCCTCGCCACCACGCCCGAAAACGTCCCCCGCGTCGCCCGCGCCATCGATACCATGTTCGAAAACTCCCCCTACCCCACCCGCACCGAATCCGAAAAGGAATTCGGCCGATCCTTCCTTGCCTTCCTTGGCAATATCAAGCTCTTCCTCGCTGCCATCTGCGGCGCTGTCACCTTCACCATCCTCCTCGTCTCCGCCAACACCGTCGCCATGGCCGTCCGCGAGCGCACCCGTGAAATGGCCATCCTCCGCACCCTCGGCTACACCCCCATTGAAATCCTCCAGCTCGTCCTGGGTGAATCCATCTTAATCAGCCTCCTCGGCGGCCTGGCCGGCCTCGGCCTGGGCTGGCTCCTTGCCAAAGCCATGCAGGCCGGCGGCGCAACCTTCGGTTTCACCGGCATCAAGTGGCAGGCCGCCACCATCGTCATGGGCATGGCCGCCTTCATCGGCCTTCTCGCCGCCCTCGTCCCTGCCCTGATCGCCGCCCGCAAAAACGTCGTCGAATCGCTCCGCTTCACCGGTTAGCAACATGGGCGTCCCCCTCAACTACAACCTCCGCAACCTCATCGAGCGCAAAGGCACCACCTTCATGACCGCCGTCGGCATCGGCCTCACCGTCGCCGTCCTGGTCACCTCCCTCGCCCTCACCGCCGGCCTCAAATCCGTCTTCGCCGGCAGCGGCGACCCGCGCCAGCTCATCGTCCTGCGAAAGGGCGTCGATGCCGAGCTCACTTCCACCGTCTCCAACGACTCCTACCAGATCATCCGCCGCCTCCCCGGCATCGCCACCGACCCCAAAGGCGAGCCCCTCGTCTCCCCCGAAGGCCTCACCGTCGTCAACCTCCCCAGCGTCGATTCCCCCACCGGCATGAACGTCACCGTTCGCGGCCTGCTCCCCATCGGCGTCTCCATGCGCGAGCTCACCATCGAAAAAGGCGAAATGTTCAAGCCCGGCCTGCGCCAGATCGTCGTCGGTGAATCGATCGCCCGCCGCTACCCCGATGCCCGCATCGGCAAACAGGTCCGCTTTGGCCGCGGCCTGTGGGAAGTCGTCGGCGTCTTCAAAGTCGGCGATTCCGCCGCCAACAGCGAAATCTGGGTCGATCTGAATCAATTGCGCGGCGACTTCGAACAACAGGGCGGCAGCAGTTCCCTCCTCGTCCGCGCCACCAACGACTCCGCCCTCGCCGATCTGAAAAAAACCATCGCCGACGATCAGCGCCTCGGCTCCGGCCTCATCGGAGAAAAAGAGTACTACGCCAAACAAACCGCCTCCGGCGCTCCCCTCCAGGCACTCGGATTTTCCGTCGCCATCATCATGGCCATCGGCAGCGCCTTCGCCGCCACCAACACCATGTACGCCGCCGTCGCCCGCCGCGCCCGCGAGATCGCCACCATGCGCGCCCTCGGATTCGGCCGGTGGGCCATCCTCCGCTCCTTCATGCTCGAATCCATCTGCCTCGCCCTCCTCGGCGGCATCCTGGGCGTCCTCATCGCCCTCCCCGTCAATGGCCTCACCACCGGCGTCGGCAGCTTCGTCACCTTCAGCGAAGTCGCCTTCAAATTCCGCGTCGGACCCAACGCCATCGTCTGGGGCCTCGCATTCGCCGCCATCATCGGCGCGCTCGGCGGTTTTCTGCCTGCATGGTCCGCCTCCCGGAAAAACATCGTCACCACCATGCGCGACTTATAATTCCACCAGTGGAAAGCGATCTTCAAAAACTTCGCATCGACAGCGCCCACCGGGCCCGCCACGATCCGCGCCCCCTCTGGCCCTGGATCGCTCTCATCCTCCTCATCGTCGGCGCTGGCATCGGCATCTGGCAATGGCGCACAGCCTCCGCCGCGCCCACCGTCCAGACCATGCGCGTGAAAGTCCCCGATGGCCCCGCCGGCGAATCCGACCTGCTCATGCTCAATGCCACCGGCTACGTCATGGCCGCCCACAAAATCGAGCTCGCCAGCAAAGTTGTCGGCCGCGTCGCCTGGGTCGGCGTCGAGATGGGCGACAAGATCGAAAAAGGTCAGGAGCTTGTCCGGCTCGAGGATGATGAATTCAAGGCCCGTGTCGCCCAGCAGCAGGGACTGCTCGACAATGCCAAAGCGTATCTGGCCGAATTGCAAGCCGGCTCGCGCCCCCAGGAAATCGCCGCCGCCCAGGCCCGTCTCGATCAGGCCCAGGCCGAGCTGACCAACGCCGATATGAACCTCCAGCGCCTCAAGGCCCTGGAATCCTCCAAAGATATCTCCCCCCAGCAGATCGACGATGCCGCCACCCTCGCCCGCTCCCGCCGCGCCCAGTTGGAGACCCTGCGGCAACAATATGAGCTCGTCAAAGCCGGCCCCCGCAAGGAGCAGATCGACGCCCAACTCGCCACCGTCCGCCAGCTCGAAGGCGGCCTGGCCATGGCCGTCATCGACCTCAACAACACCATCATCCGCTCCCAGATCTCCGCCACCGTTCTCGCCCGCAACGTCGAGGTCGGCGAGTTCGTCACCACCGGCTTCGTCGGCGAGCGCGGCGCCAAGGGCTACGTGGTTTCCATCGCAGATCTCAATGACCTCCGCGTCGAGCTCGACATCAGCCAGAACGACTTCGCCAAAGTCTCCTCAAAACAGCCCTGCTGGATCGTCACCGATGCCTACCCCGACAAAAAATACTCTGGCGTCGTTGATCTGATCTCTCCCGAAGCCAACCGCCAGAAGGCGACGGTGCAGGTGCGCGTGAAGGTGCTCAACCCCGACGAATTGCTCAAGCCCGACATGAATGCAACCGTCTCCTTTCTCGCACCGCGCAAAATCTCCACCACGCAAAGCGCTACCGCTCCAGCGGCGGCCGAGCGCCCGGGTATTCGCGTTCCGGCCAGCGCTGTCCGCGACGGTGCTGTCTTCGTTGTGGAAAACGGCAAAGCCATCAAGCGAGCCGTCGCCATTGTGAAGGATGCCGGCGGCCGCGAAGTCCAGGTCCGCACCGGCCTCATCGGCGGCGAAGATCTGATCGTCAGCCCTCCCGAATCTCTCGAGGATGGCGCCAAGGTAAAAACCGCTTCGTAGGGGCGGCTTCAGCCGCCGTCTTTCGCCAAAGGAGTCCTCGTGAGCGACACCATCGTGCAGGCCACCAACCTCACCAAGGAATTCGAGCGCGGCCAGGTCAAGGTCATCGCCCTCGACAACGTCGATCTCACCGTCCGCCGCGGCGAATTCGTCGCCCTCATGGGCCCCTCCGGCTCCGGCAAGAGCACCCTCCTCCACCTCATCGCCGGCATGGACAAACCCACCCAGGGACGCCTCCTGGTCCTCGACGAAGAACCCGCCAACATGGGCGAGCGCGCCCTCGCCCGTTGGCGCAACCATCACATCGGTTTCGTCTTTCAATCCTTCAACCTCATCCCCGTTCTCACCGCCCAGGAAAACGTCGACCTGCCCCTCAAGCTCACCTCGCTAACCCGCGCCCGCCGCCGCGAAATGAGCACCACGGCACTGAAGCTCGTCGGCCTCGAGGATCGTCTCGATCACCTCCCCCGCCAGCTCTCCGGCGGCCAGGAACAGCGCGTCGGCATCGCCCGGGCGATCGTCACCGACCCCGACATCGTCCTCGCCGACGAACCCACCGGCAACCTCGACGCCTCCAGCGCCCGCGACGTCCTCAGTCTGCTCCAGCAACTCAACAAGCAGTTCAACAAGACCATCATCATGGTCACCCACGACCCCCACAGCGCCTCCGCGGCCGCCCGCGTAATTCATCTCGACAAAGGCAAGTTCGTCGACGCCGATTCCCTGGCCTCCGTCCCATAGACCCACCATCATCATCCCCATATTCCCTCTTTCCCCTCGCCCCCGTACTCGGGGGAGAAGGTTAGGGCGAGGGGGCTTTTCTGCCGGCCGGACGAATACTCCTGTCCGCCACGCACTCCGTCATTCCACCTCGCTTCTTGTCCCCCATTCGTTCTGCACGTAGGGTGTGCTTCAGCACACCGTGTATGGTCCAACCCAATCGCCATCTTCCAACCCTCCTCCTCTTATTCTTCTCTCAATCAATCCTCGCCTCCGACTGGCCCCAATTCCGCGGCCTCAATCGCGACAACTCCTTCCCGGAAAAACAAATCCTCCAAACCTTCCCCAAATCCGGCCTCAAAATCCTCTGGAGCAAACCCGTCGGCCCCGGCTACTCCTCCCCCATCGTCTCCAACAATCGCGTCTACCTCACCGATTCCCTCCTCACCAACCCCGCATCCCTCGAGCGCATCCACTGCTTCGACGAACAAACCGGCCAGCCCCTCTGGACCCACTCCTACAACCCCAACTATCCCGACTGGGTCTTCAAAGATTCCACCGGTATGGGCCCCACCTCCACACCCATCGCCCATGATGGCAAAGTTTATTCCCTCGGCGCCATGGCCCATCTCCTTTGCCTCGACGCCAAAACCGGCCAGCCCCTCTGGCAAAAAGACCTCGCCAAAGACTACCAGGTCAAGGAATTCTCCTCCCGTTCCTCCCCCCTCATCGAATCCAACCTCCTCATCCTCAACATCGGCGGCAAACCCAACGCCGCCATCGTCGCCTTCGACAAAGACTCGGGAAAGGAAATCTGGAAATCCCTGGATGAAGGCCTCACCAACAGCTCCCCCATCATCCTCACCGCCGCCCACACCCGCCAGCTCATCGTCTGGACCCAATCCTCCATCACCTCCCTCAACCCCTCCACCGGCCAACTCCTCTGGCGCGAACACCTCATCACCGACAACAACTCCGCCGCCTCCACCCCCGTCTTCAACGCCGCCGACAACCTCCTGCTCATCGGCGGCCTCGTCATGAAGCTCGACCCCGACAAACCCGCCGCCACCCTCCTCTGGCCCGCCGAAAAAGCCCGCGCCAAGCGCATCCTCAGCGACACCTCCACGCCCCTCTTCCGCGGCCATGAAATCTACTGGGCCAAACCCACCGGCGAGCTGATCGCCGTCGAATCCACCACCGGCCGCGAGCTCTGGAAAACCGACAAGATCACCACCCTCAAAACCGGCTGCGCCATCAACCTCACCCAGTGCGGCGGCCTGACTTTCATCTACACCGACAAAGGCGACCTCATCACCGCCAACCTCACCGCCGCCGGCTACGCTGAAATCAGCCGCACCCACCTCATCGACCCCACCTACGTCTTCGGCGACCGCAAAGTCGCCTGGTCCGCCCCCGCCTACGCCAACCAGAAAATCTTCACCCGCACCGACAACCAACTCCTCTGCGCCTCCCTCGCCCCCTAAAAGGGGATAGGTCCAATTAAAAAGGGGATAAGTCCAATTCTCCTCGCCCTCCTTCTCCCCCTCGCTCGACGCCATTTCTCCTTCCCTCTTCTTATCTGTGCCAATCTGTGCCCCATCTGTGGCTCCTGATTCTTCTCTGTGTCTCTGCGGATTTCCTCCTCTTCCATTCTGCATTATCTACCACTCTTCTTCAGAACCCCGACCCCCCAACCCCCTCATTTCCTCCCCAGCTTCTCCAACACCGGAATAATCAAATCAATCCTCTGCTGCGCCTCAGGCCCCTCCTTCACCCGAAGCTGCTTCAACGTCCCCAGCGCCACCGGCCCCATCGCGATCAATTTCTCCTGCGCCTCATCCCGCATCTTCCAGTCATCCGCGTTGAGTCTCCCCACCAGACTTTTTATCGCCTCAATCACATTCTCCGAAGGCTGCGGCCGCGGCTGCACATATCCCTCCACCAGGCTCGCCGGCACCCGCACCGCCACCCCCGACGTCGTCAGAAAATTCAACTGCGCCTCCCGCAATTGCCCCGCCACCAGCGAATCATCCCACAGCAGAATCTGCACATCCCCCGGCGACGTCTTCATCGCCGCCAGCCGCTTCACCTCGCCGCTGCTGATCGCGATCGTGTCAAACGCCGTCTCCAGCCGCAATTCGCCCGTCAGGGTCCCCACCAGCGCATCCCCATTCGCCAGCGTCATCATCGGCGTCGCCTCATCCGGCTCATTCACCGCCGCATTCAATTGAATCCGCGCCAGCGTCCCGGCCGAAAATCGCACCGCCTGCCCCGGCGCCTGCCCCGACAATTCCATCTCATACGAATCCATCAAAACCAGCCCCGCAAATCGGCTCCCATCCACCAGCACCACCTCGTGCACCGACCGCTCCTCCGATTGATACGCGATCGAACCGATGATCTGCGGCTTGAGCTTCAAAATCCCATACCGCGTCGAAACCGCCACCTCCGCGGCCGGCAGCTTCACCTCCATCCGGTCTCCACTGCGCAAAAAAACCATCGGCTTCGTAAAATTCCATTCCTCCGGCTCCCCCATTCTCCGTCGATAGCCCGCCCGCGCGATCTGCCGCAGCGGCACCCGCATCTCCTGCCCGCTCGACAGCCGCACCGACATCTCCTGCTCCGCCAGATGCCCGCCAAATACCTCCCCATCCCGCATCACCAGCAACTGCCTCGGCCGAAAGTCCCCCACATTGATCAGGCCCACCACCTTGTCCACCGGCAGATTCAGCAGCCCATAAAACGTCTCCAGCCGATACGCCGGCTGCCTGATCTCTCCCCGCAGCATGTCCCCCCCGCGCAATTCGACCACATCAAAAATCTCCCCGCGCAAAATCTCCAAATCCCCAATCGCACTGTCCCCCACGCGAAAATTAACCACCTTCCTCTGCAAATCCGCCGGCAGCTGCGCCAGATACTCCTTGTCCTTGATCTCCCCCAGGACCGCCGCCGCCGCGTTGAACTGCTGGCGATAAATCTGCGCGTGTACGATCACCGCCGTCTGCCGCGGCCCAATCTCCAGGTCGTAATACATGTTGAACTGGTCCCCACCCTGCTGCGGCTCAAATCGCGGCACGATTCTGCTCCCCCGCCCCGCTCCGGCCACGCCCACGCAATGCCGCCCATCCCCAATCGCCATCCCAATCGTCTGCTTGTTCCGTTTCTCGTCGATGTTCGGCTGAATAAACTGAATCCCGCCCCCCATGTCAAAATGCACCCGCAACCGCACACTCGTCTTCTGCCCGCTGCTGTTCTCAAATACCTCCGCCCACCGGCAGAACCCCAGCTTCGAATTCACCGCGATCCGCCGGCTGACATTCAGTTCCCGATACGAAGTCGGCCCCAGCACCACCTCATTGCGTTCCCTGCTGAAACTGGCCGTCCCCCCCGACATCCACTGCGTGTTGCCATCCAGATAAAGATGCCCGCCCCCATCATAAAGATCGTTCCCCCCATCGCCGATGCTCCCATCGTGCTGAATGTCCCAGCGAATCCCCTGCTCATCCGGCAGCACCATCGGCAGGGTGACCATCTCCCCCGCATCGGGCGCTGGCGATTTCGCTATCGCGGCAGCGGCCATCATCCCCAGTGCCAACCCCATTGCGCAACCAAACCCCGCGGCGGAAAATCCTTTTATCACCAGGCCTCCATGTACGAACCACAACCCACAAAAGCCCGGAGCACTATACCAGATTTTTTGACGAGATTTGGTGGATTTGGTTGCTAAGTAAGCGGCCGACGACGCCCTGAGTCGGCCACACCCATTGTCCACGTTTTGTTAAAAAGAAGGCGTGGCAGCTCCTTGAGCTCCACGCCCTGCTCGTTCTGATCATGCGCCATTACGGCATTTGGAGCATGGTGTAGTAATCGCACTTGATTTGATCTTTCGGGTAGTACCTTTGGTTCAATGCACCTGAGTTCACTTTTTGCCATCCAATATCCGGGGGCGTCAGCGCCTCGACATGGCCGTCGGCAAAACCAAAATTGGCACGGCCGTTATGCCGCCATGCCGGCGCGTCGTCGGGGTCCTGCAACACGTACTGGATCCAACAGATGCCATCGTTGGGCGCCTGCTCTTCAATCAAGAGGATCTTATGGCTCGAACCCTTGACCCTGGTCATTTTTCGCACGGGCACCAATGGGCCCGGCGCGGTAGGATCGATTTGGACGTTCCACGAATAGCTGAAGTTTCGCGGAATGACAACAGTCGAGCCCCATTGGTAGACACGTCCCTCCCTGGGCTCGCCCGGGCAGTTCATAATCTTGTCCAGGCTTGCCGGGCCGGGGAGGATAGGAGTGGGAGTGGGGTTTTTGTTAGCGCCGGGAGACAGATAAGGCCAGAGACTTCCGGCATCGTAGCGAATCAATCCCGCGGAATATCTAGTATCCATATAATACATCATCGATGTGTTATTAAACGGCGCTCCTGGAGCGGGATTGAACACATCGCCAATCCCCGGCGCCAGCCCCATATTTCCCTTGTTTTCTTGAACGTACATCATGAACGCCGTCATGATCTGCCTCTGATTTGCCGCGCAGGTCACCATGGTGGCGGCTTTCTTGGCCCGACTGAGCACCGGCAGCAGGACGGCGATCAGGATTGCGATGATCCCAATCACCACCAGCAATTCAACCAGTGTAAATCCTACCCAACGCCGACGAATACTCTCGGTGCGCATACTGCACCCTTTCCTTTAGTTGATCCCATTGAGGACCGGCCCTTTGTACAACGGGTCGTTGTAATACGGGTCAAACGATTTCCACCGCTCGCAAAACTCATAATGTCCGTCGCAATACACCACGCTCCCCCGCCCCAGCTTCGGGTTGTTCACCGTCTCCCGCCGTTTATCGTGCCGGTTGGACAGCAGATTGTGCATGTCGCTGGCATAGTGGTCCGGCGCCCACGCCCCATCGTCGATCGTCAGATCGCTCTCATCGATGTATAGGATCTTGTCCGCCGGCCGGATGATCCTCGGCAGCTTCACCGCCGGCACCCCCGAGCCCCACCCCGTCACGCGATAGTTGATCGTGTAGCTGTATTTGTAACTGCGCGTCCCCCACGTCCCATCCGATGGACAGCGATAGAGGTTGTCGTTGAAAAACTTCCCCTGATACTTCACCAGCCGTCCCTGGTTCTTGTCCCGTCCCGCATGCCAGTAAATCCAATCCTCCGGCGCTGCCCCCACCGCCGGAAGCGGATACCACTGCTTGTTGTCATCCAGATACATCATCGTCGCCGTGCCCAGTTGGCGCAAATTCGAGGCACACACCAGCCGGTTCGCCTGCTCCTTGACCTTGCTCAGCGCCGGCAAAAGCAACGAAATCAGGACGGCGATGATCGCAATCACCACCAGCAACTCAACCAGCGTAAACGCCCCGGAATGGCTCCGCCGCGACCCGCCGCCCATACCGCAACCTTTCTATGAGCTTCGCAGGGTGCATGATGTGATGAGCAGACGTGACCAAGACCAAACGCAGAACCTGCGCAACTCGGCCTTCTATCATACGGCCGGGCAGCCATGGTTCAAGGGAAAATCCCTCCGCAATCTGCAATTAACCCTATCGCAACACCTCGTTAAACTGCGGCGCAAACTGGTCAATAATCACCGGCGCCGGCGCCCCGCCCCCCGCGCCAGCCCCCGTCCCCGCCGGCTTCGTCGTCTTCGAATCCTTCTCCAGTTGCTTGAGCACCAGGTCAATCCGCTGCTGTGCCTCCGGCGGCTGCGCCCCCCGGATCTGCTTGATCGTGCTGATCACCACCGGCCCCATCGCCACCAGTTTCTCCTGCGCTGCATCCCGCGCCTTCCAGTCATCCGAATTCAGGTCCGACACCAGCGTCTTGATCGATTCCACAACCGCCCCCGACGCCTGCGGCCGCGGCTGGTTATATTCCTCCACCAGCGCCACCGGCACCTTCATCGCCACCCCGCTCTTGAGCAAAACCGCCAACTCCTGCTCCTGCAACTGCCCCGACACCGTCGTCTCATCCCACAACACCACTTGCACATCCGACGGGGCGCCGGCCGTGTGCGTCAACTTCTTGATCTCCCCCGCGTTCATCGTGATCGTGCTGAACGCCGTATCCAGCTTCAGCACCCCCGTCAGGTTCCCCACCAGCAAATCCTCGTTCGCCAGGTTCAAAGTAGACTGTTCATCATCAGCATCGTCCGACTTGCTCGTCAGTTGCAGCCGCCGGATCGACGCCGCCGGAAACTTCACCACCTGCTCCGGCCCCTCTCCTCCCAGCTTCATCTCAAAAACATCCCCCGAAATCAGCCCCGCGAATTTCGACCCATCCTTCAGCGAAATCTGGTGAACACTGTGCTCCTCGGTCTGAAAATCGATCGATGCCACCGAATCGGGCTTGAGGCTCAGCCTCCCATATCGAGTCGCCGCCTCGATCTCCTTCGTCGGCATCTGCACCCCGATCCGGTCCCCCGTCCGCATCAGCACCACCGGCTTCTCAAACGTCCATTCCTCCGGCTCGCCGCTGCGCTTCCGATATCCCATCCGCGAAATCGCCGACAGCGGAATCTCCGTCACCTGCCCGCTCGACAATTCCAGCACCAGCTTGTCCCGATCCAGCTTTCCCCCAAAAATCTCCCCATCCTTCGTCACCAGCAACTGCCTCGGCCGAAACTGCCCCGCATTGATCAACCCGATGATCTTGTCCACCGGCAGATCCACCGGCCCATAAAACGTGTCCAGCTTGAAGCTCTTCTCCTTCAACGTCCCCTTGAGCTGGTCCCCCGACCGCAATTCCACCACATCCAGAATGTCCCCGCGCAGAATCTCATAGTCCCCGATGAAATTCTCCCCACCCCGGAAATTGATGATCAATTTCCGGATCGCCGACGGAATCGACGCCATGATCTTCGATTCCTTCATGTTAAGCACATATTTCGCCCCCGCATCCGGCGTCGTCGTGATCACGTGGAAGTGCATGATCGCCACTTCCTTGCCCGCCGGGATGCTTGGGCTCATCACCGCATTCACCTGGCTGTTCCCCTGGTTGTACTGAATCGTCGGCATCGTCTTCGCCCCCTTGCCGCCAAACATCTCCACCACCGTCCGCCCCTGCGCGTGCGTCAGCGCCACCCAGGCGATGTTCATGTCCTTCTTCTTCGGGTCGGCCACCATGGTCGCCGTCTGCACCCCATAATTCAGGCTCGTCGAGAAGTTCAGGTTCACAGGCGCTTCCGCGTTCCCCGTGTTCTTCACGATGTCGATGTACCGCACCCACCCCTCTTCCTTATTGATCAGGATCCGCCGCGTCAGACCGATCCCATTGGCATTCATGTTGTCGAACACCAGTTCCCCGCTCTTCTCATCCACCCGCGCCTGGTTGTTCCGCGCCTGCGGATACGCCCCATTGATCTGAAGCATCCCCCCCTGGCTGTAAACCGGCATGTTCCCCTGCTGCTGAAACTGCCCATATTGGTAAAAAAACCACTGGTTCCCGCTGTTGTCATTCACCGAATACGGCAAATTCACCGCCCCCGCCGCCGGCTGGTTCCCCACCACCCGCTTGGCCATCGCCCGCAACTGCCCATGCGCTGGCAGCGCCATCAGACAATAAATCAGCCCAGTCGCCACCATCGAACGTGCTGCCACCATGAAATCTCCTATCGAGTGTTCGGCCTGAACTCTTCGACGACCGGACGCTTCACAAGTTGCTAAAGTTGGTGCTTGCTTTGCGTCCGGTAACGCACGGCCGCCTTTTCCAACCCTCCCCCCATCTCTCCTCTTCCCCTCCCTCCTCTACTCCCTCTTTCCCCTCGCCCCTGTACTCAGGGGAGAGGGCAAGGGTGAGGGGTCTTCTGAATTCTGAATTCCGAATTCTGAATTCTTTCTACACCGACTTCGAAATGAAGATAACCTCGCCACTGGTGTACTTCAAATCACCATCGACGCACTGCGCCACCACCCGCGCAACATCCGCCGGCTCCAGCGTCTTCTCCGCCGGCCATTGCTCCCTGCTCACCACCGAGCGGAACATGCTTGTTTCAACGGCCCCCGGCGCAATCGCATAAGAACGAATTCCATACTGTGCCCCCTCCCGCGCCAGCACCAGCGACAATAAATTCAACCCCGCCTTCGCCGCTCCATAAGCCGCAAACCCCGCCAGCGGATCTCGGCTGGATATCGATGAGATGTTTACAATGCACCCGCTCTGCTGCTCCTTGAATGTCCCCCACGCCGCCCGCGCCAGGTAAAACGCCCCCGACAGATTCGTATTCAGCACCGCGTGCCACTGCTCGATCGACAACTGATCCACCGCCGCCACCGGCGCCAGCCCCGCGTTGTTCACCACCACATCGATCCGCCCATACGACCCCAGCGTCCTCTCCACCAGCATCTGCACCTCGTCCGGCCGCGTGATGTCCGTGGGAATCGCCATTGCCGTCCCCGCTTCCCCCGCCACCGCCTCCAGCTCGCTCTCGCTCCGCGCTGCCAGCGCCAATCGATATCCCCTTGTCGCCAGTTCCAGCGCAATCGCCTTCCCGATCCCCCGTCCAGCGCCCGTGATGATGGCCACTGGTGAATGCATCGCTCAGAACCGAAGCCCCGCCGGATTCCACTGCCGCTCCAGTTCCCGCATCTCCCCCCGCCGGTTGATCTCCTTGTAAAGCTTGAAATACCCCAACACCCGGTTCTTTACGACCCGGTCATTGCACAACTCATCAATCGTGTACCCTAGAAACGCCATCACCCGCCTCAGCGGCCGCTGCACCACCCTCAGCTCCGGCCGCCCCAGCGCCCGCTGCTCTAGCCGCGGCACCCCCATCCCCAATGAATTCAATGTGCTCATCGCAATGCATTATATCACCCCTCTCTCGCAACACCTCCTGATCGCCAATGTGTCTCCCCTCTCTCCTGCAACCCTGCCAATGTGTCAACACAGTGGCGCGGCGGACATTCTTCTCCCCCCTCTGCCGTAGCCCTGTGGCATCCAACAACCCTTCCACTTCTACTCGCCCCCAACAAACCCCCCCCGATGGCGACTGGCTCCTCTTCCCCCAGCCACCAGCCGACCCCGATCCGGCTCAATAACCAAACCAGCCAATTCCCCGCGTGGAAAACGCAAGCAGGGGTGCTACAGTAAAGCCAGTAATGGCCCCTCCCAAGTTAAGCCTGTTCCTCCTCGCCTGCGCCCTGGCCGCCCTCTGCCCCGGGTGCAGGAAAGAAGAGCCCATCAAGGCCTACCAGGCCCCCAAAGAGCCCGCGCATGTCCATCACGAGCGCCTCGAATGGAAGGTCCCCGGCCAATGGATCGAATGGCCCGGCGACGAGCAAACCTATGCCGGTTTCACCCTCGAAGAGGCCGATCCACCCCTGGAAATGACCATCTCCGCCCTTCCCCGCAATTCCCCCAGCGCTGCCGACGTCCAGGCCAACGTCAACCGTTGGCAGCGTCAACTCGGCCTCCCCGCCAGCTCCCCCGAAGAAGTCAACCAGCTCGCCACCAAAGTCGTGGTCGATGAGCGTCCCCTCTTCATCGTCGATCTGCTGGGCCCGCCCGGCGATCAGCAGAAGCGCATCCTCGGCGCCATGGTCGTCGAAGGCGATCGCGTCTGGTTCTTCAAGGCCACGGGCCCAACCCAGCGCCTCGCGCAACACAAACAGGAATTCAACGACTTCATCCTTTCTCTCAAATTCAACGGCCCCAAAGACCGCCTCCCCCAGCGCGAAACCAAAAACGACCTCTCCTGGATCGCCCCCGCCGGCTGGGAAAACGGCGGCGACAAGCCCCTCCGCGCCCTCACCTTCTTCGCCGGCGACCCCAACGATCCCGCCGAAGTCATGGTCACTCCTCTGGGCGGCACCAAATTCGGCGATCTGCTTACGAACATAAATCGATGGCGCGCACAGGTCGGTCTCCCTCCCGTCGCCAAAGCCGACGACCAACCCACCGAGCGCATCCAACTCGCCGGCCATCCCGCCGCCTATTTCGACTTCACCGGCCCCGGCACTCCCCAGCGCCCCAATCAACGCCTCCTCCTGGTCATGACCGCCCTCGACAATGATGTCTGGTTCTTCAAGATGATCGGCCCCAAAGACACCGTTGCGGCCGAAAAATCCAACTTCGACACCTTCCTCAAATCCGTGCAATTCGTGGCCGAAAAATGATCAAGAAACTCCTCTCACCCCTCTCCTCCCTCAAGCTCACGGTGATCCTCATCATCGCCGCCATGCTCCTCGTCTACGTCGGCACCTGGGCCCAGGTCGACAGCGGCTCCTGGCAGGTCCAGAAAAAATATTTCCACAGCTTCCTCACCTGGGTCGATCTTCAAACCCTCATCCCCCGCCAATATCACCTCCCCGGCGGCTTCCCCATGCTCGGCGGCTACACCATCGGCCTGCTGATGCTCATCAACCTCATCGCCGCCCACGCCATCCGCTTCAAACTTTCCGCCAAACGCACCGGCATCATCCTCATCCACTTCGGCGTCATCCTCCTTCTCCTCGGCGAAGGACTCACCAGCGGCCTGGCCGTCGAAAGCCAGATGGTCATCGACGAAGGCGCCTCCGTCAGCTACTCCCAGGACATCCGCGAGAGCGAACTCGCCATCACCGACACCTCCCCCTCCGCCCACGACTCCATCACCATCATCCCCGACAAAAAACTCCTCCCCGGCAACACAATCTCCGACCCACTCCTCCCCTTCAATATCAAAGTTGACGCCTACTACCCCAACTCCGTCCGCTCCAAGCGCCGCCCCCAGGGCGCGCCCCGCGCCACCAAAGGCGAAGGCATCCACTGGTCCGTCGTCGAGCGCGGCCCCTTCAGCGGCGCTGGCACCGACGCCGGCCGTGTCGATGCCCCCAGCGGCTTTGTCACCCTCACCACCCGCGAAGGCGCAAACCTCGGCACGTATCTCGTCTCCCTCCACATGGACCACCCCCAGGAAGTCCAGCTCGCCGGCAAAACTTATCTCCTCGAGCTCCGCTTCAATCGCCTCTACAAGCCCTACTCCGTCCACCTCATCGACTTCGCCCACGACCGCTACACCGGCACTGACGTCCCCAAAAATTATTCCAGCCGCGTCCGTTTCATCGATCCCACCCATGACTACAACCGCGAAATCCTCATCTGGATGAATCATCCCTTCCGCTATCGCGGCGAAACCTTCTACCAGGCCGACTTCCGCAACAACGATCAAACCACCGTCCTCCAGGTCGTCAACAATCCCGGCTGGCTCATGCCCTATTTCGCCTGCATCATCGGCGCCATCGGCCTGATCGTGCACTTCGGCATCAAGCTCACCGATTTCATCCGCCGAAAATTCAAAGCCATGGCCGCCGAGGAATCCGTCCTCGTCCAGGTCCCCCCTCAGCGCAAGAACGGCAAGAACGAATACGTCCTCCTCCCCCGTCCCCTGCTGATGCGCGCCACTTTCCTCCTCCCGGCCGCCATCGTCGGCATCATGCTGATCTATTTCGCCAGCGCCATCATGCGCAATGCCGCGCCCACCGAGCCCTTCGACCTCCAGGCCTTCGGCAAGCTTCCCATCTCCTTCGAAGGCCGCACCCAGCCCCTCGACAGCCTCGCCCGCAACAGCCTGCGCATCATGAGCGGCTCCGAAACCATCTACATCAACAAGGAGTCCCAGCCCCCCATCAAGATGCTGGCCGACATCCTCACCCATCAATCGGATGACTACAAACTCTTCCGCGTCGGCCACGTCGAGGTCCTCAACGTCATGAACCTCGACGAGACCCAGAAAAAATATTCCATCCGCGAGCTGGCCGTCGCCGGCGAAAAATTTGACGAGCAATTCGCCATCGCCGCCAAAATCCGCAAAGCCGACGCCCGAAAACTCGACAGCTATCAGAAAAACATCCTCGAGCTCGGCGAAAACCTCTCCCTCTATCGCCGCCTCGGCGACCTGGGCGCTCTGTTCCTCCTTCCTCCGCTCAAGGAAGGCGAGGAGTGGAAGCCCCTCAGCACCGCCGTCTCCAAAACCGGCCAGACCTCTCACCCCGCGGCCGAAGCCTGGGTCAATATCCTCCAGTCCTATCACGAAAATCGCCCCACCGATTTCAATCGCGAGGTGAAGGAATACCAGAAGCTGCTCGACGCCCAGCTCCCCAGCGCCATGAACAAGGTCCGCCTCGAAACCACCTTCAACACCATCGAGCCCTTCATGCGCTGCATCGAGCTCTATCTCCTCGCCTACATCCTCGTCTCCCTCGCCTGGGTCTTCTACACCGGCCCCCTCTCCCGCGCCTCCATCTGGGTCATCGCCCTCGCCTTCCTCATTCACACGGTCGCCCTCATCGGTCGCATGTACATCTCCGGCCGGCCCCCGGTCACCAACCTCTACTCCTCCGCCATCTTCATCCCCTGGGGCATCGTGGTCCTGGGCATGGGCCTCGAATACTTCTATCGCAACGGCGTCGGCCTCGCCGCCGCCTCCGTCGCCGGATTCCTCTCCATGGTCATCGCCCAGAATCTCGCGGCCGACGGCGACACCATGAAGATGCTCCAGGCCGTCCTCGACACCAACTTCTGGCTGGCCACCCACGTCGTCATCGTCACCCTCGGCTATGCCGCCACCTTCCTCGCCGGCCTCCTGGGCATCATCTACGTCCTCAAAGGCGTCCTCGGCACGACCATGACGAAGGAAGAAAGCAAAGACATCGGCCGGATGATCTACGGCATCATCTGCTTCGCCATCCTCTTCAGCTTCGTCGGCACCATCCTCGGCGGCATCTGGGCCGACCAGTCATGGGGCCGCTTCTGGGGCTGGGACCCCAAGGAAAACGGCGCTGTCCTCATCGTCCTCTGGAACGCCCTGGTCCTCCACGCCCGCTGGGCCGGCCTCGTCCGCGAACGCGGCCTGGCCGCCCTCGCCATCGGCGGCAACATCGTCACCTCCTGGTCCTGGTTCGGCACCAACATGCTCGGCGTCGGCCTCCATTCCTACGGCTTCATGGACTCCGCCCTCCTCTGGCTCCTCATGTTCGTCGGCACCCAACTCGCCCTCATCACCGTCGCCAATATCCCCCTGGAACATTGGCGCAGCCCGCTCCTCGAGATGTCGGCGGAAAAGTCGAGGCCGGCCAAGGGGCGGATGCCGGTGGGGGTGAAGGAGGGGGTGGGGGATCGAATTTCCTGCGGGTGACATCTACTGACGATTTTGTTTGCAGAAATGGGTTCGTTTTGTGCTTGCTGGATTGTGGTGGGGACGGAAAAAAAGGTTCCCGGGGTCTTGGATTTGTAAACGGCGGGTGGAGCGGGGGTTGTGAATTCTGGGTAGAGAAAAACCGAGTCCTTTCCGAGTCCTTTTCCAGTCCTTTTTGAGGCCAGATCGAGTCCTTTTTGCGGCCGGATTGGGGCTTGGGGGAGAAAAAGCGAGTCCCGGAGGAAGAGTGGAACGCAGATGACGCAAATGCCGCAGATTTGGCGCAGATCGGAAATGAGGAGGGGAAATGGGTTTGTTTGGTAGTGCGAGAATGGCCGGGAGTGAGCGCAGACCTTGGGCGGGACGCCCAAGCCACGGAGAGGCGAGGAGCCTGGTGAGCTGCGGCGAAGATGTTGTCCGGCGGAGCCGGGGTTGCATTGCATAAAACATCTCCCTCTATATATCCCCCTTTGTTGCGCAAACGGGCCCGTTTTTTCCGTGAGGCGCAACGGATTTGCGAGTTTGCCAAGGGAAATGGCGCGAAAAAATCTTTTTTGTGCGCAAAGCGCAACAGGAACGCGCAACTTGTTTTTGGAAAAGGAGAAGCAGACGATACATTGGCTAGGGGTGTTAGTGTCTACAGGTAGTGGTTGGTACAATTCGGCTGTGGGGCCTGCGGAGCTTTGTGATGAGACACGAAGAGGAAATTGAGACAATCATTCGACAGGTGACGCCCTGGCCGGAGGAGGATCGGGTGGCATTAGCGTACTTGATTCTGCGCGACATGAGAACGAAGACGCGAGAATCAGCGCCGCGGCAGACGTTGGATCGGGCGATTGGAATCGCCAAGGGAAATTCGCCACCGCCGGATGACGCGACTGTTCAGAAATGGGTTGAGGAACGACGCCAGCAGAAATATGGATGATGCGCATCCTGGTTGATACCAACATCGTGCTGGATGTGCTTCTGCACCGAGCGCCTTTCTTTGAGGACAGCAGGCGAATTTGGGAAGTGGCCGATGAGGGGGTATTTGACGCATGCATCGCTTCGTTCACCAATCCAATGCGGCACTAGCGGTAGAAGAAAAATCGCGGATACATCCACGCGATCTAATCTCCCTCTCCTCGTTCGCTCCGATTACACTCTGGCCACCATGCCCCTCTTCTCGCTCGACACCCTCGGCCATCTCCATCCCTTCCTCAACTACGAATGGCTCCTCACCAACGGCATCGGCTCCTTCTCCTCCTCCACACTCGTCGGCTGCAATACCCGCCGCTATCACGGCCTGCTCACGGCCGCCACGCTGCCGCCCCTCGGCCGCATCAACACCCTCAACCGCGTCGGCGAGCTGCTCTATCTCGACGGCAATCGCTCCTTCCTCGAGCTCTCCATCAACCAGTTCCGCAACTCCATGCATCCCCGCGGCGACAAATATCTCCGGCGATTTCAGCTCGATGGCGCGGCCCGATTCGATTACGACGTCGAGGGCGTCAAGGTCGCCAAGGAAATCCAGCTCCTCTGGCAGCGCAACACCGTCGGCATCCGCTATCGCGTCGAGTGCGAGCCCAACCGCCAGGTCCAGCTCGATCTCATCCCTTTCATCTCCCTCCGCGACTTCCATTCGCTGCGCCACGCCGGGCCGCCGCTGGAGGTCCACTGTGATACCTGGGAAATGCTCGTCCGCGACGGCCAGCACGCGCTCAAGCTCCGCGCCGACGCCGGCCAGTTCACGGCCCGTGCCGACTGGTGGTACGGCCACGCCTACCCCATCGAATCCGAGCGCGGGCTGGATGACAGCGAAGACCTCTTCGTCCCCGGCATCCTCTCCTTCTCCACCCGCGGCCCATTCACCATCACCCTCTGGGCCGGGACCGACCTCACGGAAATTCCCAACTGGGATGCCGAACTTGCCAGACGTCCCAATCACATCGCCCGCTGCGTCATTCCCGTTGCCGTCGAGGCGGCCATCGCCAAACCCGCGGAAATCTCCGCCTCTCCGGCCATTCAGAAACTCTCCCGCGCTGCAGCCGATTTCGTCGTCGCCCGCCGCCGGCCGGATGGCAAGGATGGCACCACGATCATCGCCGGTTATCCGTGGTTTTCGGATTGGGGGCGTGACACCATGATCGCACTCCCCGGCCTGCTGCTCACCCCCTCACGCTTCACCGAGGCCGCCCAGGTTCTCACCCTCTTCGCCGAATACGTCAGCGAGGGGATGATTCCCAATCGCTTTGACGACTACAACAACGAGCCCAGCTACAACACCGTCGATGCCAGCCTCTGGTTCATTCACGCCTGCTTCGAATATCTCCGCCTCTCCCACGATGCGGCCACGTTCAACAAACATCTGCTGGATGCCTGCCGCGCCATCATCAAGGGCTATCGCGGCGGGACGCGCTTCAACATCCACATGGATGCCGACGGCCTGATCTACGCCGGCGATGAGCACACGCAGCTCACCTGGATGGATGCCAAGTGCGATGGCATCGCCTTCACGCCGCGCCACGGCAAGGCCGTCGAGATCAACGCGCTCTGGTACAACGCGCTGGTCCTGCTCAATGAGACGGAGCTGGCCGCCAGGGTGCGCCAGAGCTTCCTGAAGACCTTCTGGCTCAACCCATTCCGCGGCCTGGCTGACTTCGTCAACGAGAAGCGCAAGGACACGCAGATCCGCCCCAACCAGATCTTCGCCGCCAGCCTCCCCAACAGTCCCCTCGACCACGACCAGCAGCGCGCCGTCGTCGAGGTGGTCCGCCGCGAACTGCTCACCCCCTTTGGCCTGCGCACCCTCCCCAAAACCGACCCCAATTATCAGGGCCGCTATTTCGGCCCGCCCATGAAGCGCGACAACGCCTATCACAATGGCACCATCTGGCCCTGGCTCATCGGCGCATTTCTCGAAGGCCATCTGAAAGTGAACGACCACTCCCCCGATTCGCAGCGGCAGGGCCGCGTCTGGCTCCAGCCGCTGATTGACAGCATGAACCAGGGCTGCGTCGGCCAGATCGCCGAGATCTACGAAGCCGATGAACCCCACCGCCCCGTCGGCTGCCCCGCCCAGGCCTGGAGCGTGGCCGAAGTTCTCAGATTGGCGGTGATCCTGCGCATGTGACACGGGCGTCCCGCCCGTGCTTGGCGCACGCAAAAAGGAGGGAAATTCGCTCAGTCCGCAAATAGGGTCTTAGGTTTCGAGCACGCGCACGCCGTTGGCGGTCACGTCGCCGTTGTACAGGCCGTCGACGCGCAGCTTCAGGACGGAGTTCTCCGCCGACATGTCTCCGTCCAGGTCATGGCCCACAAAGATCGAGTCGATCGTTCCATCCGGCCCGATGGCGCGGATGCGCGAGTTGGCATCATAGTCGTGCCCGATGCTGATGAGGCCGATCGTTCCGGCCACGGTCATGTCCAGGTTGATCACATCGTGCCCGACTTTGAAGGTGTCCAACTGGCCGGTGATGATGGATACGTCGAAGATGTCCTCTGCGATCTGGATCTTCTTGATCCGGTTGGCGAAGTTGAAGACGGCCGGATCGTCGTTGGTGTTGCCGACGAGCTTCCAGGCGACCAGGCTGTTGAGATCGCGCGAAGCGAGGGCCGAGACGCCGGCGATGATTCCGGCGTCGGTGATGCCCGCCAAAGTCGGGACGACCTTGGAAGTCCCCAGGAACTTGTGCAGGTCGGTCAGGGGGGTGGGGGCGGTTTCGAAGAACGGATCGATGGTCTGCGTCTCGCTTTGGCGCACATCTTCGCTGAAGACAGCAGTGCTGATGGACTGGCCGCTGCCCTGGGCGATGATGTCGCCGATGCGTGCGCCCGCCAGGATAACCACGTTGCGAAGCCCGTAACCATCAGTCTGGAACTTGTTGATCACGCCATTGCCGGGGGTCGCATAGACACTGTTAATGATCCCGAAACTGCCGGCCTTGAGAATGGTTGAGCCGATGTCGGACCCGGAGAAGTAGGAGCCGATGATGCCGCCGCGGAAAATTGGCTTGGGCCGCCGCGGATTGACCTTGCCCTTGGCATCGCCGGTGAGGGTGATTTGCCCCAGCTCAAATGTCGGGTTGTCCACCGAGTCGGCATCGCCCGCACTGACGCGGAAGGTGTCGATATCGCGGGCATCTGACAGCTCAGCGGGGACCATGATGTTGGCGTTGATGATCGACCCGCCGTTGACCAGGTCGATGCGGCCGATCGAATCTTCAGAAACGACGTTGCCGCGAATGTTCGCGGTTTTCTTGCCGCGCACCGTGCCGATCCGGCCGCTGGCGAAGATTCCTGCCTTGGCCATATTTCCACTGCCTGATGGCATGATTCCAGCGCCGATGTTCACCTCGTTAATTCGTCCGGTGAGGGGGGCTCCGGTGGGATCTTCCGCATAGACTGGCCCGGTGATTCCATCGAAGGATCCGGCTGCGCGCTTGCCGTCGGTATCAGCCGTAACCGTGCGGATGCTTGAGGTGCCGCCCACGGGAAAGGTCACCCTGGGATCGACGAGGGGGTCGGCGGCCGCTACCAGGGCGGCGCTGACAATGATGTTGCCGACCTGACCGGGAGAGATCACCTGAACAATATCGCTGGCAAGGATGCCCGTGGTCTGGTCGAGGTAGGGATAAACCGCGCCTTGCACGAGGACATCTCTGCCCACGAGCACTGCCGGAGTGGAATGTTTGGGTGTGCCCAGGTTCTGGGCGCGAATCGTGCCGATGGACCCGGCCATCGTGGTGACGATCTCGCCGGGGGTGTTGTTCTGGATGCGGGTGAATCTTCCACCGATGACCTTATACAGGTCCACCCGCGCTTTTCCGTTCACATCGACGTTGTAGTCGGGGCCGAAATAGGTTGGATCAAGCCCAATATTGCCACTGGGCAAAAGGACGACGCCTCGGCCCTGATCGCCGGTGGCGAGAATCATGCCGATTTCGGCAGGGGAGGTGTTTTTACGCGTGTTGGATTTGATATTTACCGCAGATGTCGTTTCGACGCGGACGGTGGCGCTGCCGCCGCTGCCGCGGATGCCGTAAGTAAGAACGCCGAGCGTTCCGCCATTGGCGGGGGAGATCTTGATGATGGCGCCGGAGTCATCGGTGATGGTGGCGGCCTGGCCGGGGTTAAAGACGGTCAGATCGGGTTGGCCGCCGCCAAAGGCCTCGTCGCGGAAGAGGATGCCCTCGACGTTGATGAAGCGGACATTGCCCTTGGGGCCGGTGGTGATGTGGGGTCCGCCTGCCTGGAGGGTTCCGAAGTTGCCGCGGACGTCAATGAGATCGATCACGCCGTCGTCGCCGAAGTTGTCGGCGTTGGCGTGGAATACACTGGGCGCCAGCGAGGCCATGTTTCCGGCCAGGACCATGCCGATCTTCTGGTCGGCGACCAGCGCGCCTTCAAAGCGAGTGGCGGCATCGACCATCTGGTAGTTGCGCGGGAGATCGGGTTGGGGCAGGACGATGGTCGGGTCTGTAATGGTGTCGAGCATCAGCGTTTCGTTGACCGAAAGCACGCCGGTCGTGGAGCGCAGCAGGCCGACATCGCCGTTGTTGATGGACAGGTCTGGGCCTTCGAACGCCGCGTTTGCAAAGAACCTGCCGATTTGGGCGCCGACGATGGCGCGCAGGCTGCCATCGAGGGTGCGGACGTTCCAGACAGGGGTGGGACCGGGGCCGGGGCCGATCAAGAAGAGCTTGGACAGGAAGATTGCGTTGCCGCCGGTGGCGATGGCGCCAAAGTCGCCGTTGTGGGCGACAAGGCCATCCTCGCCGAGCTCGGCGTCGAGCAGGTTGTTGCCGGTGACGATTCCGCCGATTGCCAAGTCGCCCGCGCCCTGGATGCTCAAGTCGTAGGTTGCGAAGCCAATGTGACCAACGGGGATGAATTCGCCGATCGGGCCGTTGAAATCGGCGTCGGTTATCTCGCCGACGGCGAAGCGATAAATGCCCGGCCGCTGTGCGGTGAATGTGAACGGCTGGCCGGCCATGTTGAAGCGATCGACATCGGAATAGTCGGTGGCGATCAGCCGACCATCGGGGTCATAGACGCCGATGTTGATGAGGTTGACCAAGCTGGCAGCCGGTCCGCCGGGGAAGCCCAGGAAGGTCGTATCGGTGAGCTGCACCGTTACGCTCTGGCCGGCCAAGAGAGGCACGGCGTAGTAGTCGGCCCAGTCGCGGAAGTTGTCGCGATCGAGCGCGTCCAGTTCACCCTGCACGAGGATGCCGCCCTGAAGGGTTCCCAGATACTGTGCGGTATCGAAGGTGTCGTTGTGGAACTGGTCGTCGCCATTGCCGAGGGTGTCGTTGAGGAAGCCTTCGGCGTAGGTGGTGAATGTGCCGCGCGATTCGATTTCCAGCTGCGGCTCGTTGTGGAATTGCTGATTGAGATCGTTGGCCTGAAGCGAGGCGACGAAGGCGTCCCCAACGTGAATCTGCCCGAGGTGCCCGCCGATGCGCATCTGCACGCGGGTGATGTACAACGGATCGTCCCCCGGTCCCAGATTTCCGGTGTTATCGGTGCCCACCGATCCGCTGATGACCAGGTCGCGGAGGTCGCCGTCGATGTTGAAGTTGTCCGGATTCTGGGCTGGGAAGCTGCTGACGAACGAGCCGCCGGTGTCGCCGGTGAGGATGTTGCCGGCGTAGAACAGGTTCATCGAGCCACCGACGTCCACATTGCCGGTGATCGTTCCGTCAAAGAGGAATTTCCCCAGGTCCTGTCCGTCGGCGACAATGAGTCCCGCCAGCCAGGGACCGGAGTCGGTCGGGAGGATTCCGATCTGGCCGGGAAGATTCGCAGTGAGAATCGGCCGATTTTCGGAATTGTTGACGCCATTGATCTGGTTGGTGCGCGCCCCCAGGAAGCCCATGCCGCTGCCGCCGTTGGTGTTCATAGTGAGGTTCATGCCATTGCGGGCATTGGTGACGTTCAGGTCGATATTCCCATTGAACGGATTGGGCGTGATTTGTCCGTTGTTGGTGTCCACGTCAACCTGTTCGATGGTGATGACCGAGTCCCAATCGGCGGTCCCGACGTAGATGGCAAAGAGGTCGCGCCCGTCCGTATCATCATCAAACCAGGGCACCAGATCGCCGAGGGTGACGACGTTGGTGTCGCTGACAGCGGCCCCGACAAATTCCGCCTGGACGTTGCCGATAAGGGTGATGCGAAAGAGGTCGTCGTTGCTGTCTTTGTAGATGAAGGTATCGCCGCCGTTAAGGGTGGTGAGGAGCTGGCGGTTCTCCAGCGACTCCATCGTGCATACCCCCGCCGCGGCGCGGGCCAACTTGGAACGCGTCTTCGTGTGCAAAACCATGGTGAATGCTCCTCGCAGAAGCCCAGACGGCCCACTACCAAAGCCTGGCGTGGCGTTGAGAGCCGGCCTCTACCTTCATAAACCGTGCCTGGGACGTAAGATGTCGCCGATCGAACAATCCGGCGCTAACGCGCTGGGAATGAGAGCCATAGCCGCTGGTAATCTCGGTGGCATACTACGGAAAGAGTGCCATAGCCACTAGCAATCTCAGAGGCATACTACAGAAGGCCTCGATGAGTTGCTAGAAAAATTTGGGGAAGAAATACGCGCAAGTCCAGTACCTGCCAAGAGTGTAAGGAAGGTCGCATCCTTACACAATTACACCGGGCGACCGGCCGGTTATTTACCCTTGGCGAGCTCGGTTTCGATGGCCGTGGTCACTTCCTTATCATCCGGCTTCACCTTGGGTTCATAGCGGGCCACGATCTTCCCATCCTTGGACACCAGAAACTTGGTGAAGTTCCACTTGATGTCGCCGGCGGTCTTTTGATTGGCGTCGGTGCTGGTGAGGTATTGGTAGAGCGGAGCCTGGCCATCACCCTTCACGACGATCTTGGAGAAGAGGGGGAATTGGGTTTGGTATTTGGAGGTGCAGAACTCCTTGATTTCGGCGTTGGTGCCGGGCTCCTGCTGCTTGAACTCGTTGGCGGGGAAGGCCAGGATCTCGAAGCCTTTGTCTTTGTATTGTTCATAGACCGCCTCGAGATTTTTGTATTGCGGGGTGTAGCCGCACTTGCTGGCGACGTTCACGACCAGCAGGACCTTGCCCTTGTATTGGGAAAGATCGACGGGCTTGCCGTCGATGTCCTTGACGTTGAAGTCGTAGATGGATTTGTCCTTCTTGTCCTCAGCGCAGAGGCTGGTGGCGAAGAGGAAGAGAGCGCCGGCAACGAGTAGAGATAGCTTGATCATCGTTCTTCTCCTTGATGGTTGATACTATCTGAGGGGCGGGGTGTTGGCAAAGGCAGTGGGCGGTGGCTAGCCTGCGTGAATTGGCGGGGAAGGAATGTCCGGGTCAGTCAGGTGTCGATGCCACAGGGCACGGCGGCTGAAGCCGCCCCTACGACAGAAGGCGGACAAGAATGTCCGGCCCAGTTGGGTGGCGATGCCACAGGGCACGGCGGCTGAAGCCGCCCCTACGAAAGACGGCGGACAAGAATGTCTGCCCCACCATTTGGTGCCCAGATGCAATTGCCTGGCCCTGCGTGGGCCGAGGATTGTTGGCAAAGAGGTTCGATGAGTGATCAGGTTCCATATCGAGAGCCGGGGACGAGGCCGGCGGAGAGAATGGGGGGGCG
>DASYUA010000116.1:0-3091 GCA_036001665.1 Tepidisphaeraceae bacterium
CCCTTAGCACTTTCAGGTTGTCGCCATAGTACAGCACATTGTCGATGCCCTTTTTGCCCATGTAGGCAATTTAACCGCCACTTCCAGAAATGCTATCGTCCATGCTGACGTTCCCACTCCCGAGCGCGCTGCTGGGCTGCTTTTACTTCTGCTGACGTTGGGGGAGGATAATGCGGCCTGAAGTCTTCTTGGCTGCACTGTGGCGTTGCCAAGAACCAAAGGCTCCCGACAACGAAGATCAAAAGTATGGGGATGAGTAACCTTCTCATCCCCGAGATTCAGGCCAAGTCGGGGGAGGGCTGCCAAGGAAATTCCCCCAAAAGGCTGAAAAATCAGCCTAAAGCCGTACCTGATTAATTTGTCCCGATCATCAGGATGTTGTGTGCGCCGGCGGCGGCGATGGTGATAGCGCGTTTGACGGCTTCCTGGCCGCGGACGTCGGCGAAATCGTTGGGTGGGGCGATCTTGGAGGCTTGATAAATCTGGCCATCGAGCTCATAGGGCTCGAGGGGCAATTGCTCGTTGAGGAAACTGACGGCCTGAGAGAGGGTGGCCATGGGATAGACTTCGATGCCTTCGACGACAGCCGCTTCGCGGGCATTTTCTTCGGGGAGGATGACGCCGGTGAATTTCTTGTGCTTCGCAAGCAGCGCGAGGGAGAGCGCGCCTTTGATTTTGCGCAGGCGGCCGTCGAGAGCGAGTTCGCCGGCGATGAGGAATTCCTTGTGGCGGTCGGTTTGAATGGAATTGGTGCCGCGGAGCAGGCCGATGGCCATGGGGAGGTCGAGGGAGGGGCCCTCTTTTTTGACATCGGCGGGGGCGAGGTTGACGAGGAGTTTGTGGCCGGGGAATGGGTAGCCGGAGTTGATGATGGCGCGGCGGACGCGTTCCATGGATTCCTTGACGGCGGCCTGGGCGAGGCCGACGACGGTGGTTTTTTCGAGGCCTTGTTTGGAGACATCGACTTCGACTTCGCAGAGGAGTGGGTCGATGCCGACAAGGACGAAGGAGTGGATGCGAGCGAGCATGCGGCCGGAAGTATACCGTGTGTAGACTTGGCGGGGAAAAATTGGATGGGTTGGAAGGGGGGTTGGCGCAGGGTAATTGCAGGTAGCTTGTTTCGTGATCGCGGCCGGGCAGGAATGCCGGTTCCTGTCAGGGCGTCGATGCCACAGGGCACGGCGGCTGAAGCCGCCCCTACGACAGAAGGCGGACAGGAATGTCCGACACACCAGAGAACCCTCACCCCGACCCTCTCCCGGAGTAGCGGGAGAGGGGGAAGAGGGAGTACCGTGACTGGGGGAAAAGGGAGTAGCGGGAGAGGGGAAAGGGGGGAAGGGGGCGCACAGGAAGAGGGGGGAGGCGGACAGGAATGTCCGCCCCACCGATTGACTAGCGCGTGGGATCGAAGGGCGCGGGCTGGAGATTGTGCGAGTTGGGTGGTGCTGGTCATCGTTTCCACCAGCTTCCATCGAGAACGTCGGGATCCTGGTGAGGCATGTCGGGGAAGAAGGGGAGGATGGCGGGGGCGTGGTGGGGGACGACGTCGCGGCAGAGATGGAGGATTTTCTCGTAGCGTTTGTCGGTGGAATGATAGTTGTAGAGCTTGATCCACCAGAGGAGAGCGGAGGGGTCCTGGAGGAGCTGGTAATAGAAGGAGTCCTGGGGCGCGGGGGCGGGGAATTGTTTGATGGCCTGGAGCGGGGGGAGTATTGGCGGCGGAGGGCGAGGGTCTGGAACTCTTCATCGGTGAGGCGCTGGTGGACGGGGATGGAGAGCATGTGGTCGCGGGGGGATTTGGGGGGTTCGGAATCAGTGCTGGCGGCGGTGAAGCGCTGGCGGAGATGGGAGAGGCGGAGGAGATTGATGGTGTGGCGGGCCTGATCGGGGGAGGGGTTGAGGAGGTCGAGGGTGCGGAGGGCGAGGGCGGCGGCGGAGGAGAGCATGAAGTCGGCCTGGAAGCGGAGGGTGGACTGGATGGATTCGAGGGCAGCGCGGAAGCGTGGCTTGCGGAGCCAGCGGCGGAGATTGGCCGGGGTTGGCCAGTCGCCGGGGGCGGGGCCGGTGGGGTTTTGGAGGAAAGAGCGGAGAAAAGAAGATTGCTCGTTTGTCGTACCATCGATCCTTGGCATATCAGTATCCCCTTAAAAGAGTTGTGAACGATTTGAGTGAGAGAAAGAGATCGAAGAGAGGGTCCGGAATAGGTCCTTTTTGTGTCCCGTTTAGGTCCCGAATAGGTCCGGGGTAGGTCCGGGTTGTGTCCGGGGGAGTTGGAGGGGGTGGGGAGGGGATGGCTGGGGGATGGCGGGATGGGGGGAGAGAGGGGGTGGGCGCAGCGGCCACTATCAGGTGGGCCGGCGCGGCCGGAACTAAGAATAACGATTTCCCCCAATGTGCCCCCATAGCTTCGATCCTCCTCCGCGGTATATTAGGGTAAAGTTAGGTATATGTCAAGGAGGAAATGGCGAAATTTTTTGGTGGTGGGGGGAGGGGGGTGGACAGAGGCCGGAGGGAGGTTGGAGAGAAGCGGCCGCCTTGACCATCACCGGGGGTGAAGGAGGTGTGCTGAGGCAGATCTTGGGCAGAATATATTATTTTGTAGATAAGTAGGAATGTCCCCCTTACGCTTTCTCCCCCCTTACGCTTTCCGCGACCATAGCACCACGGCGGGGCAGGAAAGCCCCGCGGTGGAGGGGAATGTCCGCTCGAAATCGGGTGTCGATGCCACAGGGCACGGCGGCTGAAGCCGCCCCTACGAAAGATGGCGGACAAGAAAGTCCGCCCCACCTATAAGGAGATGGTGGAGATAATGCTGAACATGCGGCGCATCAGGAGGCATTGTACCTGTTGGATGCGTCGGCTGATGACGATCTATGTTGCCTGCATGATGCCCATCACCGCGCCGGCGGGGTCGCGGATGATGCACATGGTTTTGCCCAGGCGGCAGACCACCGAGCCGCCCAGCTTTTGGCAGTTGGCGATGCTCTCGTCCAGATCCTGGACCGTCACATACACCATCCATTGCGGGGGGATTTTGGCGTTTTCGCCACGGGCGTGGCAGATTCCGGCGGTGGGTTTTTCGGTGGAGGGG
>DASYUA010000117.1:0-1562 GCA_036001665.1 Tepidisphaeraceae bacterium
GCCTTGCACCACCGGCGAGCTCCGTTGGGTTGACTCTTTCAGAATTTCGTAATGTTTGCGGACAACCGTGGCAAATCCGCAGATTTTGCGCCCCTTGGCCGCTGCCTGTCCCTTCCCTGGCCGACCCTAATCGATCTCTCATCATGGCGGCTTGCGCTGCCGCTCCATTGTCAGTGAGCGGAAAGCGGCAAGCCTGTAAATGCGATTCTCTGAAATCATTAGCCGAAGAAGGGATTTGAACCCTTAACCCCCGCTTTACGAAAGCGGTGCTCTGCCATTGAGCTACTTCGGCGCTGGCCGCCAACGCCATTGCGGGCGCGGCGGCAGAATGCGGAAAGATATCAACAAACGGCCCCAATTCAACGTTGGGGGACGGGGGGCGGTTCTTTGCCGAGCCGGCCGCCGGGATATTGAATGCACAGGGCGGGGGCATTTCCTTTTGGTTGGCCGGCTCATAGGCTTCTACCATGCAGGTTCGAGCCGCCAGGGCCGCGGACGTGCCGGCCGTGCTGCCGATGGTGGAGAAGCTCTGCGCGCTGCACCAGAGTTGGGATGCTGCGAAGTATTCGTTTTTGCAGCACATTCCGCAGATGTATGACGGGTGGCTGCGGGGGCGGGCGGGCGATCGGCGGAGTGTGTTTCTGGTGGCCGAGACGTCGGAGCCGGCGAAGATCGTGGGCTTCACCATCGGGACGGTGGAGCGGGAGATTCCGATATATCGGCTGAAGGAATTCGGGTTTTTGCATGACCTGTGGGTCGAGCCGGAATATCGGCACGAGGGAGTTGCGCGGCAGATGGTGATGCTGGCGGTGGAGAAGTTTAAGGAGATGGGCGTTGCGCAGATTCGACTCGACACGGCGGCGGAGAATGAGCCAGCGCGGAGGTTGTTTGCGGCGTGCGGGTTTCGGGCGAGTGTGACGGAGATGCTCATGGAGTTGAAGCCGGTGGAGCAGGCATGAGCCGACGTGGCGCAAGGATTCTCTCGATAGTGCTGCTGGTGGTGGCTGCGGTGGCCGTCTGGCAGCGGCCGGCGAAGGAGAGGAAGCCCAAGCAGGTGGTCGCCGATCCGCCGGGAATTCGATTTGTGGAGGAGATGGTGCTGATTCCGGGGGGGACATTTGAGATGGGGTCGGCGGATGGGCCGATTTATGAGCGGCCGGTGCATGGGGTGAAGCTCCACTCGTTTTGGATGGACAAGAAGGAGGTGACTGTTGCACAATTCCGGCAGTTCGTGAATGCGGCGGGATACGTGACGGATGCGGAGAAATTTGGATGGTCGGGGGTGTTTGATCTGGGGAAGAAGGCGTGGGGACGGGTGGATGGGGCGAATTGGCGGCAGCCGGAAGGGCCGGGACGTTCGCTGGCCGGGGAGCAGGAGCCGGTGATGCAGGTGTCGTGGAATGATGCGGTGTCGTTCGCGGCATGGGCAGGGAAAAGATTGCCGACGGAGGCGGAGTGGGAATACGCAGCGCGCGGGGGATTGGCGGGGAAGAAATATGCGTGGGGAGATGAGCTGATGCCTGAGGGGAAGTACATGGCGAATTACTGGCAGGGGAGTTTTC
>DASYUA010000118.1:0-1967 GCA_036001665.1 Tepidisphaeraceae bacterium
GCATCCAAATACTGCGCAGCCACGCGCTTGCTCGACGAACAATAAACCGTCACCGCATGAATCATCCCCCCCATGATACATCATTCACGGCCGCGCCTTCACCACCCCCCGCCGCGATCGCCGGCCCGTATAGCGATTTAATCGCCCGACCCACCGCCGGTCCCGCATACTGCAACGGCGAAACCACCGGCTCTACCCTGTTCTCATCGCTCATCGCACCCCGCCATCTCTTCCATCTTCTCTCGTGCCCGTGCCACTGGCATCTCGCTGCCAGTGCTCCTCTTCCCGACTTCTGAATTCTGAATTCCGACTTCTACCCCCCACACTCCACACTCGCCGCATAATGCGTATTCTGCTCCGGCCCCTCCTCAATAAATCTCGCCACCTTGTTCAACGGCATCCACATGCTCCCATCCTCCCTGCACAAAAACGCGCAAGTGGCCGCCGTTCGGTCCGGAATCATCTGCTGCAAATCCGGATTCTGCGGCATGTAGTCGTTGTAGTCGATCCACATCCACGTCTCGCGCGCATTCCGCCGCACCACCTCCCCCACATACGCCCCCCCGCGCATCACCGTCTTCTTCCACTCCTCCTCCCCGATTCCCTGGTTGTGCTCGTACAAATAGTCGAGATATGCATCCACCACGTGCAGGCTCTCCAGGCTGTAATCCAGCCGCCCCCGATCCAGCTTCTCCGGAAAAGCCACGTCATCCGGATATTCCACCTCCCCCGCAAACGCCCCCGCAAACTCCTCAAAGATCGGATTGATGTCTTCCATCGTTCCTCCCTTCGAATCGCAACTCCAACTTCTGAATTCTGGCTTCTACCCCAGGTATCCTCTCTGCCGAAAATATTCTATCGCCTCATCCGTATTCTTGAACACCCTGCTCGCCGTCTCCGTCACAAACGGCGACGGCATCGCCCGACACGCCCACACCACATAAACTTCCTTCCCCCCCTCAAACGCGTGCTGCAACTCCCTCTCCACCCCGCTCGAAAGCGCTGGCTTCCCACTCGGCAATTCCGGCACCAGCGAGATGATCATGTCCGACTGGTCGATCATCTTGAAATCCCGCGCATAAATCTGCCCCATGATGTCCCCCGCGATCTGCATCACATCCGAGGTCTTCAGACTCACCACCCCCCCGCTCGTCGGGACCTCCACCATGGCGCGGCCTTCCTGCTGCGCCTTCTCGCCCGCCGTATAAATCAAAAACTCATCCACGTCCCCCGGATCAAAACAGATGAAATGCTCATGAATCGCTTTTTTAAATCTCTCGATCTCCAAAAGCGTCCCGGGCAGATCCATCACATGGCTCATCGGAAACGACAGATAAACCTTCTTCCGCTGCCTCTCAAACATCAATCGATAGATCGTCTGCGTCGTCGGAATGTCCCGCCCCCGGCTGATCATGAAAAAATGCCCATACCCCCGCGTAATGTTCGCCAATATCTCCGTCGCCAGCAGCTCCTCCTCCCGCCACACCATGATGTCCTTCAGCGTGTGGTCGATCTCATGGTCCTTCACCAATCGCTCGTGAACGCTCTCCACATTGTCCAGCAGCGTGATATACAAATCCGCGTCAAACGCCTTGATCTGATCAAAATCAAACGCCGCGAATAACCCGTGCCTCCACCGAAACGTCGCGTGCGTATTCACCACCACGTGCTCGTGCCGTTCCGCCCCCCGCAAAATCTCCTTGAACACCGCCCGCCGCAGCGTATTCAATCGTGTGATCGGTAAATTAAGAATCCTCCCCGCCGGCACATCCGGCGCTTCCTCGTACATCATCTTTCCCACGTGATAAACCTGAAGCTGATGTCCCCCCCCGCGCGCCATCTCCTCCACCCCCTCCAGATAGGGCCCCTTATCCACCCCCACCTGCCCTGTAATCAACACGCGCATGCCGCTCTGCACTTGAACGTTGGAAGTTGAACGTTGAACGTTGAACGTTGCATCGAAAGGA
>DASYUA010000119.1:0-49449 GCA_036001665.1 Tepidisphaeraceae bacterium
GCCATGACACCCAACAACACGAAAGTGAAAGTAAAATGTCGCATGGCGGGAATCTTAGACGCCCAGCCGAGCGGAGCAATCAAGGCCCCCGAATGCCATTCCGAATTTTTACCGAACAACCGACCCGCCTTCGACGTAGCAATTCTCGAGGGAACCAAATGAAAGGGGGAGGTATCGCCATGTCTGCTCTCCGCAATCCAGTCTCCATCAGCGCAGATTCCGCGCGCTGTCCCAACTCGTCTCCCTCTCTCCTGCCCCCCGGAATGCAACATGTTGCAACACTCCAGCGACCATTGGTCATTCGCGCCACCGCGCCATCCGCGCAACAGCCCCACGCAGAACGAACCCACCAAATGCGCAACCAACCCAACCCAAAACCGTTCCAGCGCTTTCAAAACGCCGTCTTCCCCTCAAATCCCTACGCATTTTTTGACGAAACGAAGCCAAACTCCCCCGCCCCTTTGCGCAACCGGCGCAACACCCTTCGCCATTCGGGTTTCGCCATTGATTCGGATTTCTGGTTTCGGAATTCGAGTTTGTACACGGGGGTCGTGTCTAATCCGCGCGTTGCGGGCCCACTTGCCGCGCCTTACGATCCGCTGGTGCGCGTGGCGGCGTCCTTTCTCATCGCGGTCCAGTTGCTCCTGACAGCGCACGCGCGCTCGCATCACCACGACGGCGACGAACGTCGGCCGGTTGACAACAATGCCCGCATCAAGGCCGAGCGTGCGGATGGCAGGCTGGATATTCTCGCGCGCGGTCCCGATCAGAAGCAGAAGCAATGGATAGACCTGGCCAGCTTCAATATGAAGGAGAATGCCCGGCCGTATCTTCATCCCGTCCGCGATGCCACGGGTAAAGTGATCCTGACCGAGGACAAGCCGGCCGATCATCCCTGGCAGCACGGAATCTTCACCGGCTTCCACCGCGTCAATGGCTTTAACTACTGGAAGGAAGACCAGGGCAGGCAGCGGTTTGTGCGGCGGGTGGATCTGAAGGAGATGGCCGACCGTGTCTCGTGGCGGGCGCTGGTCGAGCTGGTTGCGCCCAATGGCGAGGTGGTGCTGGAAGAGGAGGATGCCATCACGATCCACGCTCCCGAAGATGCCGACAGCTACATCATCGACTTCGATTTGCTTCTACGCGCGCGCCCCCGGGATAAGGATGTGAACTTCGGCAAGTACTTCGTCGGCGGTCTGGCCGTGCGCATGCCGTGGGACAGCAAAAACCCGCGGCAGACGCATTTGAATTCGGAAGGTAAACGCAATCGCGAGTGCGAGCAGAGCCGGGCCAGGTGGTGCAATGTGGAGCGGCCATTTGGGGCATTGGGGAAAGAATTGGGGAAAGAGACTTTCGGCATCGCCATCTTCGATCATCCCGACAATCCGAACCATCCCTGTGGTTGGCGCGCTGACGAACAGGGTCTGATCAACCCGAATGTCTCTTTCGGCGCTGATTGGTCCATCGCCGCCGGCAAGCAGCAGCTATTTAAATACAGGATGGTGGTCTATCGAGGTTCGGCCACGCAGGAGCAGCTATCGGCAAGATTCAAGACGTTTGCCGGCGACGGCCTCAAGAGGGGCCAATGAGGTAGCTCGAAGCATTGACGGCGGGGTCGCAGATTACAGCTGAGGGGATGGAGTTGGAGGATGGGTAAGTAGCATCGCCTAAGGGCTTGTTCAATGAAATCACCCGCCGGCTTTCAGAAGCGTATCACAGGCTTTTGCCAGGGTCGTCACTCACGAGCAGGTGGGGCTCAGATGGCTGAGGCTGTAACCCTAGCTTCAAGACGGGCGATGCGGCTGAGCCGGCAATCAATGGTAATGCTTAAGCACGGCACTAGACCGCTTCCCCACAGACGATCTCACTTCGTAATCTGCTGATTTCGCGGATACGCTCAGCCGAGTAACCGTCGCACAGCGTCGGCCTTTTCAGAATCGGACAACGGGAGTTGCATTATGGCCACAACGGCCTCGCCGAAGCCGGAATCACCGCCGACTGTGCCGGATTCTGTGCCGCGCTTTGCTGTCGCCCCCTGGTTTTGAGGGATTTTCGTGGGATGTTCCTGTCCTGTCGCTGCTACTTGAGAATTTCGTGGAAATTCGGCGCCTTCGCCTCCCCGCCTGTTAAGCCTGTGATGCGCTCAAAACAGGCAGGTTGTTGGCCGCTGCCTAACGTCTGTTCAAAAACACCGCGGATATCGCGTTGTTTTGACACTGGCACGACTCTTGTCATGCAAAGCCCGTGCGACGGATTTTTCCACTCCTGTTCCTGGCGTTGTCGATGTGTCTTGGGTGCCAGAGCGGCCTTTCACGCGCGACGGTTTGGGAGAAATGGGCGCTTCGTGAGGGCGGGCTTGCTTCACAATCTTCTCAGGCTCGGGCCCAGGCTGCTCTCAATGCGCTGCAACACCATTCGCAAAGCGCCGGCGTGTATGTGCTGGAATCACCAAAGATCGCCGCATACGCATGGCCCGATGGGTCGATATTTTTGACGTCGGCCCTCCTGGAAATGCTTGAGTTCCAGGAGATTTCGGCGGTGATCGCTCACGAATTAGGCCACCTCTCCCGATCCCGCGCCACACGAGATGCATCGGCTCTCCTCGGTGCAACCCAGCCTGGCGATGATGAATCACGCGCAGATGAATTCGCCTGCGATCTGCTTCGCCACAGCAGGCTCGCCCCCCAAACCCTCGCAGCCGCCTTGCGTAAGGTGCAAGCTGCTTCTGATTTGTCCGACGAGCAACGCCAATCCATTCTAGGGCGTGCGAATCACATAGTTTCTTCAGTTAGGGATAAATGAATCATCCTGCGCCGATGGGTTTCCAGGCGAAGAATATAGTGGACGGTTTGTGGCCATACATTCCGTAGGGCCTTGAGCAATCGCTCGACCACCGAGCTGAGTATCTCATTAAGGCATGACAGCCGGTCCCATCCGGGAACCGGGTGCGTTAAGCGTCCTCATGCTGGATTCCCATCTCATTAGCCATGTCCAGCCCCCACGCCTAATACTCCATGGCCATTAACATCGATTTGGCCCGGCACACGGGCTCTGTAATTCAATCCGGGACGCCAGCCCCCGACTTCAAACTCCCTTCGACGCCCGACCAGAAGGTGTGCCTGAGCGACTTCCGCGGGCGGCCGGTCATCCTGGCTTTCTACCCCGCCGACTGGAGCCCCGTGTGCGGTGATCAGATGGCCCTCTACAACGAAATCCTTCCTGAGTTTCATCGGTTCAATGCTGAGCTGATCGGTATTTCAGTTGATGGGATCTGGTGTCATCTCGCCTTCGCACACGATCGCAAGCTCCGCTTCCCGCTGCTGGCAGACTTTGAGCCCAAGGGAGCGGTTGCCAGCGCCTATGGTGCGTATCGGGCCCAGGAGGGAACGTCGGAGCGGGCACTTTTTGTCATCGACGCCGGCGGCACAATCCGCTGGAGCTATCTCTCGCCCGTCGGGATCAATCCCGGCGCTGAGGGCATTCTTGCCGCGCTTGAAAATCTCACTCAAAACGAACAATCGAAAAATACGCAAAAGGAGCATCGACATGGCGACGCACGCGACAAACATACGGCCTCAATTAACCCTGCCCGTCACTGATCGCGATCACATTCAGGGACCAGCCACCGCGCCCGTGACGCTGGTGGAATATGGCGACTATCAGTGCCCCTATTGCCTCCAGGCCTACCCGATCATGATCGACATTCAGGAACACATGGGGGAGCGGATGCGATTGGTGTTCCGCAACTTCCCACTCAGCACGCTCCACCCCAACGCGCAGCATGCGGCGGAGGCCGCGGAAGCGGCCGGCGCACAGGGGAAATTCTGGGAGATGCACGACTATCTCTACGAGCACCAGGATCGTCTCGATGACGCCGACCTGATCAGGTATGCCGCCGAGATTGGACTGGAGGCAACGCGATTCAAGCACGATCTCCAGAGCCACGCCTTCGCCGCGCGGGTGCGCGAAGATTTTCAGAGCGGGATCAGGAGCGGGGTGAACGGGACGCCGACGTTCTTCATCAATGGCGTCCGCCACGATGGATCGTGGGACCTGGAGACGCTGACCAGCGCAATTCTGGCTGCGGCTGGGGAGCGATAAAAGCCCCTGTCCACCCTTCGCGCTCATATAGTGTGAATCGACCGTTTCTTCCATAAAGGAGAACACTAATGAGCACGATCATAACCAAAGACGGCACGCAGATTTACTACAAGGACTGGGGAACCGGCCAGCCGGTGGTTTTCAGCCATGGCTGGCCGCTGAGCGCGGATGCGTGGGAAGACCAGATGTTTTTTCTGGCGTCGCGGGGGTATCGAGTCATTGCTCATGATCGCCGCGGGCATGGCCGATCGAGCCAGCCGTGGGATGGCAACGACATGAATACGTATGCTGATGATCTCGCGGAATTGGTCGCGAAGCTCGACCTCAAGAACGCGATCCACGTCGGGCACTCGACCGGCGGTGGGGAGGTTGCCCGCTACATCGGCCGCCACGGCACCAAACGCGTGGCCAAGGCCGTATTGGTCAGCGCGATTCCGCCGCTGATGCTCAAGACAGCGGCCAATCCACTGGGGACGCCGCTGGATGCGTTCGATCAGCTTCGCGCCAGCGTGCAGGCCGACCGGGCGCAGTTCTTCAAGGATTTGAGCATGCCGTTCTACGGCTTCAACCGGCCGGGCGCGCGAGTTTCCCAGGGGGTGCGCGATTCATTTTGGCTCCAGGGAATGATGTGCGGTTTTCCGGGCGCCTATGACTGTATCAAGGTCTTCTCTGAAACAGATCTGACGGAAGACCTCAAGAGGTTCGACGTGCCCACGCTCATCCTCCATGGCGATGACGATCAGATCGTTCCTATCGCCGCTTCGGCCATGCTTTCATCGAAGCTGGTGAAGGGCGCGCAGCTCAAGGTCTACAAGGGCGCGCCGCATGGCATTCCATCGACACTGAAGGACCGGGTGAACGAGGATCTGCTGGCGTTCATCAAGGCGTAGCGGATCCGACTTGCGCGGTTTCTGAACAAGAGGTGCGACAATGAGCCTGGGGCTGACCATCTTCACCATCGTTCACGTGATCATTAGTTTGATCGGGGTATTTTCCGGCTTCGTTGTTCTGGCAGGCCTGCTCTCCGCACGACGATTCGACGGTTGGACCGCGATTTTCCTCACCAGCACGGTCCTCACCAGCGTCACCGGGTTTTTCTTCCCCGTCCATCACTTCATGCCATCGCACGGAGTTGGAATTCTGTCGCTGTTGCTGCTGCCAGTCGCCATCTACGCACGCTATGGACGGAATCTCATTGGCCATTGGCGCTGGACCTACGTGCTTACGGCCATGCTGGCATTTTATTTCAATGTGTTTGTGCTGGTTGTGCAGCTGTTCGTGAAGGTGCCAGCGCTCAAAACGATTGCCCCAACGCAATCCGAGCCGCCATTTGGAATTACACAGCTTTCAGTTCTTCTAGTTTTCGTCGCACTCACCATCGCCGCCGCCAGGCGATTCCGCAACCTGCCCGCTGCCCTGCCTATACTTCAGCCAGCAGCGACCAGTGCCTGAGAAGGGATCCAAATGCCATCATTACGACCCAGTTTCGCACCGCTGATCGCGGTGGTGCTGTGGGGGCTTCTTTTCAACTTCGGCTGCAAACCTCCGGAGACACGGCCCGCGCTCGAGCGCCCTTCGGTCGGAGTCGCCCGCCCGGTTCTCCGAGAGATTGTCGACTGGGATGAGTACACCGGGCGATTGGCGGCGGTGGATTCCGTGGACGTTCGCGCCCGCGTCGGCGGCTACCTGGATGCAATCCAATTCAAAGACGGACAGATCGTCAGCAAAGGCGATGTTCTGTTCGTCATCGATCCCCGCCCCTTCAAAGCAACGCTCTCGGCAGCTCAGGGGGATGCTGACGCACAGGCAAGCAGGCTTGAGCTGGCGAAGAATGATTTTGAGCGGGCGCGAAAACTGATTGAGTCGAAGGCGATCTCTCAGGAAGACTTTGATACGCGGGCGAAAGAGGCGGAGGCGGCGGCCGCGGCGCTGGCGGCTGCCAAAGCCAGGATTGAGCGGGCCCGCCTTGATGTGGAGTTCACCGAGGTCAAAGCACCGCTGGCCGGGCGAATCGGACGGCATCAGGTAAGCATCGGCAATCTCGTCAGTGGCGGGACGGACCAATCGACAGTCCTCACCAACATCGTCACCATCGATCCGATCTACTGCTATTTCGACGTGGATGAGCGTACGGTCCTGCGGATCCGGCAACTGATCCGCGAAGGCAAGGCAAAGTCGGCCCGCGAAAGCGAATGGCCGGTGTTTCTAGGTCTGGGAAGGGAAGATGGTTTTCCTTTCCAGGGAACGATCAACTTCGTTGACAACCAGATCAATCCGAAAACCGGCACCTTGCGCGTGCGTGGCGTCTTTCCCAATCCGAAAGAGGCGCTTTCGCCCGGGTTTTTCGGCCGGGTGCGCGTGCCGATCGGTTTTCCGCACCAGGGGCTGCTGGTCAGCGATAGAGCCATCGATAACGACCAGGGCCAGAAGGTCCTCTATGTCGTGAACGAGAAAAAAGAAGTTGTGTCGCGCTCTGTGCGGCTTGGACAACTTCACGAAGGCCTGCGCGAGATCACGGATGGCCTCAAGCCCGACGAGCAGGTGATTGTCCGGGGCATTCAGCAGGTGCGCGCCGGCCTCATCGTCGAGCCAAAGCTGGGAGACATGCCAACGTCAGAAGTCCGCGATCCTTTCCCGACAACACGGGTCGCTAAGCTCTCCGCCCGCCCCTGACCACTCACTCCGCTCCGTAATGCATTAAGGCTCTGTCTGAAAACTAATGGCCCCACGATGGGTCGGAAAGGGCACGAATGCCAGGCATCGCGACGAAGCAGTATTTGAATACTACGGCGAGGAGCGACAACGACGCAGGCGTGCCCTTTCCGACCCACCGCAGGCGGCACAGAATCGAGGGTCCCCAACCGCGATATATCGCGGTTGGGGTCCCTCCATCTGCGTTGTCGCGACGGCTCGAAGGGTTTACTAACCCAGCTCTCGCCGCCGCTCCTGGCATCTGGATCGATTCTGTGCCGTCGTGGGGCCATTAGTTTTCAGACAGAGCCTAGGAGAAGTTTCATGCTGGCGCGTTTCTTCATCGATCGACCGGTCCTGGCATGGGTGATCTCCATCGTGATCATCCTGCTGGGGGCGATCGCGGCGGGATTCCTGCCAGTTGCCGAATATCCGGAGATCACGCCGCCGACTGTCCGCGTAACGGCTATCTATCCCGGCGCCAATGCTCAGGTGGTTGCCGACTCGGTGGCCTCGCCCATCGAACAACAGGTCGTTGGCGTTGAAGGCATGCTGTACATGACGTCGCAAAGCAACAACGACGGTTCGTATAGCCTTGACGTGACATTTGAGCTGGGCACCAACGTCAACATGGCCCAGGTGCTGGTGCAAAATCGCGTCGCCATCGCCGTGCCGACTCTCCCCGACGTTGTCCGAGCCATCGGCGTAACCACCAAGAAACGCTCGCCGGACATCCTGCTGGGCATCAGCCTCTATTCGGAGACCAACCCGGAAACTGGCCGGCCGTACTTCGATGCGCTCTACCTGAGCAATTACGCCACGATCCATCTGAAAGACGTCGTGGCCCGCGTGGAGGGCGTCGGCGATGTGCTGATCTTCGGCCAGCAGGACTACAGCATGCGCGTCTGGCTGGACCCCGACCGGCTCCAGTCGCGGAATCTGGCGGTTGACGATGTGATCAATGCGTTGCGCGAGCAGAATGTGCAGGTGGCCGCTGGACAGATCGGCCAGCCGCCGGTGCCCAAGGGACAGGATTTCCAATACACCATGAGCACTCTCGGCCGACTGATCGAGCCGGAGCAGTTCGGGGATATCGTCGTCAAGACCGGTTCGGATGGCGAAGTGACTTACCTTCGGGACGTCAGCCGGACTGCCTTGGGAGCGCGAAATCAAGACTCTCTATCGAGACTTGACGGCCGGCCCTCCGCGGGCCTCGGGGTGTTTCTGCTGCCCGGCTCCAACGCTCTGGACACCGCCGATGGCATCAAGGCAAAGATGCAGGAGATGCAAACGCGCTTCCCCAAGGGGCTGCGCTACGCCATCGTCTATGACACGACGCCTTTTGTTCGCGAATCCGTGAGTGAGGTTTTCAAGACGTTGCGCGACGCGGTCCTGCTGGTCGCCATCGTAATTCTGATCTTCTTGCAGGATTGGAAAGCCCTGCTCCTGCCGGTGATCGACGTGGCGGTGTCGCTGGTCGGCACCTTCGCCGTCATGAGCCTGATGGGCTTCACGCTCAATAACCTGACACTTTTTGGGCTGGTGCTGGCCATCGGCATCGTCGTTGATGACGCGATCGTTGTGCTGGAGAACATCGAGCGCTGGCTGGCCAAGGGCCTGCCCGTGCGCGAAGCAACGATCAAGGCAATGAACGAGATCACCGGGCCGATCTTTGCCATCACGCTGGTGCTCAGCTCGGTGCTGCTGCCCAGTGCGTTTCTTGGCGGCATCACCGGCCAGTTCTTCCGCCAGTTCGCCCTGACCATCTCGGTCTCGATGATCATCTCGGCCATCAACGCCATGACCCTGACGCCGGCTCGGGCGGCGTGGATCTTTGGCGGCCGCAAGCCGGCTGCGACGGCGGCCCCCCACGGCGGGGAGCACAAGGAAGCGCTGCCATGGTGGAGCTTTGCCCTCCTGGGCGGTCTGTTGAGTTTGTGGCTGCTGGCTCCGAATCTTGGTTTCCTCCTCGGCCTGCCACAGGGGGAAACAGGTGCCAGTGGTTTGCGAGCCAACCTGCATGTTTGGGCAATTTACTTCCTCCTTTTTCTTCCAGGCGCACTCGCCGGAGGAACATTGGGATGGATTTTGATCGGCCCGGTGAACCGCGCGCTGAATTATTTCTTCCGCGGTTTCAACTGGGTCTTCGAGCGCACGACCCGGACTTACGGCAAGACGGTGGGTTGGAGCCTGCGGCTGGCTGTGATTGTGCTGTTGATCTACGTCGGCCTGATCGGCCTGACGGCCTTTGGCTTCAGCCGCGTTCCCAGAGGATTTGTTCCCGTCCAGGACAAGGGCTATCTGCTGGCGAACATCCAGTTGCCCGACGCCGCCTCGTTTGAGCGCACTCTCGAGGTGACTGCCGTGGCCGAAAAAGTTGCTCTGGATACCCCCGGCGTTGCCCACACCGTGTCGGTGCCGGGACTGTCATTCGTGTTGAATGCCAACAGCTCGAACTACGCCTCCATGTTCATCATCCTCAAGCAGTTCCACCAGCGGCAGGACGCCTCGCTCACCGGCGACGCGATCATTGCCAGTCTTCGCGAACGCTTGCAGCGGGAGGTTCCCGACGCCCGCGTTCTGGTCTTCGGCGCACCGGCCGTGCGCGGCTTGGGCAACGCCGGCGGCTTTAAGCTCATGGTCGAAGCCACCACCGACGTCAACCTCGACGCCCTTCAGGCTCGCGCCGACGCCCTGGCCGCCGAGGGCAATCGGCAGCCCGGCCTCGCCGGGCTGTTCAACGGTTTCCGCGCCAAAACTCCTCAGCTCTACGTGGACATCGATCGGACCAAAGTCAAAACAATGGGCGTGCCGCTCACAGCCGTGTTTGATGCGCTACAGGCCTACCTGGGCAGCTTCTACGTCAACGACTTCAACCGCTTCGGCCGCACCTGGCAGGTCAATGTCCAGGCCGATGCGCCATTCCGATTGGATGCGGAAACGGTCCGGCAGCTTAAGGTCCGCAACGCCGACGGCGATGTGGTGCCGCTGGGGGCGGTGGCCGAGGTGCGCGACTCGGCCGGACCGGTGCAGATCACCCGCTATAACATGTTCCCCTCAGCGCCGATCAATGGTGCATCACTGCCTGGTGTCAGTTCCGGCGATGTCATAAAGACCATGGAGGCCCTCGCAGATAAGGAGCTGCCCCGCTCCATGGCCTATGAGTGGACCGAGCTGAGCTTCCTTCAAAAACAGGCCAGCCAGGTCGATCGGTTTCGCGATCTGCGGCAGAATCCGTTCAGCGCGTTCGTGCTGGGGGCGGTCCTGGTCTTTTTCGTCCTGGCCGGACTCTATGAGAACTGGTCGCTGCCGCTGGCGGTGGTTTTGGTGGTGCCAATGTGCTTGCTGAGCGCGTTGGCGGGAATCGCCATCGCCGGCATGGATGTGAACATCTTCGTGCAGGTCGGGTTCGTGGTATTGGTTGGCCTGGCGTGCAAGAACGCGATTTTGATCGTCGAATTCGCGCGCGACCGGCAATTGGAGGGCGCTTCGCCTTTCGAAGCCGCAGTGGAAGCCGCCAAGGTGCGACTGCGGCCAATCATCATGACGTCTTTCGCGTTCATCCTCGGCGTGTTTCCGCTGGTGATAGCCAGAGGCGCCGGCGCCGAGATGCGCCGCACCCTCGGCACGGCGGTTTTCTCGGGAATGATCGGAGTCACGGTTTTCGGCCTGCTTCTCACTCCGGTCTTCTACGTCGCCGTCCGCTGGCTCACGCGATCTCGCAAGGCGGCGGTAGCGTCTGTGGACCGAAAATCTCTCCCTGAGGGCGGTAATGGTCACTCCGAAGAGGTGGCCCATGCCTCTTAAGATGGGCTGGCTTGCGCCGTGGGCGCTGGTTGCATTGGGATGCGCGGTGGGGCCGGATTATAAGCGGCCGGAGGTGCGAACCGATGCGTCATTTCAGAACGCGGGCGCGGATGGATTTGCTCAAAACGACACGGTCTCCACGTGGTGGACGATCTTCAATGACCCGCAGCTGACGCGGCTGGTTCAAGACGCCGTGGCCGCCAATCACGATCTTCGCGTTGCCCAGGCGAACGTTCGCCAGGCCCGAGCGCTGCTTCTGGAAGCGCGCTACGACTATTATCCGACCGTTCCCGTCTCCGGGGGTTATGAGCGGCAGCGATTCAGCAAGGCTTCGGCGATTGGGCCCGATCATGATCGCGACTTTTTCTTTGCTGGCTTTGATGCCACGTGGGAGCTGGACATTTTTGGGCATGTGAAGCGGTCGGTCGAGGCGCGCGGTGCGCAGGTCGAAGCGGCGGAGGCGACGCAACAGGATGTGCTGGTGAGCGTTCTGGCCGAGGTGGCGCGGAATTATTTCGAGCTGCGGGGGGCACAGGATCGGTTGGAGGTGGCGCGTCGTAATGCGGACAATCAGTCAAAGACTTACAAACTCACCGTCTCGCTACAGGATGGGGGGCGAGGCAGCGATCTGGATACGCAGCGGGCCAAGGCGCAGCTCGAATCGACACTCGCTTCGATCCCGTCGCTGGAAGCGAATGTCGAGCAGATCATCTACCGCCTGAGCGTGCTGACTGGACGGCAACCCGCCGCGCTCTCCCAATCGTTGTCCCCCGTTGCTCCGTTGCCCGTGCTTCCGGCCAGCATTGCCATCGGCAGGCCGGCGGATCTGCTGCGCCGGCGGCCGGATGTGAGAGTGGCCGAGCGTAATTTGGCCGCGGCCACCGCGCGCGTCGGCGTGGCGACAGCTGATCTTTATCCGAGGATCTCCTTCGTAGGCTCGATCGGCGTGGAGGGAAATCAGTTCCCGGACATGTTTCGCAGCGGCGGTGACACCTATACCTTCGGGCCGCGATTGACGTGGGCCGCGTTTGATCTGGGCCGCGTCAAGGCCCGCCTCAAAGGAACAAAGGCCCAATCGGATGCAGAGTTGGCAAGGTTTGAGCGCACGGTCCTGGGCGCCCTCGAAGAAACCGACGCCGCGCTAGTCGCCTATGCAAAGGAACTCGGCCGCCTCGAGCACCTGCGCCTGGCCGAGGAGGCAAGCCGCAAGGCAACCGATCTGGCCACGAAGCGTTTTGAAACCGGCGGCATCGGTGATTTCCTCACGGTTCTTGATGCGGAGCGGCGCACGCTCGAAGCGCAGGATGAGCTGTCGCAAAGCCGAACGCGCAGCGTCACTCTGCTCGTGGCCATTTTCAAGGCGCTCGGTGGCGGCTGGGAGCAGCCGTAGGGGTAAGAGGTGCAACATGGACGATTCAACTTCCGAAACGCGGCACAAGGCACTGGCACTCAACCTCGATGCCACAACTTATGGCACCTTCGCCGAGATTGGCGGCGGCCAGGAAGTGGCCCGGTGGTTCTTTGCCGTCGGCGGGGCCGCCGGAACTGTCGCCAAGACAATTTCCGCCTATGACATGGGTGTCAGTGATGCGCTCTATGGTCATGCGGAGCGATATGTCAGCCGTCAGCGCCTGGAGGCGATGCTCGAGCAGGAATTCAAGCAGGTGCTACAGCAGCTCGATCATGGCCGCGGGGATACGAAACGATTCTTCGCCTTCGCCAACACCGTCGCCACCCGCGGCTACCAGAATCCCGGAAATGGACGTGGATGGATCGGTATTCGCTTCCAGGCCAGGCCGCATGAAGAGCCATCGCAGATCATCTTCCATGCTCACCTGCTGGATTTCACGGCGGCGCGACAGCAGGAGGCGCTGGGGATTCTCGGGGTCAACCTGGTCTATGGCGCGTTCTTCAGGCGTGATCCGGCGGGTCTAATTGCTTCATTGATGGAAGAGCTGTCGCGCGAGCAGGTTGAGCTGGACATGATCAAGCTCTCAGGCCCCGCCTTCACAGGCGTCGATAACCGGCTGATGAGCCTCCAGCTCGTGGAATTGGGATTCACCGACGCCGCGATGTTCACGGCCGGCGGCGAAGTGGTGCAGCCGTCGGAAGTGCTACACAAGCGGCCGATTCTGGTGGAGCGCGGCACCTTTCGCCCCGTAACCAAACTCACATGCGATCTACTCAAGTGCGCGCGGGAACAATTTCTCCAAGAGCCGAGCGTTCGCGGCCAGAAGCCGGTGGTGCTTGCGGAGATGACACTGCGGAGCTTCATTCCCGAGCCCGAGGTGGGCCATGCGGATTTTCTGGCGCGCGCCGATATCCTCGGAGCACTTGGAGTCGACGTGCTGATCTCGAGGTTTGAACCTTACTATCAGTTGGCCGAATACCTGGCTCGATACACCGACGCGCTCATCGGCCTGGCGGTCGGATTGCCGGCGGTTCGGCAAGTCGCGGACGAGAAGTATTACAAAGACCTTTCCGGCGGCGTGCTCGAGTCGGTGGGACGGCTGTTCAAGCGGTTCGTGAAGATGTATGTCTACCCCACCCGCGATCCGGTGTCGGGAAAGATTCAGACCCTGCAAAATCCGCCCGCGCCGGCGCCGTGGCACCACCTGGGGAATTTGCTGCACGACATCGGCCGCGTCGAGCCGATCGGCTCGTACGAAGAATCCTATTTATCGATTCGACGTGACGAAGTGATCAAACGAATTCAGAACGGCGATCCATCGTGGGAGGAAATGGTGCCGGAGGTTGTTGCGGGAATCATCAAGGCCAAAAAGCTGTTTGGTTTGAAAGAACCAGCTCATTTGGTCGCTTGAGCTCGACTCAGAACAACCGCAACCTGGTTCCACAGGGCGGCACATTCCTCTCGCTCAACTGGTGATAACTTTTCCAAGGCGGCCGCATCGCGAATCCCGGCGAGGTCTTGCTCGGCCTGCCACAGCATCAACATTTTCTTCGCGAGGTCGCGGGCCGGCCGGGAATCGCTTCCGAGCGTCTTGACGCACTCGGCCAGGTCTGCCTGCAACCACTCGCGCGCCTGCTTGCGCCAGCGCGTCCGCTCCCCCTCGCTAAGCCTGGCCCCATCCTTGCCGATTCCGTCTCCCGCCAGGGCCGCGCAGCGGGCGGCGACGTAACGGCATTCTGTGTTCAGGGCCTCGAGTTGGTCAACAGAACTTCCTTCTCGTGCTGCGCGTTCCAGGCATTCCGCTGTCAATTGTTCGGCCAGGGCCGGATCGGCTGCGAAGGCGTCGGCGCATAATTTGGCAGCGGCGCCATAGAGGCCTTGGAACTGACATATCCCCAGCAGCGCCAGCCGCTCATCATTGTCCTGCGGCTGATGTTCTCCCTGAAGGAACGACGCCAGATTCGGCAGCATCATGGCCTCGGCCTCGCGGCGGAGCACGTGGCTGACCCACACCGTGGGGTGGTCCGCCTGGGACTCTTTCCAGTTGTAGGCCCGGACGGCCGTGGCTAGTGTTTTGCGCGCTTCCTTCGCGGAGCCGGATTGGAACTGGGCCATGGCCAGCACCAGTCGCGGACCGGGGCGATTGGGGAGTTTTTCCGCCGCTTCCTTAAGTAAGGGGATTGCCTGCACATGTCGGCCCTGTCGATACTCCGCCAGCCCCTTCAGGAACCGGAGATAAGGACTGCCACGTTGAGGGGTTTTTTCTGCGGCGGCCACGGCCTGATCCGCCAGCTCCACCGCCCGTCGCAATTCATCTCCAGAAACAGGCTCGAGCAGGCAGGCCACACTGGTGCGTTCGGCGATGACCCACCATTCGCTTGCGCTGTCTCGGAAGCGCTCGAGCATGGCCTTGCGGGTCCGCAGGTATGGTCCCTCCTTGCCGAGGAACAGGCACAACTGGGCGTAGCCGTACCAGGCGTCGTGATCCGGCGGGTTGCTTTCGAGGGCTTTCTCCCAGACGGCGCGGGCGTCCTCCAGTTGATGTCTTGGCGCCAGGGCTCTGGCCAAATCCCTGGCGGCCGGGCAATTCGAATTCAATGCGATGGCCTTGCGAAACGCGGCGATGGCGCCCTCCGCGTCGCCCGTGTCGCTTAGGGCCCTGCCCAGCAGGATGTAGGCCTGGTCACTGCCAGGGCGGATGGCCACCGCTGCTCGAAAATAGCCGACTGCCTGTTGCGGGTTCTGGCGATCCCAGAAGTGTCCAAGCAGGTAATTGATCCAGAAATCTGCTGGATGACGCTGCTGGGCCTCGCTCAAGAATGCAATCGCCTCCTCCCTCTGGTTGCTCGCGAGCAAGATGCCGCCCAGTCCGGAGAGGACCACCGGCGGCTGGGCAGGAACCTCCGGCGCGCTCGCCAGCGCCTTGAGCCTCCCAACATCCTTCTTCGCCATCGCCTCCCGGACCGCTCGACGCCAATCATCGTCGTCGGCAAGTTCCACCACGGCCCGGAGCTTGTCACGGTTCGCATCCTTCGCCCAGTAGAGCCAATCGTGCAGGAACGCCAGCACCGGTTCGCGGATGGCGGAATTGCGAACCCGCGCTGCCGCCTCCGCTGGCTCCTGCACCGTCAGATCAATCCCGTAGCTGCGAAATGCATTCGCATACAATTGTTCCGCGGAGAGCGTCTCATGAGCACTTCTGCCTTCGGAGAGGCGCAGTCGGATCTCCTCCAGCTCAGTTACCATGTCCGCATCCGCGCGCGCCTCGCGCAGCCGCTGGCGGAAGCTCGCCGGGGCCGAGCTGTCAAGCAGGCTCGGCGCCCCCTTCAGCGCCGCCCGCGCTTCGGGCCAGCGGCCCTCCTCTTCTAAGGCCGCCGCCTGCTCCAGCAAGGCCACCACTGCCTGCGATGCCCGCCCCTCCTGCCGTGCCGTCTCCGCGCGCGCTTTGGACTCCTGCCGTTGCAGCCAGAATCCGCTTCCAAGGGCCAACGCTACCGTCGCCAACGCCATGACCACCAGCGCCGCCGCGGCCGGCTCGCGCCGCCCCCAGCGCCATAGACGTCCCGCCCAGCCCGCGGGCCGAGCCTGGATCGGCAGTCCCTCCTGGAAGCGCACCAGATCGTCGGCCAGCTCCGCCGCGCTGGCGTACCGACGCTCAGGATCCTTGCGCAGGCACTTAAGACAAATCGTTTGCAAATCGCACGGAACCTTGGCATTCAACCGCGATGGCGGCACCGGCTCTTCCGTGATCAATTGCCGCTGCGTTTCCGAGGCGGTCTCGGCCTTAAACGGCGGCCGGCCCGTAAGCATCTCGTAGAGAATCGCCCCCAGCGAATAGATGTCCACCGATGGACAAAAGGCGCCAACCGTCCCCATGGCTTGCTCTGGAGCCATGTAGCTTGGGGTGCCGACCCTGGCGGCTTTCATGGAGACCGCGGTGCCACCCTCCAGCCGTCGCGCCAGACCGAAATCAGTGATCTTCGGAGTGCCGTCAGAGGTGAGAAGAATATTGGATGGCTTCAGATCGCGGTGAACCACGCCACCCTGATGTGCTGTGTGCATGGCGCGGGCGAGCAAGATGAGCATCGCCGCCGCCTCGCGGGCAGGCTGCGGAACACCGCCCAGCTTTTGCGCCAGGCTTCCTCCCTCGAGGAATTCCATCGTGAAGTAGGGAAGGCCGTCCAGATCGCCCACATCGTGGACCTGAACGATATTGGCGTGTGCTAATCCCGCCACCGCCTGGGCTTCGCGCATCAGACAGGTGAGCTCCTCGGAAGCCGCCAGCTCCCCGCAAAGCAGCATCTTGATCGCCACCGGCCGATTCAGCTTCAGGTGCCTGGCTTTATAAACCACACCCATCCCCCCGCGCCCCAGCACCGTGTCAATGTGATATCCCGGAATCACCGGCAAGGTCGTCGGCAGATGCAGACATCGCTTTAGATTCTTAGCCGAACCCGTGGCGGGAAACATCGCCTCGATCTGCGCTTCAACATCCTGGCATCGCTCCCAGCGCTCGCGGACCTCCCACAGCAGTTCTGGTGAATCCTCGCAGACCTCCTCCGGGGTTCGCTTGGAGTCCAGGGCTTCTTCCAGCAGCTCCAGGATTCGCGATTCATCAGCCATAGGTTCACATGCTCAAGCCGGCCCCGGCGGCGCTGGCTGAAGGTCGCCCAGCTTCTCAGAGAGCAGCATCACGCCGCGATTCAGCCGCCGCTGCACCGTTTTGGGCGAAACACCCAGAATGTCGGCCGCCTCCGGCTGCGTCAGTCCCTGGATTCGCACCAGGTTGAACACTTCCCGCTCTTCTTCCGGCAAATTCTCGATCGCCTCCAATATCCGCCGGGTATTGGGGCTGATTTGCGATGCCGTGCTTTCCGGCGGGGCTGGAACGGCCGATTCGCGCAATTCCACCGCCGCTGCCTCCTTATCTAAGCGTCGGGCAAGGTCATTGAGCTCCCAGCGCATGTGCTGGTTCGCCAAAGCGAAGAATTGCCGGACCGTAGGCGGCCGAACGCCCTTCAGAGCCTTTAAAAGTCGCTCCACGACGGAACTGAGCATCTCATCGGCCTGAAGGTTCAGCGGCGGGCGCGTCAGACGCGGATAGCTGCGAAATAAAAGTGTCGCACAAAGCAGATGCAGACGATTCACCGACCTCGCCAGGAGATCTCTCACGATCGGTTCGGCGGGCGAGTCCCCTTTGATGCCGGCCAGATCGTCCAGATAGCGCTGAACGGCAGCAGTGGTGTGCTCCTCGCCCATGCCGGCATTGTATGCCCGATTAACTCCCTCTGAAAACTCCAATGTCCACTGGCCACGCTCAAAGGTGACAGGAGCGGCAGTGCTGGTGTTCAGAACTGTTAAGACTCCTCAAGAACTCATTAAGAAAGGGAAGGCTTATGAACTTATTTACCAAGAACGGAGCGATCGCCGCCGCGGCTTTTGCCACTGTGATGGGAATGGGCGCGCTGTTGTTTCACTCGAGCAGTGAGCCGGCGCACGCCCAGGAGGCAGCTCAACCAAAGAAGCGTGCAGTGGGGGAAGATAACGCGGTGCGACCCTTCCGAGTCGATGTTTCGCAGGAGGCGATCGACGATCTGCGCCGACGCATTGCGGCGACCCAGTGGCCCGACAAGGAGACCGTCACGGATGCATCGCAGGGCGTGCAGCTCGCGACGATGCAGAAACTGGCGCGGTATTGGGCGAGCGATTACGACTGGCGCAAGGTCGAGGCGAAGCTCAATGCCCTGCCACAGTTCATCACCGAGATCGATGGGCTGGAGATTCATTTCATCCATGTCCGCTCGAAAAATCCCAACGCGATGCCGCTCATCGTCACGCACGGCTGGCCAGGCTCGATCATCGAGCAGATGAAGATCATCGGTCCGCTCACCGATCCCACCGCTTACAGTGGACGCGCGGAGGATGCCTTTGACGTGGTGATTCCGTCGATCCCGGGCTACGGGTTTTCGGGCAAGCCGACCACCACGGGCTGGAACCCACAGCACATCGCTCGCGCCTGGAATGTGCTGATGAAGCGCCTTGGGTACACCAAATATGTCGCGCAAGGCGGCGATTGGGGCGCGGTCATCACCGAACAAATGGGCGTGCAGGCGCCTCCGGAATTGCTCGGCATCCACACCAACATGCCTGGCATCTTTCCAGCCGACATTGACAAGGCCGCCTTTTCCGGGGCGCCGGCGCCATCGGGTCTCTCAGCCGATGAGAAGGTCGCTTACGAGCGTTTAAAGTTCGTATATCAAAAGGGAATCGCCTACGGGTACCAGATGGGGCTGCGACCGCAGACGTTGTACGGAATCGCGGATTCACCCGTCGGCCTGGCGGCTTATTTCCTTGATCACGACGCGCGCAGTTATGAGCTGATCGCACGCGTCTTTGACGGCCAATCCGAGGGCCTGACGCGCGACGATGTTTTGGACAACATCACGATCACCTGGTTGACGAACACGGCGCTTTCTGGCGCCCGTCTCTATTGGGAGTATTTTGGCAAAGGCTATTTCAATGCCAAAGGCGTCTCCATCCCGGTTGCCGTGAGCGTCTTCCCTGACGAACTCTATCCCGCCCCGCGGAGCTGGGCAGAGCGAGCGTACCCCAAGCTCATCTACTTCAACAAGGTCGACAAAGGCGGGCATTTCGCGGCATGGGAACAGCCGAAGATCTTCTCCGAGGAGATCCGGGCCGCGTTCCGATCATTGCGATAATTAGGGACAAGTAAGCGGCGCGCATCGTGCGCGCCGCTTACCTGCGCCATTCATACAAGCACTTTTCGATGAGGAGCCCACTATGAGTCTCAGAACTGTAGCCAGCGAATTTGTGAAATTGTGTAGGCAGGGTAAGAACTTCGACGTGATGCGCACAATGTACGCGCCCAACATTGTTTCCGTCGAAGGCGACGGCAAGGAGACCGCCGGCCAGAAACCGGTCATCAAAAAATCGGAGGACTGGGTCGCCGACAAGACCTTCCACGGCGAGACCGTGGCCGGCCCATTCTTCAACGGCGCGACGCCCGACCAGTTCGCCGTCTACTTCACCCTCGACGTCACCCCCAAAGCCACCGGCAAGCGGATCACCCTTGAAGAAATCGGCGTCTACACGGTCAAGGATGACAGGATTACCCGCGAGCAGTTTTACTACGATGGCGCGCACTGAGCGCACATCCCTCACGCGCCGCGTCGGCGGGCTGCGGTATTCGATCGTCTTGTCGAAGACCCGCCGCGGGTGATCGCAGAAACCCCAAGCCTATCGCGACCTGCTCAAGCTGATCCCCTGCAAGCGCATCGGCGAGTCCGATGACATCGCCCGAACCGTCGTCTGGCTGGCCAGCGACGAGGCCGACTGTATCACCGGCGCCAACATCCATGTCGATGGCGGAATGACCCTCTACCCCGGTTTTGAAGCTGGAGGATGATCTAAAGCGTCGGGCTTCAAGTCCTTCCGGTCCTCCAGTTTTCCCAGCAACCGCAGCAAACCATCGAGAATAGTCAGCGGATGCGGCGGACAACCGGGAATGTAAAGATCAACAGGAACCACCGAGTCAGCGCCGTTGTGTGCCTCGGCGTGATCAATATACGGGCCGCCGGCAATCGCACACGCGCCCACCGCGATGACGATCTTCGGATCGGGCACCGCATCATAAGTTTTCTTAAGCGCCAGCCGCATGTTTTCCGTCACCGGCCCGGTTATCAACAACCCATCGGCATGCCGCGGCGACGCCACAAATTGAATGCCAAACCGCCCCAGGTCCCACCCGACCGTATTGAGCACGTTCACATCCGACTCACAACCGTTGCAACCGCCCGCGCACACCTGCCGCAGCTTCAGCGAACGGCCAAAAAGCTTCAGGAGCTTTTGATCGAGCGCAGTGGCGAGTCGAAGTTGTTGTTCAGGATCGATGACCAGGTCAGAGTGTTGTCGAACGGCCAGCCGGTAATCACTGGAATACTCGATCGCCCCCGTCGGACAGGCCTGAAGGCAATCGGTGCAAAAGAGACAACGCCCCACATCCAACCTCGGCTTGCCATTAATGCGGATCGCCTCCGTCGGGCACGCGTCCGCGCAAACGCTACATCCATCCGGGCACTTCTCGGCATCAAATATCGGCAGACCCCGAAACCGCTCCGGCATCGCCGGCGGTGGCCCGGCCGGATACTTCATCGTGCGATGGCCCTGCTGAAGTCGGGCGAGAATGACCTTTAACATACCGATTCCTTATCGATGCCCCGCTCACTAGAGATCGTGACCGCAGTACGACAAATTGAAGCTCTTATTGCACAATGGGAAATCCGAGATCTGCTGGCCGCGCAACGCTATCGCCAGCCCGATCCAGTTGTGAAACGATGGATCAACCACCTTGTATCGCTCGAAACGACCCGCCGCGTCGGTGAGGGCAACATGGCAAAGCTCGCCCCGCCAGCCTTCGATGAGCGAGATCGCCAGTTGATTGGGGGAAAGCGCTTTGACCTCTCTCCGGATCGAGCCCATGGGAAGCGCCTCGAGCTGTTCCTCAATAAACGCCATCGACCGCTGCACCTCCAGCCACCGCACATAAGCCCTTGCGAACACATCCCCGCTGTTCCAGGACGCAACCGGAATGTGCGCGAAGCGGAATATGCCCGAAGGTTGGTCGTGCCTGGCATCACGCGATAGATCGCAGGCGCGGGCCGCCGGGCCAACCAGTCCCAGTTCATTGGCCAGCGCGTTGCTGACCCGTCCCGTCTCCTCAAACCTCGCCATCACCGATGGAGAATCCCAGAGCAATTCGATCGCGCTCTTGCAATCCTTTTTGACGGGCGCCATCCGGCTTAGCAGCTCATCGACGAGCTTCTGGTCCACGTCAAATCCCACTCCCCCCGGCCGGATCATTCCCCTGCCAAATCGGCTCCCGCAAAGCAGCGCGGTCATGTTGAGGAAATCGCCGCGCAGCCTCCCGCAGTAGCTGGCGGTCGGCAGATATCCCACGTCGTTGGCCAGCGCGCCCAGATCGCCAACATGATTTGCCAGCCGCTCAAGTTCCAGCGCGATCCCCCGCAGCGTCTGCGCCCGCGCTGTCTTCTGGCACTTCGCCAGAGCCTCGATCACCTGGCAATACGCGGTGCAATGCCCCACCGTCGTATCCCCGGCCAATGTTTCCGCATAATGAACCGAGCGCTTGTTCGGCCCACCCATCATCGCCCGCTCCACCCCCCGATGCTGATACCCCAGAGAAATCTCAAGATGAAAAACCTCTTCGCCATGGCACTGGAATCGAAAGTGCCCCGGCTCGATCACCCCCGCATGCACCGGCCCCACGGCCACCTCATGCACCTCATCCCCCTCAACGCGATAAAAGTCGGTAACGCCGATAAGGGGTTGCTGACCCGCCGACTCGGCCGATGAATCATGAGCTTTTCGATAGGGTTGCTGGAATCGCACCGGCTTTAGCCATGGATGTCCCTCTGGCTTCACCCCAAACTGCTCCGCGATCTCGCGCTCGAACAAATGCACCTGCAAACAGCGCGGCGTCAGCGATTCAAAGCGGTCGGCGACTGTGGTCGTGCCCAGTCGAAGCCGCGATTCCTGATCGTCGGCCAACACCAAATACAGCCGCACCGTTTCGTCCTGGGCATTGCCAACGCCAAAAAGCGAAGCCACCCGCAGCCCCTCCGCCACCGCATCGAGTATCGCCTCCTGAAATTCGCCATTGGACAATTCCGGAATGGCCCTTCGATCAATCGCCCGGCCGTTAACGATGCTCGCGAGGCGTTCAACTCCCGTCATGGCCGCACCTCCAGGAAGCGAACGGCCTCGCGCAACAGGCCATCGAGAGGCGCCGGCACATAAACGCCCAGCATCAGCACAGCCGCGAACGAAGCGACGATTGGCAGCCCCGTCAGCAGCCCATCCCGATATTCAGTGCCACGCGCGGCGGCCGACGGCTTCCCCTGGCACACAGTCAGTACCGTGCGTCCCATGCCAATGAAAATAATCAGCAGCAGGGACAGAAACATCGCCCCAACCCAATAACGCCCCCGACCAAACGCCCCGTTGAGAATGCTGAATTCACTGATAAACGGCCCAAACGGCGGAGATCCGGTAATCGCCAGAAAGCCAAGCAAAAAAAGTGTCCCCGAGAGCGGCAGCCTCCGCATCGCTCCCTGAACCGAGTCGGTGGTCTTGCCATTAAACGCCCTGTGAATATTTCCGGCCGACAAAAAGAGCACACCTTTGGTCAGACCATTGTTGATCATGTGCAGCAACCCCCCAAACACCGCGCCGCCGCCAATCCCAATCGCCAAAACCAAAATCCCCATGTGCTCGACGCTGGAATATGCCAGCATCCGCTTGAAGTCGCGCTGCCCCACCATAAAAATCGCCGCCACCACCATCGACAGAATCCCCATGAAGACCAGCAATCTCCCCGTGTAAATGCCTTCACCCGCCGCCCGGCAAATGTGATCGACCCGCACCAGCGCCAGGAACGCACAGTTGGTCACTCCTCCCGCCAGCAGCGCCCCGACCACTCCCGGCGCTTCACCATAAGCATCCGGCTTCCATGTGTGCATCGGCGCAATACCCATCTTCGTGCCATACCCCACCAGCAGCAGCACGAACGCCACGTGCAGCCACGGCTTGGAGAGCAGCGGCGCATTGCGCAGCAGGTCGTCAAACAGCAATGACGAGTCCACGCCCTTCTGCACCGCCGCGTAAGCAAGGAAAAACGAACCCAGCAGCGCCAGGGCAATTCCAACCGACCCCACCAGCAGATATTTCCACGTCGCCTCAATCGAGCGCGGTGTGCGATTGAAGTAAATCAGCGGCGCCGTCGCCAGCGTCGTCGCCTCGATGGCCACCCACATCAGCCCCAGGTGCCGCGAGCAAATCACCAGCGTCGTCGCCGCCAGGAAAAACAACAGAGCGACGCAAAAGATTCGGTTGGTCAGCTCACCGCGATAGCGCAGATATCCCACCGAGTAAACCGAGCAGATGAAAAACAGCACGCTGACAATCAACAGCACAATCCGCCCCGGCGGATCGAGCGCCAGCCAGCGCGTAACCGCCACTGAATCAGGGTGCAACAACGCCAGTAGGGTCAGAACCAGGTGAGCCGCCCCCACCGGCGGCAGTAGCCACGGCCGCACCCGGTCCGAGCGAACCACCGCGGCCAAAGCCGCCGCCAGCAAGGGGAGAATGATCAGGGCCGCCGACATGGGGTTCATTCCTTAAGCGCTGACAGCCGGCGCGTATCCAGCGAGTCAAACTCGCGGTTGATGTGATGGATGATGATGCTGATGACGAATACGCCCACGAACAGGTCGAGCAGCACTCCCAGTTCCACAAACAACGGCACTGCCTCGATCAGCAGCAGCCCGAAGATGAAGATGCCGTTCTCCAAAACCAGATACCCAATCGCCTGGGTAATCGCCTTGATGCGCGTGGTCAGGAGCAGGAAGCCCGTAAATACCGTGGACAGCGCCGCCGGCACGATCAGCGTCTGCGCGTGATCCGCCGCCAGTGGCAGCTTCGCGGCCAGCCCAATCGCCGCCGCCGTGCCCAGTGCTCCCAGCAGCGTGCTTGGCATAAAGCCAATGATCGGCTCGATCTCGCGCTTGATGTGCGCATCCCGAAGCGCCTTGCCCAGCATCTTCGGAATCAGCGACCCTTTCACCAAAACCGTCGCAATCGCCAGCAGGTCCGGCATCAGGCTCGAATGCCCATGGGCCAGCAGCGGCATCACTCCCAGCACCACACCCTGCACCGCCACCGCCTGGATGAGCGCGCTGATACGGCTGCTGCCCAACACAAAAAGGTTGATCAGCAGAACCACCACCAGCAGTGCATTGAGTGTGGTAATCATCCATCACCTCAGCATCAGCAGAAACCCAAATGCGCACAGCAATGACGCCGCCACCAAAAGCGTCGGCACATGCCGGAGTTGGAGCCTGGCCATCGCCGATTCCACAACGCCAATCGCCGCCGCCATTCCCAGCATTTCAACCACAAAGAGCGCCCAGTCGGCCGCCGCCCAACCCGTCTTCACCGGCGCTAAAATGTGCAGCACCACCGCCGACAACACAAAAAGCTTGGCCGCGGCGCCATAGAGAATGATGCCAAACAGCGGCCCGCTGTGATCCAACACCATCACCTCGTGAATCATCGTCAACTCCAGGTGCGTGTTCGGATCATCAATCGGGATTCGCGAATTCTCCGCCAGCAGCACCACAAACAGTCCCACCGCCACCAGCACCAGCGACGCCAGCGGCAGCCCCGCCAGCGGCACCGTCAGTGGCGCTCGCAACATCGGGCTGAGGCTCAACGTCCCCGACAGCTTGGCGAGCACGAGGAACGCGAGAAACAGCGCTGGTTCCGAAAAGCACGCGAAAGTCACCTCCCGCGCCGCCCCCATCCCTTCAAAGGATGACCCAGTATCCATCGCCGCGGACGTGGTGAAAAAACGCGCCAATCCGAAAAGATATGCGAACAGCACCAGATCGCCGCTGAAGCGTATCGGTGCATTGAACGGCCCCAGCGGGATCATCAGACCCGCAATCAAAACGGCCGCCAACGTCACAAATGGCGCAGCCCGGAATATCCAGGTTGTGGTTGTGCTGAACACCATTCCCTTCCGCATCAGTCGCGCCAGATCGTAATAAGGCTGAAACAGCGGCGGCCCCACCCGCCCGGCGAAGAGCGCCTTGGTCTTGTTGATAACGCCCAAAAGCAGCGGCGGCATCATCAGCAGCAGCAGGCAGTGAATAAGAGTTGTGATCGCCGTCATCATGCTTTCATCCGGCCATCGGCTCCGCTCTGCTACGCGGTCAGCCGTATCGGCGAGCGCATCCGTCGCCGTGTCATCTGTTCCAGCACCACCATCGCCCGCGCGATGGCAAATTCCAGATCGGGGCAAAGATTGTTGATGTCCATCATCCTGGCCACACCCAGCGCATCCAGCGCCTTGAACTGGTGCGTGGTAATTCCCGACAGGATCAGCTTCTTCCCCGCGCCATGCAACCGGCCCACACCGGCCTCCAGATCCAACACCGCGTTGGCGTCAAACTGGGTCAGCGGGCTGACCGCCAGCACCACCACCTGGGCACTCTCCGAAACCCGGTCCAGCCAGAGTTGAAAGTTGGGCGCGCGGTGCGGAGCGCCCCCACGACGGCAACTGGCCCGATAAAGCACTACACCGGCCGGAAGCAGCTTGCTGATGATCCCCTGAAGCCGCAGCTCCGGATCGTTCAGCAGGTCCAGTTCACGAATGTCCGCAATCGGGCTTCGCCAGTCGCCATAGACGATCCACATCAGAAAGACCACCGGTACCAGCAGGGATACAACCGCCCAATGGGTGTACATCACCGTTCCGGCCACAGCCCCAAATCCAAACGAAACCGCGATGCACATCAGCAGCAGCAGCCGCAGCGCGCTGGGATGCCGGCGCGATATCTTCAGAAGCCGGCCGGCCCGCTCCCGGCGCATCTTGGCCAGCTTATCGCCCCACCAGAAAAGAAACTGCACGCCTTCAATGCCAAAGTCGGTGCAGATCCCCGTCAGATGCGTGGTGCGCACCACCGCACCCGAAATCTTGGTGATGGTCGCGTTTTGCAACCCCATCGCCAGCGACGCCAGCCCGGCCGCCTCATACAAAATCAGACCCGTCGGAACCGGCGCGCGGTACTTCAAATGGATGCACAACAGCGCCAACAGCAGGGCCTCGAGACTGATGGGCAGCGTGTATTTTGATCGCCATCCCCGCCGCCTGGCGCTCTCAGTCATGGATGCCGACAAAGCCGCCCCGGCCGTGAAAGTGAGCAGCAGGAATCCAAAGAACGCCGCACCCTGGTAATTTAAAACGGCAATCGAACGAGCAAAATGAGTCGCGGTGCCCGTGACGTGCGAGACCAGTGTCCCCATCGCCAGAAATGCGATGATGTTGGTATAGCCGCCAATCCACGACAGGGAAATCGCCAGTTGCGACTTTTGCCGAAATGAATACGCACGAGCCGAAAGCATCCACAACCTCCGCTGCCCATTCACGGCAGCCACGCGTTACGCAAACAAAAGCAACAGCACCAGAATCGCCAGCACGTACAGCAGGTACACCTGAATCGGCCCCCGCTGAAGCACCCGCGCCCATCCCAGCAGCCATTGGGCCGATCCAAACGCCGGAAGCAAAGTGCGATCGAGCACCACATCCGGAACCTCGCTCGAGAAATCCGAGCGCGCCGCAAAAACATCGTTGATCCGCGGCCTTCGGTGCCGCGGCCATAACACCCAGGCGAATAACTCAACCATCATTTGCGAAAAGGATGATCCACTGTATTGCATCCGCGCTGTCGGCCGCGCATAACCACAATCCCACGTCAGCCCCTCCCGCGCATCTCGATTCACCCGCCACCGCAAAAACCACCACCCCGCCCCGCCCACCGCCGTCAGCAGCGCAATCCCAATCCCCATCACCCATCCCAACGGTACAAAACTGGCGACGCTCGCGGCCGTCCCTCCTGCTGGCAAACTCCACCCGGCCACCGCCCGATCCAGAACGCCAACCAACATCATCGGCGCCGCACCGATCAATCCGCAGCAACCGGCAATCACCCACATCGGCGTCAGCATCCGCCAATCCGATTCGTGCGCATGCGCGGCTTGTTCGCTCCTCGCAGCACCGGCGAAAACCGTCCCCAAAAGTTTGACAAATGTCCCCACCGCTATTGCCCCCACCAGCGCCAGCGCCGGCGCGGCCAATCCCACCCAACTCCACCCCGCGGCCGAATCTACGACTGTCCGAAAAAGCCCCAGGTAAATGAATAATTCACTGACAAATCCATTCAGCGGCGGCAACCCCGCGATGGCGATCACGCCAATCAGGAACAACACAAACGTCCTCGGCATCCGTTTCCCAAGCCCGCCCAACCGATCCATCTCCCGCGTGTGCGCTGCGTGCAAAATCCCCCCCGCGCCCATGAACAGCAGCGGCTTAAACAAGCTGTGGTTGAGCAAGTGCAACATCGCCCCCGCAAAACCCAGCACCACCCAGTCGTGCCGCCCCAATGACCGTCCCAGTGTCGCCAGCCCAATCCCCAAAACGATGATCCCCACATTCTCAATGCTGCTGTAAGCCAGCAGCCGCTTCAGATCGCGCTGCCCAGCGGCAAACGCAATTCCCAAAACCGCCGACAGCGTCCCCGCCACAATCAGCGTCACTCCCCACCACAGCGGCGGCGCCGCCACCAACCCCGCCATCCGCACCAGTCCATAAATACCCGTTTTAAGCAGCACTCCCGACAAAATCGCCGACACATGACTCGGCGCATTCGCATGCGCGCCCGGAAGCCATACGTGCAGCGGCATGATCCCCGCCTTCAGGCCAAACCCCGTCGCGCCGACGACAAACAGCGCGCTGCTCATCCCCGCCGACATCGCCGCCCCTCCCGCCGGCCAGAGATCAAACGAACCGCTCACGCCCCGAAGCAGCGCAAAAAAACCAAACAGGCAAAGCGTCCCCACGTGCGCTGCCACCAGATAAATCCACCCCGCCTCCCGCACCTGCGGCTTGTTCTCCTCCGTCGAAACAAGGAAAAACGCCGCCAGCGCCATCACCTCCCACGCCATGAGAAACAGCACGCCATCCCGCGCCAAAACCACCAGCGCCATCGCCGCCGCCAAAATCCCCCAGCACAGTCGCAGTTGTCTGCCATTACCCACATGCTCCCGCTGATTCCAGTAGCTCAAGCCATAGACCGACCCCAAGGCCGTGATCAGAAAAATCGCAATGAGAAAAATCAAACTGATGTCATCAATCGCCACCGCAAACCGCCCCAACGGCAGCGACCATCGCCCGCTGATCTGCGCTAACATCTCCGGCCGCAGGTAATGCAAAATGAGCCCCGCCATCCCCAGCCCCGAACCAACCAGGTTCAGCCCCGCTGCGATCCACTGCCCCCACATCGAGCGCCGGCCGAGCAGGAGCCCGGGAATGCCGCTGATGGCGATGATCATCACCGAAATGAGCAACAACCAAATAGTCATCGTCCAACTCTCTGTGTTCCCTTTCAGCGGCTAAGGCGCGCTTCCGCTTAGAATGCTCCTCAGCATTTCGGTCAAGGGCATCGTCAACAGCAGCAGCAGGGAAACGATGATCAGAATGTACAGAACGTAGGTCTGCACACGCCCCTGCTGCAACACTCGCAGCCAACCCAGCCGCGATCGAAAGCGCCGCCACATCGGACCCAGAAAACCGTCCAGCACCAAATCGTCTACCTGACTGTGAAACTTCGTCGCCGCCGCCGGAAATGGCGCGGCGATCTTCGGCTGGTGTATGCGGGGCCGCAGCACCGCTTTGAACATTTCGACCAGCGTTGCGGCGAATGACGAGCCGCTGTATTGCATCCGACTGCCCGGCCGCGCATAGCCGCAGTCCCACGTCAATGCCCACTTCCCGCCCGCGCGGGCGAGGCTCCATCGGCTCCACAGAAATGCGATCAGAACAATGGCTGACACTGTAAGCGTAATCGGCACAAGCGAGGCGACAGGAGCAAGGACATTAAGTGCTGGCCCCTGCGCGAGTTGCGGGTCCCACTGATGGATCACCGCGTTCAGCGGCCGAACCACAATCGAGGGCAGGATTCCGATAATAGTGCAGCAGATCGCCAAAACCCACATCGGAACGATCATCGGCCACGGCGCTTCATGCACCCGCTCGATTCCCCCCGACCTCGGATTGCCAAGAAAAACAGCGCCAAACGCCTTCACGAAGCACGCCAGCGCCAACGCCCCAACCAGCGCCAGGGCCGGGGCCGCCAACGCTGCGCCCGGCGCGCCAGACAGGCTTCGGAAGAGCCCGAGATAAACGAACAGCTCGCTGATAAACCCATTCAGCGGCGGCAATCCGCAGATCGCCACCGCCCCAATCAGAAACAGCAGCGCTGTCTTGGGCAGCGGCTTGGCAAGCCCACCCATAAGGTCAATCTCGCGGGTGTGTACCGCATGGATCACCGAGCCGGCCGAGTAAAACAGCAGCGACTTGAACAACGAGTGATTCCACACATGCAGCAGACACCCAGCCAGCCCCAGAACGACCAAATCCGGCCTGCCGCGGGCCTGGCCAATCAGAGCCAGCCCCAAACCCATCAGGATGATGCCGATATTCTCAATGCTGTGGTACGCCAGGAGTCGCTTCAGGTCGTGCTGGCCGAGTGCGAACAGAACCCCCAGCACAGCGCTGACTGTTCCCAGCAGCAGCACCACCCCGCCCCAGCTCACCGGCGGATTGGGCAGGAGCGTCAACGTCCGCAGAAGCCCATAAATGCCAACCTTCAGGACCACGCTGGAGAGAATTGCCGAGATGTGCGTGGGTGCGTTGGCGTGCGCGCTGGGAAGCCAGAAGTGAAACGGCATCATGCCCGCCTTCACCCCAAATCCAATGACTGCCATGACAAAAATTGCCGTCCGCATGGCCAAGCCCGCCTGCCCCGCCGCAAGAGGCCGAAAGTCGAACGACCCAGTCGCCATACGCAGCAGCGCAAAGAGCGCAAAGAGAGAGAGTGTGCCCACGTGGGTGGAAACCAGATAAAGCCAACCCGCCTCCCGCGCCTCCTTCCTGTGTTCCTCCGTGCTGACCAGAAAAAAGGCCGACAGCGCCATGACCTCCCAGGCCAGCAGGAACGCGATCGAATCCGCCGCCAGAACGACCATTATCAAAGACGCAATGAGCAGCCCGTAGCAGAATCGCAATCTCTGTCCCGTTCGTGGATGCTCCTTCTGGCTCCAGTACCTCAGCCCATAGACCGAGCCGGCCGCGCCAACGACGCAAATGGGCAGCATAAAAAAGGCGCTCAGGGGATCGAGACGGTAGTGCAGTGTCAAATCCGAGAGCGGTCCTCGGAGGGTTATGCCGGCACTCGCTCCACCAGTCAGTGCGGCCAACGCCACCATGATCCCCAGCCCGCATCCAGCCACGGACATGGTGGTCCCCCTTTGCTGACCTGTCACGCTGCGTCGGCCCGCAAAGACTCCCGGCAGGCCGCTGGCGGCGAGAAATAACACTGCCCCAATCAGGCAATAGAGCCACATCCTGCACCTGCTAAGCCGGTTAATCGGACGTGGGTTGAACGCCTTGCGGCTGAAGATGCGCCGGCGACGCGGTCTTCACTGAAATCTCCACCCGCCGCAACGCTTCCAGTATTTCCTCGCGCGGAGCCTGCTTGAGAATCGCGTTTTTGAAGTCCGGATCGCGCAGCGCAAAACCAAGGCGCGACAAAAGGTGCAAGTGCGCCCTCACCGTCGGGCTGATGAGCGTGAAAAGCGTCGTAACCGGCTGCCCATCAATCGCCCCAAAGTCCACCGGCCGTTCCAGGAAACACAGCGTCACCAGCGGCCGCGCCAGGTGCAGCACGATCGGATTCCGCACGTGCGGGATCGCAATCCCCTCCCCCAATCCCGTGGAGCCCAGCGCCTCGCGGGCCAACAACACCTGGTACAGAAATTCCCGGTCCACCTCCTCCGGCAGCTTGATCATGTCCACCACCGCATGCAGCACCGACGGCTTGTCCGTCCCCCCAACCCGATAATGGACCCCGCCCGCCTTCAACGCCTCGCTCAACGACGGCGGCGGCGTTTCACTACCATCCGGCTCCGCAAAGATCTCCGGTGATACATTGATCTTCCGCGAAGTGGCCCATTCCAGCAGCTCAGCACGATTGAACCGATACTGATCGCTGATCTGATACGCTGGAATCACCCCCTGCTTTATCCAGCGGTAAATCGTCTTTTCAGAAACACTTAGAAGCTGAGCAGCATCTCGCACTGTGAGCTTCATCTCGATCCCGATCCTTTCTCTCTGTCCATTACATCATCGGCCTAACGTCCAACAAAAGTCTCCCCCACGTCCATAAATAGTCTTGGAGGGCCCAAATAGGGTAACCATGGGCATTATTGTCCTATATGAGGCATAAATGTACCATGCCGCGCGCTCAAATCCCAATCTTTTTTTTGGCCGGTTCTGATGCCCGTTCTCATCCTCTCCCTGTATTCTCAGATCTAATCATGAGCGCCCTCACGACGATCCTCCTCTTTGGCCTGTTAGCTCAGGCTGGCCCCACCGCCCATTTCGTCCTCGCCCCTCGCGAAGGCTCTCCTCGAAACTCAGAAGGTGATTTCATCGCCCTCAAGGAAGGCCGAATCCTCTTCATTTACACCAGCTTTACCGGCGGCGGCGCCGATAACGCCGCCGCGCATCTCGAGAGCCGCATCTCCGCCGACGCCGGCCGAACCTGGTCGGATAAGGATCAAACAATTCCCGCCAAGCAGGGCCAGCAAAACACCATGTCCGTCTCCCTCCTGCGGCTCAAGTCAGGGAAAATCGCCCTCTTCTATCTCGTCAAGCATTCCTGGAAAGACTGCCGCGCCTACATGCAGCTCTCCGGCGATGAAGCCCACACCTGGGCCGAGCCCCGCCTCACCATGCCCCAGGAAGGTTATTACATCGTCAACAACGACCGCGTCATCCAACTCGCCAGCGGCCGCGTCGTCGTTCCCGCCGCGTGGCATCGCTTTGTCGAGGGAAAGGAATTCAACCGCCGGGCAACCGCGGTCTGTTTCCTGTCGGATGATGAAGGCAAGACCTGGCGCCGCGGCCGCGGGCCGGTTGAGCCTCCGCAGGAAGGAACTTCGGGACTTCAAGAGCCTCTCGTCATCGAGCTGAAAGATGGCCGCCTGCTCATGCTCTGCCGCACCGATCTCGGCTCGCAATATCGCTGCTGTTCCGACGATGGCGGCGAAACCTGGTCCCCGGCCGAACCCAGCGAGATCAAATCTCCCCTCGCCCCCGCATCCCTGAAACGAATTCCATCCACCGGCGATCTGCTCCTGATCTGGAACGATCATTCCAAAATCGATGAAGCGCTCAAGGACAAACGAACACCCCTCTGCGCTGCCATCTCACGCGACGAAGGCAAGACCTGGTCGCCATCAAAGATGATCGAGGCCGATCCGCAAGGTTGGTATTGCTACACCGCCATCGAATTCATCGACCAGCGCGTTCTCCTCGCCTACTGCGCCGGCAAAGGCCGAAAAGAAGGCCTCAACACAACCCGCATCACCTCTTTCCCCATCCCCTGGCTATACGAGTAGGGATCAGATTGGACGATTCTCGTAGGGGCGGCTTCAGCCGCCGTGAAACCGGCATCCCGCCCCCGAAACCTGGCCCTCCACCCTGCGTCCAATCCCCCATGAAGCCCCGCCTCCTCACAAGGTTCCTCACAATTCTTTCCGCCCTCCTCTGCCTCGCCACCGCCTTCCTCTGGATCCGCGGCCACTACGCGCGCGACGGAATCTGGTACAGCACCGATTCCATGCGCTACTCCCTCCACAGCTACCGCGGCCGGATTTTCGCCTGGACACTTTCCGTCGCTCCCAATCCAACCGCCATGGTCTGGTCCACTCCCCTGAAGATGGGCACCGGGTTCCAGCTCGATTCCGTCGCCGATTCCTGGTACGCGCCCTACATCGGCCCCTCCAAAGGCATCAACCTGGAAACAGATTTTCTCGAGGTGCCCTCAGCCTGGGGCGGAGTTGATAAAAAATGGCTTGGCTTCCGCTATGTCCGCAACGACGCCTGGTATCCAAGGGCCCAGCTCCAAATGGGCTATCCCACCGCCCGCTCACGAGCCATTTTTGTCCCGCACTGGGCCGTCGTATTGTTGACGGCCATTCTCCCAGCCATCGCCCTCCTCCGCTTCGTTCGAAATCGCGGCAAAATCGGGCAATGCCGCACGTGCGGCTACGACCTCCGCGCCACCCCCGGCCGCTGCCCCGAATGCGGAACTGAACCTTCTCCCGCTCAATAACCCGCCGCCGCCCCCCCGCGCCGTTTGTCCGCCACCCCGATGATCACCCCACCGCCTTCAACAAAAATCGAATGCGCATCCCCCTGCCGCGCTGCCTTGGGATCGATAAAGTGCCCCATTCTCCGCAGCTCATCCAATGATGCGCTCCGATCCCTGTGCATGTCGGCCTCGGCCGTCACCTTGTCTGGAAACCACGTCATCGTCAGCCTCGGCGCATCCACCGACTCCCGCGGCGACATCTCAAATTCCAGCCGGTTGAGCAGCACGCACAAAACGGTATTGATGATCGTCCTCCCCCCCGGACTCCCGCTGACCATCACCACCCGCCCGTTTTTGACGACGATCACCGGCGCCATCGAGCTAAGCATCCGCTTCCCCGGAGCGATCTGATTCGCTTTCGTTCCGATCTTCCCCTGACGATCCGTCACCCCCGGCTGCAAATTAAAATCCCCCATCTCGTTGTTGAGCAAGAATCCCTTGCCCCTAACCATGACCCGCCCGCCGAATCGCTGCTCCAATGTATAGGTATTCGAAACCGCCATCCCATCGACATCAATCACGCCAAAGTGCGTCGTCTGCGTTCCTTCCATCGCCAGCTTGATGTTAGTCGCCAAATCTTCACTCGGCGTCGCCCGCAATGGATCGATCTGCGCTGCCCTTTCCGCCGCATACTTCTTCTCAGCCAAATACGCCGGCACACTCACAAAATCCGCGTCCCCCAGGTACTTCGCCCGATCCACAAATCCCCGCCGCATCGTCTCGATCATCAAATGAAGCGACTTAGCCGACCACCGCTCGTTCTCGCGAAGGTCCAGATGCTCGAGCATATTGAGCATTTCAATCAGACAGATCCCCCCCGAACTCGGCGGTGGGGGGGCATAAAGATCAAAACCGCGAAACGTCCCATGAATCGGCTCCCGCAGTTTCGCCTGATACCCGGCCAAATCCGCGCGTGTAATCAAGCCCTCATCCAGCGACTCCACAATCGCATCCGCAATCGACCCCTGATAAAAAGCACTCGGCCCCTCCATCGCGATTCGCCCCAACGTTTCCGCCAACTGCGGCTGAACCAGCCTATCCCCCGCCGCCCACATCCCGCCGCCGGCCTTCCCAAGCACCCGCCGCATCTCGTTCGCCTCATCCCCAGGCTTAGTTACGTATTCATTGATCGCTTCCGCCACCTCCTTGTTCAGCTCAAACCCATCCTTCGCCAGCGCCACCGCCGGCAGCACCAAATCCTTCCACGGCAATTTCCCAAAATGCTCATGCGCCAGCGCCAATCCCCGAACCGTCCCCGGAACTCCCACCAATCGATATTGCGTCCGATTCCCCTTCGCGAATGTGTCCGCCCCCGCCGCCGCCGGCGCGGTCTCGCGATAATCCACCACAACCGGCCCACCGCCCTTGCCCGGATAAATCACCATGAACCCCCCGCCCCCGATATTTCCCGCTTCGGGAAATGTCACCGCCAGCACAAACGCCGTCGCCACCGCCGCATCCACCGCATTCCCCCCGCGAACCAGAACATCCCGCCCAACCCGCGACGCTGCCCCCGAAACAGAAACCACCGCGCCATGTCTCACTTCAATCGTCTGCCCATCCGCCAGTGCCGAAGCCGATTTGCCATCCGACGCTCCGGCCGGAGCCTTCTCTCGCGAGGTCTGGCACGCCCCCGTGCCCGCAACACACAAGCAGCAGATAAAACACAGAATCTGAAAACGGTTCATTTGGGCAAATTCCCTTTCCATCCCGCGTTCATCCGCCGATGAAGCTGTCCCACCAGGTCCTTGTTTTCCGACGCCTCCGCCAGATTCTGATTCTCCTGCGGATCGACGCTGTGGTCATACAATTCCACCGCCTCGATCTTGCTCGGATCATTCCGCTGCACCCATCGCGTAAACCGATAGCGATCGGTCCTCATCGTGTATCCCATCAGGCTCTTCCCGGCCGGATTTCGCGGATACTGACTGAATGCCGCCGTCTTCCACGCGCGGTTCGGCTCATCAACCAGCGCCTTCGCGCTCACCCCTTCCAAATGCTTCGGCAGTGGCAACCCCGCCAATTCCGTCAGTGTCGGATAAACATCCACAAACTCCACCAACGCCCCCGTGTGCTTCCCCGAGCTCTTCATCCCCGGCAGGCTCAGAATCAACGGCGCCCTCGTGTCATCCTCCACATTCGTGTGCTTGCACCACGCATCATGCTCCCCCAGCTTCCAGCCATGATCGCCCCACAACACGATGATCGTCTTATCCGCCAGCCCTAGGCTTTCCAGTTGATCCAGCACCCGCCCCAGCTGCGCATCCATATAACTCACCGATGCGTAATAGCCATGTTTGAGCTGCCGCGCCAGATCATCCGCAATGTGCCCCTTGGGAATCCCCTCATACACCCGCATCTCCCCGCCCGGCTGCACCGCATAAGCCGGCGCACCCTTCGGCCGAAATGAATTCGTCGCCAACTCGATCTTGGCCGGGTCATACATGTCCCAATACTTCTTCGGCGCTACAAACGGCAAATGCGGCCGCGCAAAACCAACCGCCAGAAAAAACGGCGTGTTCCGCTCTTTCGCCTCCTTCAACGCTGCAATCGCCATCTCCGCAACCACGCCATCCGCAAACGTCTCATCCGGCACCTCCGCCGCCTCAAACGCCGGCCCGCGCACGTAATTCGCCAGCTCCTTCCCCTTCTTCCCCGCCGCCACCCCCTCTTTCCGTTTACGCGCCAGCATCGCGCGGTTCTCCTCCAGCCCATACTGCTTCGCTTTTCTCCCCGGCCCCTGCCACGGCACCGACCACCCCGGCGGATCATCAAACCCCGGATGATAAATCTTCCCCATCCCCTGCACGAAATACCCATTGTCCTTGAAATGCTGCGGCAGCGTGATCACATCCGGCAACGCCTTGCGAAAGTGCGTCTCCAGGTCCCAAACCTTCGTCGTATCCGGCCGCGTCCCCGTCAACAGGCTCGACCGCGACGGCGAGCATACCGCCTGCTGGCAATAAGCCCGATCAAACACCAATCCCCGCGCTGCCAGACGATCGATGTTCGGACTGCGAACAATCTTGCTGCCATAGCAGCCCAACTCCGGCCGCAGATCATCGACCGCGATGAACAATATGTTCGGCCTCTGCTGAGCCGCCACAGTTCCGGTCAAAACAAAAAGCGCCGCCACGAAGCAATAGAATGTTTTCATTGCCCTTCCATCAGTGTCAAAACGATCTGCCTCACATCCATCACGCCTTTTCCCGGAATCTCAACTGCTCGCAATGTCATCACTCCCCGCCCTTTTTCAAGCTGCACGACTCCCAACTCCAGCGGCCGAAACTCCTTCATCTGCGACTCCGCCCTCGGCCGTGGGATCGTGTCCTGATTCGTGTACAGCGGCGCTTCCCACGCCGGCTCAACCCGCCCACTGCTTTTCCGCCCATTCAAGCTCAATTCAATCAACGATCCCGCATCCCCTTTCGGACAGGTGTAATAAATCGTCACCCCATACCGCCCCGCTGTATTCACCTCCACATCCCACGTCATCGAATCATCCAGCGCCCTCCAGTTCACAAAATAAGAACAGTTGGGCGCTCCCGCACTGCGCCTCACCTCTCCATGCGGCGCCCCATCCCGCGCCGGCAGCACCGTCATCGGAAACTGGGCATATCCAACCGGAAACGGCCGATCATCCCTCGGCTGCGCCTGCCCTCCCAGCACCTCTTTCCGCCATTGCGCCACCGCCCTCGAAAGCTTCCCCGCCACTTCCGCCTTTTCCGCCGCGATATCGCGCATCTGCCCCGGATCGGCATTCATATCAAACAGCGCCCCCCGATCATCCAGCCGATATTGCCGCGTCCTCACGCTCACCCGCCCATTCTGGTGCGAAAAAATCATCCGATCGGGCCAATTGCGCACGCTCCCCATGAACAACGGCGAAATATCAGTTCCATCCAGCGGCCGATCGCTCTTGAAATCAATCCCCGCCAATTTCGTCAACGTCGGCAACAGATCAATCGCCCCCGCAATCTCTCTCACCCTGACCCCCGGCGCAATTTTCCCCGGCCAGCGAATAAAAAACGGCGCCCGCACCCCTCCCTCATCCGTCGAACCCTTCTTCCCCTTCATCCCGCCATTCCACCGAAAACCATCCGGCCCATTGTCAGAAAAATAAATGACAATCGTCTCCTCAGTCAGCTTCAATTCTTCCAGCCGCCGTAACACCCGCCCCACGTTCCAGTCAATGTTCTCGCACATCGCCAGCACGCACCGCGTCTCGGCCACGTCTTCCTTCTCGCCCAAACTCCCCCGCATCTCGATCCGCTTGTCCTTAAACCTCTGCCAATACGCATCCGGAACCGCAAACGGCGAGTGCGGCGTGTTGTACGGCACATAACAGAAAAACGGCCCATCCTTGTTCTTCTCAATAAACTCCAGCGCATGATCGGTCAGATCATCCACGATATACCCCTTCCCCCGCACCATCTTCCCATTGTGATCCAGCGGCGGATCGAAATATTCTCCCCAATGCCCCGAGGTAAATCCGTAATACTCATCAAACCCCCGCGCCCGCGGATGATACGGCCACTGCGTCCCGTTGTGCCATTTCCCAAACGCCCCCGTCACATAACCCGCCGCCTTAAAAACCTCCGCGATCGTCCGCTCATCAAGATTCAATCGCTCCAGCCCCGTCGACACCCCGCGCACCCCGCCGCGCGGGTGATATCGCCCGGTGAAGAACTCCGCGCGCGTCGGCGCGCACACCGGGCAGACAATAAATCGCTCCAGCACCGCCCCATCCCTCGCGATCGAATCAATATTCGGCGTGCTCAGGTTCTTGTTGCCGCTCGCGCTCAAATCCCCCCACCCCTGATCATCCGCCAGGAAAATCACCACGTTCGGCCTCCGCGCCTCGGCCTCCGACGCGCCCCGACCAGCCATCGCCGCCCAAATCACAACCACAGCGAAGATTCGACGCGAAAACTCCCAGCCCGCCAAGCGACCGTGCATCCTCGAATCATATCATCAACCCTCCCTGCCAACATCGCCGGCGAACCAATCAACGCTGCCGTTTATCATGGATGAATTGAACCGGTGCCGACTTCACAAGCGCATCAAACTCGACATGCGCTGGATTGATCAAATAATTCCATTCCCCCCCCAATGATCGCGCTGGGCACTGCCAGCGCAACTGAATCCCCACGCGCCACCCAATCGTCTCCGAACTTGCGCAGCGCTGTCGGAGGCACGGGCCGATCCCACCCGGCCGGAAGGTTCTTGTTATTCAGCCGTTGAACCTGCGAATCTTCAAATTCGATGCTCGAAATGACGTAACCCCTCAGCACCCGCGGCGGGACCAGGTGCACCAACTGTTCCATCGCCGCCAGCGCCCGGTTCTTACCTGTATCCCCCGGCCCTTGCTCATTTTTCCACCACTTTCCCCCAAATCTCCTCCAGCAGCCCGAGCAACTCCGGCTCCTCTCGCCCCAGCTCCACCCTGTTGAACGGAAAAAAATCATTCATCCCAAAATACGCCTCGCTCATCTCCGCAAAAAACTCCTTCTGATCCGTCAGCCCATAATGCCGAACCATTCTCCCACTAATGTGCCGCACCGACTGGTATTTCCCCAACTCCACAAACCGCTTCCACGCCGCCTTGATCCTCGGCTCCTCAAACCCCAGCACCTGGTCGTGATAAGCGTGCGCCAACTCGTGCAAAACCATCCACGGCTGATCGTGCTGCAATCGCGGCGACACAAAACCGACCGCATCCGGAATATGCACGCACCTCGCCAGCGCCTCGTCATATCCATTGCCCCTCAGCCACCCCCTGCTCGGATGATATTGCGCCGACCGAAGCCCCCCATGCGTCCGATCCAGCCAGATCGACACCTCCTTCATCCTCTGGAGCTTTTCCGCGGGCACCACCGACTCCACTCGCTTCAGATGCACCCCCAGCAGCCGCAGCGCCCGCTCACCAAGCTCCTTGTCCGCCCCCAAAAGCAATCGATCATCGACATGAACCTTCCAACCTTCGATTTCCTTGATCGTGTGTGCGGTGGGTTTTGCCGGAACATTCTGCGTCGCCGGCTGCGTTGTCGACCGAAGCGTCGGCCGCGTCGCCGGCAGCGCACCATCAGCCCGCGCCACCAGCGCTGCCAAAACCACCGCCACAACAAATCCCACTCTTATCACCATCCACGCATCATACCCTGCACCCTAAGCCGCCGCCTCCCGCCCCGCGCTTGCCCTCACCCGCCCCCGTGCCGCCGGATTCCTCAAATTCCACCACGGCTCCCACCTCCGCTCGGCCAATATCCGGTGCAGATCCGCAATCGAATCCACCACCAGCTCCGCCGAATACGCATAACGCGAAAGATCCTCCCGCCTCGTCCCCCCGCTGAGCACCAGCACCGTATGCAACCCCAACTGCACGCCCCCCAGGATATCCGTATCCATCGTATCTCCGATCATCGTCGTCTCATCCGTGGACAGCGCCAGGTCCTTCCGCGCTGCCCTCATCATAAATGGGCTCGGCTTGCCCACCGAAAACGCCTTCACCCCCGCCGCCGTCTCCAGCATCGCCACCATCGCCCCGCATCCCGGCCGCAATCCATCCTTCGTCGGGCAATTCGGATCCAGATTCGTCGCCACCAATTTCGCCCCCCGCAAAATCATCCTCACCGCCGCCTCCACCAATTCCAGATTGAACGTCCTCCCTTCACCGACGACGACATAATCCGGATCGTTATCCACAATCGCATACCCATGCGCATGCAACGCATTCAACAATCCTCCCTCCCCAATCACAAACGCCGTCCCTCCCGGCTTCTGCCACTCCAGATAAGCGGCCGTCGCCATCGCGCACGTGTAAACGTGCTCCTCCTCCACCTCAATCCCCATCGGCCCCAGCTTCGCAACAATGTCGCGCCGCGTCCGCTGCGAATTGTTGGTCAAAAACCGAAACGGAATGTCCCGCATCAGCAGCTCGCGCACAAACTCGTCCGCCCCCGGAATCATCTCGGTCCCGCGATACAAAACGCCATCCATATCAATCAAATATCCGTGTCTCATATGAATTTGTCTTTCTTGGTTAATTGAATGCAGCGGCGGCCAGCCCCGGATCTTTCCGCGGCCTTCCATTCATGGAGCCGCCCATGCCCACTCTCTATCTACGCAAGCACTGTGCCGGGCTCTGCCAGAAGGCCCCCAGCCGCTCAAAACCCGCTGCTGGCGCATAACTTACACTCACTTTTTGGGCACCCCGCACGCAACACCCGCAGTCTTGCATAAGAAACGCGCACGTTTACCGGGCATGATATAACTACCTCGAATGAGCGCAACCAAAATCACTTTCGCAGCTGCGATGTTATTGGGCACCTGCTGCGCCGCGCAGCAGTTCATGGATCCCAGGATGCATCATCTGCGCTCCGGCAGCGAGCGCGAGTGGGATGACTTTCCATCCGCCGCCGAAGGCAAAGAGCTCACCATTTACTTCAGGTCTTCCAAAAACAGCGTTCCCCACACCCTCCGCCTCCGCCAGCGCGATGTGAAGCAAGCCTGGTCCCTGCGCCTCAACAATAAAAAAATCGGCCTTCTCCTGGCCGATGAAAAAGACACCGTCATCTATCTGTCCCTTCCAGAAGGCGCGCTGCGCGACGGCGACAATGAGCTGAAAATCTCCTGCGACGGCGCGGCCGGCCTCCCCTCCGATGATATCGAAATCGGCAACATCGCCATCCTCCCCACTTCCTCCAAAAACGTCCTCTCCGAATCCAGCCTCGACGTCCAGGTCATCGACATCGCCACCAATTCACCCACGCCTTCCCGCATCACCATCGTCGACGCCAATGGCAGCCTCGCCGGCATCGGCCCCGCCCTCGACGCAAGCATCGCCGCCCGCCCAGGCGTCGTTTACACCGGCGATGGGAAAGCCCACATCCCCCTGCCAGCCGGAAAATACACCCTCTATGCCGGCCGCGGCTTCGAATACTCCCTCGACTCCGCCCAAATTGATCTAAAACCCGGCCAAACCCTCGAAAAAACTCTCAAAATCTCCCGCGTCGTCCAAACCCCCGGCTACGTCAGTTGCGACCCCCACATCCACACCTTCACCTACTCCCGCCACGGCGACGCTACTCTCGAAGAACGCATGATCACCCTCGCCGGTGAAAACATCGAGCTGGCCATCGCCACCGACCACAATCTCCAGATCGACTACACCGAAGCCGCCAAAAAACTCGGCGTAGACAAATACTTCACCCCCGTCATCGGCAACGAAGTCACCACCGCCGCCCAGGGCCATTTCAACATCTTCCCCATTCCCCCCAACTCGAAATTGATCAACTTCCGCGCTGCCAACTGGGACACCCTCGCCACCAGCATCGCCGAAATCGCCAGCGCTGATCCCATCATCATTCTCAACCACGCCCGCGACATCCACGGCGGCTTCCGCCCGCACGATCCCTCCCGCTTTCTCGCCCTCACCGGCCAGCGCCTCGACGGCCGAAAACTCCCCGCCAACGCCATGGAAGTCATCAATTCCGGCGCAACCATGAGCGACGCCCTGCGCCTCCATCGCGACTGGTTCGGCCTCCTCAACCGCGGCCAGAAAATCACCCCCGTCGGCGCTTCCGACTCCCACGACGTCTCCCGCTACATCGTCGGCCAGGCCCGCACCTACATCCGCTGCGACGACTCCGATCCCGCCCACATCAACATCGACCAGGCCCGTCAAAACTTCCTCGCCGGCCAAGTTCTCGTCTGCTACGGCCTCCTCACCGACATCACCATCAACAACAAATTCCATCCCGGCGATCTTGTCCCCGCCACCGGCCCCCTCGAAATCGACATCACCGTCCAATCTCCCCCCTGGTCCCGCCCCTCGCGCCTCGCCCTCTTCGCCAACGGCCTCGAAATCAAATCCGTCGAATTCCCCCCCTCCCCCGGCCGCCAATGGCAGGCCCACTTCACCCTCCCCCACCCCAAACACGACCTCCACCTCATCGCCATCGCCACCGGTCCCGGAATCTCCGAACCTTACTGGCAAACCTCCAAACCCTACCAACCCACCTCAACCCACTTCACCCCCTACGTCCTCGGCTCCACCGGCGCCATCTTCATCGACGCCGACAACAACGGAAAATTCGACAGCGCCTACGACTACGCTCTAAAACTCATCGATTCCGACAAACCTCTTGCCACCGAATTGAAAAACTTCGACGCCTCCATCGCGGCTCAGGTTGCCTCCATTCTCCAGCAGCGCGATCCCGATCGCTTCGAAGATATTTGTCAGCCGGTTTCAACCTTCAGCGGAATCCAAGCCTATTTGGCCGAATGGAAATAACACCTCGCCGCCCAAGCTGCCCAAAAGCCGCCAGCGCCTCAAATGCCTCAATGAGCGAAATGCCTCCAGTAAGTTACCGAAGGTGACGTTAATTAAAACGGATTTTCGGGGGGTTGCATGGGGGCCGTACTCGGCCCCCATGCGTCTGCGATTGAATTCAAGGAGCGGTCCGAGCTCTGGCTCGTTCTGAACACCACGAAACTTTCCCAACTCAATTCCAAGAGACGCGCCGACACTTTAAGATTATCCCCATGAAGCTACTTATCTTTCTCCTGACTCTCATCGTCTGTACCCCGATGTCGTCAGCCCAATTCCGCCAAACCGCCATCCTCCATCCCATCCGCGTCGTCGTCTGGGATGAACAACAACCACAGCAAAAACCCGCCTACGACAACTTCCTCGGCAACGCCATCGCCGACTACCTCAAGGAGCTCAACGGCTTCAAAGTCACCTCCGTCAAGATGGACGACAAAGACCAGGGCCTCCCCGACGAGCTGCTCAACGACACCGACATCCTCATCTGGTGGGGCCACCTCCGCCACAAAGACGTCAAGGACGAGCTCGCAAAAAAAATCGTCGATCGCGTCAAATCCGGCAAGCTCGCCCTCATCTCCCTCCACTCCGCCCACTGGTCCAAGCCCTTCGTGCTCGCCATGAACGAACGCGCTACCCAGGATGCCCTGAGCGAAATCATCCCCGAAAAACGCGCCGAGCTGAACATCACCTACGTCACCCCCAAACCCTACACCGTCCCCAAGCGCACCGATCCCCTCACCCCCTCCTCCAAACTCAACGGCTCCAATCTCATCATCACCCTCCCCGCCTGCGTCTTCCCCGCCTACCGCGCCGACGGCAAACCCAGCCACGTCCGCACCCTCATCCCCGGCCACGTCATCGCCCACGGCCTCCCCCAATCCTTCGACATCCCCCAAACCGAAATGTACGACGAGCCCTTCCACGTCCCCACCCCCGACACCGTCATCTTCGAAGAAAAATGGGACTCCGGCGAGCACTTCCGCTCCGCCTGCCTCTGGAAAGTCGGCCAGGGCCTCGTCTTCTACTTCCGCCCCGGCCACGAAACCTACCCCGTCTATAAGCAAAAACTCCCCCTGAAAATCCTCGAAAACGCCTGCACCTTCCTCCGCGACCAACTCCCGCCCGCCCGCTGACCTTCTTCCGTCGCATGTAGGTCCGGCTGTGCCGGACATCCGGTAGGTCGGGCACTCCTGCCCGACATCCGCCGCAGGCGGATATCATCCTCCCGCTTGTTGTAAATTCCCCAAACGACTACCCTTCCCAGCAGTAGAAACAGCATACTCCTGCACCCGTGGCGCGGGATCGATTCTGTCCGCAAAACCAACACGCATACTATGACCGACTTCAACATTTCGGCCCGTCGCGTTCTTTTCACTCTCCTTCTGCTCGGCCTGGTGGGGCGGACATTCCTGTCCGCCACCACGGCAATCGCCGCGCAAACCTCCGTCACCTACCCACCCAAAGACGGCCCCGGCAAAGGCAAGCACATCGTCTTCCTCTCCGGCGATGAAGAATACCGCAGCGAAGAAGGCCTCCCCATGCTGGCCAAAATCCTCAGCCAGCGCCACGGCTTCAAATGCACCGTCCTCTTCGCCCTCGACCCCGACGGTGCCATCAATCCCGACAACCAAAAATCCCTCCCCGATGCCGAAGCGCTCGATTCCGCCGACGCCATCGTCATGCTCCTGCGCTTTCGCAACTGGCCCGACGACGCCATGAAGCATTTCGTCGATGCCTACAAGCGCGGCGTCCCCATCCTCGGCCTCCGCACCGCCACCCACTCCTTCCAGATCAAGGAAGGCGCCTATAAGGACTACTCCAATTTCGGCAAGCGCGTCCTCGGCGAGCAATGGGTCAGCCACTGGGGCAACCACAAAAAAGAAGCCACCAAAGGCATCATCGAGCCCAGCTCCAAAGATGACCCCATCCTCCGCGGCGTCACCGACGTCTTCGGCGACTCCGACGTCTACGAAGCCTATCCCCCCGCCGACGCCAAAATCCTCCTCCGCGGCCAGGTCCTCAAGGGCATGAAGCCCACCGATCCTCCCGCCAGCTATCCCAAAAAGCGCGCCACCGACAAGCAGGAACAGGATGTCAACACCCCCATGATGGCCGTCGCCTGGACCCGCCTCTACAAAAACGAAGCCGGCAACGAAAACAAAATCTTCTGCACCACCCTCGGCGCGGCCACCGACCTCCAAAACGAATCCCTCCGCCGCCTCATCGTCAACGCCGCTTACTGGGGCCTCGGCATCGAAGTCCCCCAAAAAGCCGACGTCACTTACGTCGGCGACTACAAACCCACCCCCTACGGCTTCAAAGGCTACCGCAAAGGCATCAAAGTCGAAGAACACAACCTCACCACCACCCTCGGCGCCGCCAATCGCACCGGCGCGCCTGTAGGGGCGGCTTCAGCCGCCGTTCCCTCGACTTTCCGCCGTGAAACCTCCAACCTTCCTTCCACCTCATCGATAACCACTTCCTCCACCGCCGCGAATATTTCCAAAGCCCTCCAAACCGAAAATCAAAAAACTTCCCTCCTCACCTCCGGCGGCCCCCTCGAACTAAAAAAAGACGACCACATCGCCCTCATCGGCAACACCCTCCCCGACCGCATGCAGCATTCCGGCTATCTCGAAACCCTCATCTACGCCCGCAATCCCCGGCTCAACCTCATCTTTCGCAATCTCTCCGCCGCCGGCGATGAAGTTGCCTTCCGCCACCGCTCCGAAAACTTCGGCGCCCCCGACGAATGGCTCAAAAAAGTCAAAGCAGACGTCATCTTCGCCTTCTTCGGCTTCAACGAGAGCTTCAAAGGCAAGGAAGGCCTCGACCAGTTCAAATCCGACCTCGACAAATACCTCAAGGAGACGCAGAAGAAAGATTTCTCCGGCAAAGGCCCCCCGCGCATCGTCCTCTTCTCCCCCATCGCCAACGAGCGCAACCAGGACAAAAACTTTTTCGATCCGGCGCAGAATAATGCCAACCTGGACCTCTACACCAAGGCCATGGCCGAAGTCGCCAAATCCAACCACGTCCAGTTCGTCGATCTCTTCATCCCATCCCAGCTCCTCTACACCAAAGCCTCCCAGCAAAACCAATCCCTCACCGTCAACGGCCTCCATCTCACCGACACCGGCGACAAACTCCTCGCCCCCGAAATCTTCCGCGGCCTCTTCGATGAAACTCCCCCCGAAGGAAATTTCGAGAAACTCCGCCAGGCCGTCAATGACAAAAACTGGCTCTGGCACACCCGTTATCGCACCATGGACGGCTACAACGTCTACGGCGGCCGCTCCCGCCTCGCCTTCCCCTCCAAAGATGGCCAGAAAATCAGCAACTACGATGTCATGCAGGAAGAGATGTCCCAGCGCGACGTCATGACCGCCAATCGCGATCTACGCGTCCTCGCCGTCGCTCAGGGCGGCGATTTCAAAGTCGATGATTCCAATCTCCCTCCCGTCACCAAATTCCCCACCAACAAACCCGGCCCTCTTCCCGACGGAAAATATCCCTTCCTCGGCGGCGAAGAAGCCATCGCCAAAATGAAGCCCCACGCCAACACCAAAGTGAACCTCTTCGCCAGCGAGGAAAACTGGCCCGAGCTGATCAACCCCGTGCAAATGGCCTGGGACACCAAGGGCCGCCTCTGGGTCGCCGTCTGGCCCAGCTACCCCGAGCGCACCCCCACCTCCCGATCCGGCGACAGCCTCCTGATTTTCGAAGACACCGACGGCGACGGCAAAGCCGACAAATGCACCCATTTCCTCGACGACCTGAACTGCCCCACCGGTTTCCAGTTCTACAAAGACGGCGTCCTCCTCATGCAGGCCCCCGACCTCTGGTTCGTCCGCGACACCAACGGCGACGGCGTTGCCGACACCAAGGAACGCATCCTCATGGGCATGGATTCCGCCGACTCCCACCACACCACCAACTCCATGTGCCTCGATCCCGGCGGCGCTGTCTATCTCAGCGACGGCGTCTTCCATCGCACCCAGGTCGAAACCGCCGATGGCCCCGTCCGCAACAACGACGCCGCCATCTATCGCTTCGAGCCCCGCACCGGAAAATTTGAAACCTACATCTCCTACGGCTTCGCCAACCCCCACGGCCGCGTCTTCGACTATTGGGGCAACGACATCGTCACCGACGCCACCGGCAACGCCTCCTATTTCGGCCCCGCCTTCTCCGGCCAGATCGACTATCCTCAAAAGCACAAAAGACTCAACGAATTCTGGGCCCGCCCCTCCCGCCCCTGCCCCGGCACCGCCATCCTCACCAGCCGCCATTTCCCTGACGACTGGCAGGGCAACTTCCTCAACATCAACGTCATCAGCTTCCAGGGAATCTATCGCGTCAACGTCCGCCACGAAGGCTCCGGCCTCGCCGGCACGTCCCTCCCCGACCTCCTCTCCTCCACCGACCCCAATTTCCGCCCCACCGGCGCAGCCGTCGGCCCCGACGGCGCCCTCTACATCATCGACTGGCACCAGCCCCTCATCGGCCACATGCAGCACCACATCCGCGACCCCAACCGCGACCACGACCACGGCCGAATCTATCGCATGACCTACGAAGGCCGTCCCCTCATGCCCCGCCCAAAAATCGACGGCCAACCCGTCGCCGCCCTCCTCGATTTCCTCAAAGAACCCGAAAACCAAATCCGCGAATGGGCCAAAGTCGAGCTCGGCAAGCACGACTCCAATGAAGTGATCGCCGCCGTCAACAAATGGGCCGAAGCGCTCGATAAGAATGATCCCGCCTACGAACACCACCTGACCGAAGCCCTCTGGATGCACCAGTGGCACAACGTCGTCAATGAAAATCTCCTCAAACGCATGCTCCGCTCCCCGCAGCCCAACGCCCGCGCTGCCGCCACCCGCGTCCTCTGTTATTGGCGCGACCGCATCGCCGATCCCATCTCCCTTTTGAAAACCCAGGCCTCGGACGAAAGCCCCCGCGTCCGTCTCGAAGCCGTCCGCGCTGCCAGCTTCTTCCGCGATGGCAAAGCCGTCGAAATCGTCCTGGCCGCGCAAGCCCAGCCCACCGACTACTACCTCGACTACACCATTGGCGAAACCATGCGCCAGCTCGATCCCTACTGGCGCAAAGCCATCGCCTCCGGCCAGACCGCCGCCCCCAACAATCCCGCCGGCCTCAAATTCCTCCGCACCCTCAGCGCCCCCGATCTCCTCAAGCTCCCCAAATCCGAGCCCGTCCTCCAGGCCATCGTCCTCCGCATGGACATCAACGAAGCCTTCCGCGGCGAAGCCCTCAACACCCTCGCCACCCAAAGGAAAACCACCCGCGCCGCCGTCGCCCTCTCCATGATGGACACCATCGGCAAGGACGATCCCGCCGCCGCCAACACCCTGGCGCGCCTTCTCCCTCTCCAGCCCCCCGAAGACCTCAAACCCATCCGCGAAAAAATCAAATCGCTCACCAAGAGCAGCGCCTCCGAAATCCGCCAGGCCGCCTGGGGCGCATTGGCCCTCTCCGACGGCTCCTTTGATGCCGTTTGGAAAGAAGCCTCCCAATCCGCCTCATCACTCACCGATCTCCTCGCCGGCATCCCCCTGATCTTCGACCCCGAGGTCCGCAACCAGGCCTACGACAAGGTAAAACCCCTCGTCGCCTCCGATCTCCCCGCCGAATTGACCGCCACCATCAAAACCACAGGCGGCGCAAGAGGCCGCTTCGTCCGTATCGACCTCCCCCGCCGCGGCACGCTCACCCTCGCCGAGGTCCAGGTCTTCAGCGAGGGCAAAAACATTGCCCCCGCCGGCAAAGCCACCCAATCCAGCACCTCCAACGGCGGCGACGCCTCCAAAGCCATCGACGGCAATACCAATGGCCTCTTTGGCGCTGGCTCGCAAACCCACACCGTTGAAAATGAAAACCGCCCCTGGTGGGAGGTCGATCTCGGCGGCGAATTCCCCATCGAGGCCGTCACCATCTGGAACCGCACCGAATCCGCCGGCGCCTACGTCCGCCGCCTCGAAAATTTCAACCTCACCATCCTCGACTCCGCTCACCGCGAGCTTTTCAAGAAACCGCGCAATCCCGCCCCTCCCGAAAGCGTCCGCATCAACATCCCCGGCGGCGGCGATGGCCCTGGCGCGATCCGCCGCGCTGCTATCAACGCCCTCGTCAGCATGCCCGCCAACCAGCCCGCCACCTTCGCCGCCCTCGCCAATCTGATCCAAAAACCCGCCCCCGCCTCCTCCGCCGACCTCGTCGCCGCCGCCCGCGGCATCCGCAACCTACCCCGTAAATCCTGGACCACCGATCCCGGCGCAAATGTCCCCAAATCCCTCGTCGCCTGGGCCAAAAAAATTCCCCCCGCCGAGCGCACCACCCAGGAATATCTCACCACCATCCAGCTCGCCGGCGACATGCTCGCCCTCCTCCCCCCGGCCGACGCCGCCGCCCTCCGCAAGGATCTCAAGGAAATCCGCGTCGCCGTCTTCGTCATCACCACCGTCCGCGAGCAGATGCGCTACGACACCCCCCGCCTCGTCGTCGAGGCCGGCAAACCCTTCGAGATCATCGTCGAAAACGCCGACTTCATGCCTCACAACCTCGTCGTCGTCAATCCCGGCACCCGCAAATCCGTCGCCGACGCCTCCGCCGAAATGATGCCCGACCAGCTCGACAAACAAGGCCGCTCCTACATCCCCAAATCCAGCGACGTCCTCGGCGCCACCAAACTCCTCGAAAACGGCCAGCAGGAAACCCTCAAGCTCACCGCCCCCACAAAAGAAGGCGAATACGAATACGTCTGCACCTTCCCCGGCCACTGGGAATTCATGTGGGGCCGCCTCATCGTCACCAAAGACCCCGACGCCTACCTCCAATCCAACCCCGACCCCGCCCCCGCCGGCCCCGGAGGCAAGCACACCGACCACGCGCATTAAAGTTAAGCACCCGGTACTTCTCTTCTCTCCTCTCCCCATACTCACTCTTCTTCCTCTCCAGGGCGATCGCCTGTGCCCCGCAAACGGTGGGGCGGACATTCCTGTCCGCCTTCTGCCGTAGGGGCGGCTTCAGCCGCCGTGCCCTGTGGCATCGCGCACTGACACGTGCTGATATTCCTGTTCCTCGCAGCGCATTCCTGCCCCGTCGAGATGACAAAATGGGGTCACGTACAATTGCCCTGTCTCCCTCTCCCCCATACTCACTCTTCTCCCCTCTCCCCCGTACTCGGGGGAGAGGGTCAGGGTGAGGGG